>JAGBDD010000091.1 GCA_017937685.1 Thermoguttaceae bacterium | reverse complement strand
CCGACGTCTTGGTCGTCTTTCAGTTCGATAATCTCGACGGCGGAATGTTCGTTATCCGTGCCGACGTTCGTGCGGATTTTGACCGTAACCTTGTTTTGCGCGACCGTGCCCCAACTGCGGGAAATCAGGAAGTTGTAGTCGCCCGAAAAACCGGCCGGACAGGTGTAAACGCGACTGCGGAGGCCTTCGCGGTTCGCTTCGAACGATTTCGACAGGTCGGTCGAAACTTCGGAGAGAACGCCGCCGGCCGCGGTGCGTTTTTGAGCGAACCAGCAGACGGCGCCGGTCGGCTCTTGAACGGCCAAGTCGAGTTCGGCGTCGCCGGCCCATTGGAGTTCGACGATCACGTCGCGGAGGCTCGCGGCTTGAAGTTGCGCTTCAAACGCGGCGGCTTCGGCTTCGCGACCTTCGCCCTTCATTTTTTCGATCAAGTCGAGCGCGATTTCTTGCCCTTCTTGTTCGACCGATTCGACGAGCTTGCCGTCCCAAACGATCGAGGCGATCCCGAGCGCGACCCATTTCAGCGACTCTTCGTCGTTCAATTCTTTCGCCAACGCCAAACCGCGAACATACGGTTCCGGACGAGTCGGCGCGACGCGAGCGACGTCGCGGTAAATTTTCAGGGCGCGTTCTTGCGAACCGACCTTTTCAAGGTACGCGGCCAAACCCATCAGGACGACGGGGTCGCCCGAGAAGTCGGCGACGGAAAGGATCGCCGTTTCGATTTCTTCTTGCGGAGCGTTCGCGCGAATCAACGCGGCGGCCAACGCTTCGTACATCCACGGGGACGCGTAATCGTTGCGCAGGGCGCTCTTGATCAACGCGACGGCGGAGGCCGGTTGCGATTTCGTCAACGCGACGACTTGTTCCATCGTTTCGAATTCGAACGCTTCGCGAGCCTTGTCGTAGTCGGCGGAACCGGCTTTCGGGGCTTTCGTCGCGAAGTAAGCGTCCCATTTCGCGTTCAGGTCGACCGGAGCTTGCGCGAGGGTTCCGCGAGCTTCCGATTTTTTCGCGGTTTTCGCGACTTTCGCGGGAACGGCGAAGAGCCCGGCTTCCGGAGCTTGTTGAGCGTCGCCTTCGAGGAAGTTGCGCAGGATGGCGTCGTTCGGGCCTTCGGCGTTATCGGCTTCTTCGGCTTTCGGAGCGCCGACGGTCGGGACGTTCATCATACCGCCCATCATACCGCCCATACCGCCCATCATACCGCCGCCCATGCCGCCCATCATGCCGCCCATGCCGCCCATCATGCCGCCCATGCCGCCCATCATGCCGCCCATGCCGCCCATCATGCCGCCCATGCCGCCCATCATGCCCATGCCGCCCATAGCGCCGCCTTGGTTCGGTTGCATAATGAGGTCGGCGACGGAGTAGAGGCGCAGACTGGTCGAAATTTCCGGGTTGGTCTTGATTTCGTCTTGGGTGGTGATGAACAGCGCGTCGTTCAGGATGCAGAAGTCAAGGTCGTAAGGACGCAAAACGATCTTCAGCGCGTTGCGGAGCGAAACGCCGGTCAGGTTTTCTTGAATCATAATCGACGAGGGGGGCCCGCCGGCTTCCGATTCTTCGATATTAATATTGTCGAAAACGACGTTAATGTCTTTGCCTTCTTCGCGGAGTTGACGTTTGACGTCTTCGATCCACGCGGAAAGGGTGAGGTCGGAGTCTTCGCCGCCCTCGACGTCGACTTTAACGTCGAGCGCTTTGGCGATGCGTTGTTCGGCTTCGGAACCTTGAAGGTTCGTCGCGCTATACTTTTCTTTACGTTCTTTCGTAAGGGTAATCCACACTTCCGGTTCCGGATAGGTGATCGGCGGTTCGTCCGAGACCGGAACATGCGCGCGTTCGACGGACATCAACGCGTTAAGCAGGTTCGTGCGACGTTTCATTCGCAACTTTTGATTTTGTTCCCAAGCGTCGGTCAAACGAGCGACGTTCGCGGCTTGCGTCGGGAGCGCGGAGTTCTCGCCGGCGATCGCGGCGGCTTCGTCGGCGGCTTCCGCGGCGAGGACGAACTTGCTTTCTTTAATCAGCGAGTCGAAGCGCTTCATAATTTCTTCGACTTTCAGCTGATTCTTTTGACGCGTTTGTTGCGCTTTAATCGCGGCGTCGACGATCGCTTGATTTTGCATCGCGGCGTAATCGCGAACCGCTTTTTGCTCTTTTTCGAACGCGATTTGTTCGGCGCAGGCGCTCAAGTCGTGCAGAATCAGCGCGCGGTCGGCGGCCGAAAGAATCTCGGCGCGCTTGACGTAAGCGATTTGCATTTTAACGCTTTGGAGCGCGGCGTCCGGATTGTTGCGGGCGAGTTTGCGCGCTTCGGACATAGCGACTTGCGCTTGCGTTTTCATTTGTTGCGTCATCACGCGAACGTTCGCTTCGGACGCGTCGACCAAATTCGCTTGGTTTTGATTTTTGACGACTTGTTCGGCGCGCTCGAAGAGAGCGTCGACGTCGGCTTTCGTCGCTTCGGCGTCTTCGGCCGGGAGGCTAACTTCGACGAAATCGGCCAAACGTTTCGCGTCTTCGAGATTCCCGTCTTCAACGGCTTGTTCGACGAGTTCGAGCGCTTCGTCGGTCGCGGCGTTCAAGGCGACTTGACGCGCGGCGAGCATTTCGGCGCCGGCGATCGAAAGAGTCGCGCCGGAATCGGCGGCGGCGTCTTCGACGAGACGATAAAGATATTGATTACTCGCTTCCGAGGCGCCCGGGGCGACGCTCCAAGCGATTTCGGCTTCGCGACCGTCGGCAACCGTCGCGGGGATCGAAATTTCGACGTTTTCGTCGAGCGCTTCGGTCGTTTTGCCGACGACGTAGGTTTCGCGGTCGCTGCGGATCGGCGGGAGCGGGCTCGGATAGACTTCGGCGCCGGCGATCGTCAGCGCGTTTTCTTCCGGCCAGTAAACGGTCGCGGTCGCGGCTCCGGCGAGGCGGGAACCGGCTTCTTCGGCGGTCGCGCTTTGTTCGACGACGTAACCGCCGGTGCGGTTGGCCAACGCGCCGAGAACGTCTTCGTTGACGGTCGTCCCGACGCCGAAAGCGTTGACCGGGACGCGCGCGTCGACGAGTTTTTCGACCGTTTCGCCGAACACTTCTTCGTTGAACGCCGCGCCGGCGCTGACGCCGCGACCGACGAAAACGATCGAGCGATCGGCGTTTTCGTTGAAGTCGAACGAATCGGCGGCGACGGTAAAGGCTTTTTCAAGGTCGGTCGCGCCGAGCGGAGCGCGGGTCTTCAGCGAAGCGATCGCGTCGCCGAGTTCTTTCGAATCGACCGCGACGTAACCGTCGGTCAACGCTTCGACTTCGTTCGAAACGGCGAACAGTTGAACGCGAGCGTTCGCGGGCAGGTTCGCGACCATCGCCGCGACCGCCGCTTGCGCTTTGGCGCGAACGTCGGAATCTAATTGAGACGCGGAGAAGTCGACCAGAGCCGCGACGTCGACGAATTCCGACGTCGATTCGACGGCGTCCGCCCGAAGCGGAACCAAAAAGCAGTTCGCGCCGTCGCTTAACCGATAGGTCTCCATGGAAACTTCAGATTCCGCCCCTTGCGCCGCGCCGCCGACAAACGTCAGCGCGATCGCCGCGGCGGGCAATATTCTGAATAGGCTCTTTTTCATACGCACAGTCCTTCTTCTCCGAAAATCATTTTGAACCGATTGGAATGGAAGCCGAAAAAACGCGATCACGAAACCGTATGCGCTCAGTTTCGCGCTTCCGTTTTCGCTCGTCCAAACATTTTTTTGCGCCCGTCGCCGTCCGCCGACGGGAACCGCGTCCCCGCCTCGAACGTTCGAACGAACGTCCGCGAGCGTCGACGCGGAAAGAGCGGCGCCGATCAAACGACGCGCTCTTATCCGTTATACCTCGAACGCTCCGCAATTTCAACCGCTTTTATCGACCGCGTCGCCAAACAAACGTTAAAACGACGTCCCTTCGTCGGAAAGATCGAAAAAATCGCTATTTTTGTTCGATAAAACCGCCCCGACCGGCGCGCTCCGCTTTTTCGACAAAAAGCCCGCGACCGTCATAGTCGGTCGCCGCAAGCGTCGGCGTCGGAGCGTTCAAACAAGAGCGTTCCTCTTTTTAATTTTAATCTTCTTCGTTCGATTCGCAAGAAAAATTTTCTCATTTTAAAAATTTTTCAGGAAAATTCCCCTTCGCGCAAAGATTTTTACAATTATAACGATCGCTCCGTTTCTATTTCCGCTTCGCCTTGCGACCGCCGCGATCCCGAGATAATTCGCGACGAGAAAATCGCGCCCCTCGTCTTGAAGAAACGGCGCGATTCCTTTATAATTAATTAACGTCGGCGCCGGGGCGACGCAATTTCGCCGACCGCCCCCTAACGCGCCGTTTCGCCCGCTTTCCCCAACTCGCCCGTTTTACCAACCGACCGGAGTTACGTATGAGCGACGCCCCGCAAGTTCCGCCCGTCGACGCGGCTTCCCCTTTCACGCCTTGGGAACCGACCGAATCCGGCGCGATTCCGTTCGTTCACCTGCACACGCATTCGCACTACTCGCTCCTCGACGGCGTCGGAAAACTCGACGCGCTGCTCGCTCGAGCGAAAGAGCTGGAAATGCCGGCCCTCGCGCTCACCGACCACGGCAACCTCTACGGCGCGCTCGAATTTTACCAAAAAGCGCTCGAAGTCGGCGTCAAACCGATTCTCGGCTACGAGGCTTACGTCGCGCCGATTTCGCGCTTCGACAAAACGGAAAAACGCTCCTATCACCTCACGCTTTTGGCGACGAACCGCAAAGGTTACGAGAATCTTCTCGTTCTTTCCTCCTTAGCGTACACGGAAGGTTTCTACTACAAACCGCGCATAGACCGAGACTTGCTCAAGAAACACAGCGAAGGGTTGATTTGCCTTAGCGGATGCCTCGCCGGGGAGGTCGCGCGCACCCTCGCCAACGGAAACGGTTCGCCCGAATCCTACGCCAAGGCCCGCGACGCCGCGCTTTGGCATCGCGAACTTTTCGGCGACCGTTACTATCTCGAGTTGCAAGACCACGGCATCGCGGAGCAAAAGATCGCGTTGCAAGGGACGCTCCGTCTTTCGCAAGAGCTTGGTATTCCGACGGTTATCTCGAACGACGTTCACTACGTTCGCCGCGAGGACGCCGACGCGCAAGACCTCGTTCTTTGCGTCAACACCGGGAAATTCCGCACCGACCCGAACCGAATGCGGATGGACTCCGACGAATTTTACCTCAAAAGCGGCGCCGAAATGATGGAGCGCGCCGTCGGGTTCGAAGACTCCGTTTGGCGTTCGCTCGAAATCGCCGACCGTTGCAATCTCGAACTGGAACTCGGCAAACGCTTCTTCCCGATCTTCATTCCGCCGGACAATAAAACGCCGGACGAGTACCTCCGCGAACTTTGCATTCAAGGCTTGAAACGCCGTTACGCCAACAACCCGAAACGCTTGATCGACGGCGAACTTTCGGAGGAGGTTATGGCGCGCCTTAATCGCGAACTCGGCGTCATCGCCAAACTCGGTTTCGCGACGTACTTCCTTATCGTTTGGGACTTTGTGCGCGTCGCGGAAGAGCGCGGCGTCCACCGCACCGCTCGCGGTTCCGGCGTCGGCGCCATCGTCTGTTACGCGCTCAATATGTCGCACGTTTGCCCGCTCGAGTTCGACCTCCTCTTCGAACGGTTTTTGGACGAAAACCGCATCGAGGCGCCGGATATCGACATCGACTTCGAACAGTCGCGGCGCGGCGAAATCATCGACTACGTCAAGGAACACTACGGGCCGGAAAAAGTCGCGCAGCTCGGCGTTTTCGGCACGATGGCGGCGAAGCTGGCGATTCGCGACGTCGGACGCGCGCTCGGCATGCCCTTGGCCGACGTCAACGCCGTTACGAAACTCGTTCCGGACGCGCCGAAAATGACGATTAAAAAAGCGTTCGAGCAAAGTCCGGAACTCGCCAAACTTTACGAGGAAAACGCCGACGTTCGCGAACTCATCGACTACGCGAAGCAAACGGAAGGCTTGGCGAGAAGCGCCGGAACGCACGCTTGCGGCGTCGTCATCGCTCAACGCGCCTTAACCGACTTCGTTCCGGTGCAAAAGCTGACCGGCAAAGACGAACTCGTTACGCAGTGGCAGGGCGCGGAAGTCGAAAAAGCGGGGCTCCTGAAAATGGACTTCCTCGGTTTGCGCAACCTCTCGATTCTCGCCGACGCGGTGGAAATCATCAAGGAAACGACCGGAGAAACGGTCGACCCGTACTCGCTTCCGCTCGACGACCCCGACACTTACGCGCTTTTGTGTCGCGGCGAAACGAAGGGCGTTTTCCAGCTCGAAAGCTCCGGCATTCGCGAACTCCTGATGAATATGCGTCCGGACAACTTCCGCGACATTATCGCCGTCCTCGCGCTCTACCGTCCGGGCCCGCTCGAAGGCGGTATGGTCGACGACTACGTCGACGTTAAACACAAACGCAAAAAAGCGGAATACTTGCACCCGGTTTTGGAGGAAGTTCTCGCCGAAACGAACGGCGTTATGGTCTACCAAGAACAGATTATGCGCATCTTGAACCGCCTCGGCAACATTCCGCTCTCGAGCGCGTACACCTGCATTAAGGCGATCAGTAAAAAGAAACACGACAAAATCGCGAAGTTCAACGACGATTTTATCGCCGGCGCGGTCGCAAACGGCCTCGACGAGGAAACCGGTCAAAAACTTTTCGACCTCATCAAGGTCTTCGCCGGATACGGCTTCAATAAGTCGCACTCGACCGCTTACGCCAACGTCGCGTACACGACCGCTTACTTGAAAGCGCACTACCCGGCGGCCTTTATGGCGGCGCTCCTTTGCGGCGATATTTCGGCGCGCAACTTCACCAAACGCGACAAAACGGTCGAACACGTCGACGACTGCAAGCGAATGGGGATCGAGGTCGTCCCGCCGAACGTCAACCTTTGCGACGCTCGTTACAAAGTCGTCGACGGCAAAATTCTCTTCGGCTTAACCGCGGTAAAGGCTTGCGGCGCCGACGCGGTCGCCGAGATCGTCCGCGCTCGCGAAGAGGGCGGCCCCTTCAAAAGCATCTTCGACTTTTACGAACGCGTCGACACGAAGCTCGTCGGACGCGGAACGGTCGAATCGCTGATCAAATGCGGCGCGTTCGACTGTTTAGGCGCTCGGCGTTCGCAACTAATGCAAGCGCTGGACAAGGCTTACAAAAACGGTCAAGCGGTCGCGGAAGACCGGGCGCGCGGTCAACGCAGTCTCTTTGAAGAGGCGTTCGGAGCGCCGGAAGCGCCGAAAACGCCGGAAGAAGAAATGGCGGAAAACCTCCGCGGTCTCCCGAACGTCGACGATTGGTCGGCGAAGGAAACGGCGACTTACGAAAAGGAAACGCTCGGTTTTTACGTTACCGCGCACCCGTTGGGCGACTGCCGCGAAAAGTTGCAGATGTACGCCTCGTCGATCGCGAAGGTAACGCAGTTTTCGAACCGCGCCTTCGCGACGATCGGCGGTTCGCTCTCCGGCGTCGACGTGAAAACGTCGAAGAACCCGAAACCGGGCCGCCCGAGCCAATTCGCGATTTTCCAAGTGGAAGACCTCGACTCGTCGATGCGAGCGATTATGTGGGCCGACGCGTTCGCCAAATACGGTCAACACCTAAAGAACGACGCCGTCGTCTTTTTGCGCGGGCGACTCGAGAAAAAAGAAAAAGAAAAATCGGAAGGCGACGACGATTCCGAAAGCGGCGTCGAAACGACGTTTTTCGTCGACGAAGCGATTCCGTTCGAGAACGCCGACCAAGAGATGACCAGCGGCGTCGCGATTTGCCTCAAAGAATCGTCGTTGTTAACCGACGGCCCTAAAACGCTTTACGACATCGTCAAAACATACCGCGTCGGCAAAGACGGAAACGCTCGCGGCGCCGACCTCGAAATTCGCCTCCAAATGCGCGACGGAACCCGAGCGACGCTGAAATGCCCCGAATTTAAACTCGATATGACGAGCGAAATGCGACGCCGTATCGAGGAACGCTTCGGCGACGACGCGTTCCAGCTGATTCCCGCGCCGCAAAAACAAGGCGTCGCCGAAGACCCGCGCAACCGCTACAAACGCCGTCGACAACCGAATTAACCCGTTTTTCCCCCGTTCAACGAACCGCTTTCCTCTTCCCGCCGCGACGTTTTCCCGCCGTCGCGGCGTTTCTTTAGGAGTCGTTCCAATGTCCGCTCGCTCCGCGTCGGTCGGTTCCGAAGTCGTTTCGAATCGTGTTTTAGCGTTCGACTTTATCCGTTGCGTCGCGTGTTTCGCGGTGATCGTTTTGCACGCGAAACATTCGTTTGTCGGCGAAGTCGCGCTCTCGCCCGCTTGGAACGTCGCGACGCTTTGTCGTTCGTTTGCGCGCCCGGCGGTTCCGCTTTTCGTTATGATTAGCGGTTATTTCTTACTTCGCAAAGTTTACGACGAGCTGGAAACCGCGAGATTTTATCGTCGCCGTTTGTCGACGGTCGGCGTTCCGTTCGCGTTTTGGGCGCTCTTTTACTTGCTCGCGAACGTCGCGGAGGAGCGGTTGCGCGGCGTCCCGTTCGACGCGATTTTTGCCGAGCATTTCGCCGCGACGTTGCGCAACGGCCACGGTTACGGCTACCATCTTTGGTATCTTTATATGCTCGTCGGTTTGTACGCCGCGACGCCGTTCGTCGCGACTTGGTTCGCCGCTTTTTCGCGACGCGGAGTCGTTGTCGCGACGTCGGTTTTAACGCTTGTCGTCGGCGCGGCGTCGTCGGCGACGCTTTGGCTCGACGGACGTTGCGGACCGCCGACGATTTTTATCGCGTTCGTTTATTATCTTCCTTATTTCCTTTGGGGCAAGATTTTAGGCGACTTCGCGCTTGCTTCGTCGCGTCCGCTTTTGCCGTCGGCGTCGTTCGTCGTTTTCCTCGTTTCGACGTTCGCCGCGTTTGGAACGCAGATTTATTGGGGCGACCCGAACTTTTTTTACGCCAATTCGGCGGGGGGCGCGTCGACGCCGTTGGTTTTCCTACAATCGTTATCGTTTTACGTTTTCGCGCTTTCTTGGCGTTCGAACCCAATTCTTAAACGCCCGAAAACGCTTGCTTTACTAGCGTCGCTAAGTTTCGGAGTCTACTTGGTTCATCTCTGCTGTTACGACGCGGCGCGCTTCCTCCTCGCGCCGTTCGGTCTCACGCCCGACGTCGAACGCCCTGCGACGACGTTCGCCGCTTACGTCGTCGCGACCTTCGTTTTAGCCGCGCTAACGACGTTCGTTATCAAAAAAATCCCGTATTTGCGCCGCGTCGTTTGAAGTTTTCGGAGAAAAATCGCGTAAAAAAAGCGGAAAGCGCTTGATTTTTCGCGCCGTTTCCTTTACGATAAGACGAAACTTCGCGCGTCGGGCCGAACGCTCGGCGCGCTCGCTATTATTAGAAGGGAAAAGACGTTATGAACCGAAGAGATTTTCATCGCCAAATCGTCGGCGGCGCGCTTGGAGCGCTCGTTCTCGGCGCGACCGGAGCGCCCGTTTTCGCGAACTCGCCGTCGCTCCAATATCGCAACCCGAACGGCGTCGCGGCCGACCCGTCCGTCCTGCGCAAACCGACCGGCGAAGTCGTTAAGTTCGACGGCAAGTATTGGCTTTACTACACTTCCGAACGCGGCGACGTTCGCGGGTACGAAGTCCGTTCGACCGTCGATTTCGTCGAGTGGAAGGACGAAGGCGTCGCGTTCGACGCGACCGGAACCTGGGCCCGCGACGCGTTTTGGGCGCCGGAAGGGTACGAAATCGACGGCAAGTTCTACCTCTTTTTCAGCGCGCAAAACGCCGACTTCCCTTGGACGACCGCCGAAAAGTTTAACATCGGCGTCGCCGTCGCCGACTCGCCGCGCGGGCCGTTCAAACTCCTCAAAGACGAGCCGATCTTCGACCCCGGCTATCCGATCATCGACGCGAACCTCTTTATCGACGACGACGGAACGCCGTATTTGACCTATTCGCGCTGCTGCTACCAACACGCCGTCGAGAGCGAACTCGCCGCTAAAGTCCGCGCCGAAGGGAAGTTCAAAGAAATCGAGGAAAGCTGGGTTTACGGCGTCAAACTGACGAAAGACTTCAAAAACGTCGACGGCTCTCCGGTCGTTCTGCTCCGTCCGCCGGTCAAACTCGACGACGCGCAAGCCGAATGGGAAAGCCGCTCCGTCGCGTCCGGCGAAGTCAACCGCCGCTGGACGGAAGGCTCGGCGCTCTTTAAGCTAAACGGCAAATATTACGTTACTTACTCCGCCAACTTCTTCGGCGGCGACTGGTACGCCGTCGGGTACGCGACCGCCGACGCGCCGCTCGGGCCGTATACGAAAGCGGCGAACAACCCGATTTTGGAGAAAAACTCCGACAAGGGCGGAATCGTTCGCGGAACCGGACACGGCAACGTTTTCTTCTCGCCCGACCGCTCCGAGATGTACTACGTCTACCACGCGCGCACCGAAGGGCACGACCGCAAACTCTTTATCGACCGTATGTTCGTCGACTCGAAAGGCGTTCTTACGGTGGACGGCCCGAGCGTCGACCCGCGCCCGATTCCGGGTTTCGTTAAGAAGTAAGAAACGCCGCGACGCCGCGTCTACCCGACGGCGTCGTTTAACGTTAGACGGCGCCGTCAAGAAACGCGAAAACGTCGCAACCGTTCCCCCGGCGGGAGTTCGGTTGCGACGTTTTTTGCGTTCCCAACATTCGACGCGACGCCGCAAGCGCGCAAAAAACCCGGCAACGCGCCGTTCGACGTTTGAACCGTCGCCGACGCGCCGTTCGTTTCGCGCTTTCGCCCGTTCGCTAACTCCGCTTATTTCTTGCGGTTATCGACGACGCGGTTCAGTTTCCCTTCGCTGCGCGGGAGCGAGTTCGGCTCGACGAAAGTAATCTTAACGTTAATGCCGATGGTGCGTTGCATCTTTTCGCCGACAGCGCGCTTGAACGCGTCGACGGCGGCGACGTTGTCGGCGAGTTCCGCAAACTTTTCGGCGCTCAATTCGACGCGGGTTTCGATAACGTCGAGCCCGGTCGCGTTCTTCGAAAGAACGATTTGATAGTGGATCAACGTCGGGTCGACCGCCAAAAGCGACGCTTCGATCTGGCCCGGGAAGACGTTGACGCCGCGGATGATCATCATATCGTCGGAGCGGTGCGAAATGCGGCTGATGCGGCGAATCGTGCGACCGCAAGCGCATTGTTCGACGACGATCGACGTAATATCGCGAGTGCGGTAACGAATGAGCGGCGTCCCGCGTTTACAGAGCGTCGTGAAAACGAGTTCGCCGATTTCGCCGTCCGGAAGCGGTTCGAGCGTTTCCGTGTCGACGATTTCCGGGTAGAAGTTGTCTTCGAAGATGTGAACGCCCGCTTGGCAAGCGCATTCGCAACCGACGCCGGGGCCGGAAATTTCGGTCAAACCGTAAATATCGTAAGCCTTAATCCCGGTTTCCGCTTCGATGGAGCGGCGCATTTCCTCCGTCCAAGGCTCGGCGCCGAAGAACCCGGCGCGCATCTTCGTTTCTTTCCAGTCGAACCCGATTTTTTTCGCGTGGTCGATCAGGTGGAGGAAATAGCTCGGCGTGCAGGAAATGACCGTGGCGCCGAAGTCGCGCATCAGCATCAGTTGACGCTCGGTGTTCCCGCCGGAAATCGGAACGACGGAGCAACCGAGTTTTTCGCCGCCGCCGTGCAGCCCCAAACCGCCGGTGAAGAGGCCGTACCCGTAAGCGTTTTGCAGAACGTCCGTATCGTTGATTCCGCAAGCCGCTAGCCCGCGAGCGACCGACGCGTTCCAGACTTCGAGGTCGCCGCGAGTGTACCCCATCACGATCGGTTTGCCGGTCGTCCCGCTGCTGGCGTGATAACGAACGATTTCGTTGCGCGGCGCGGCGAACATACCGAACGGGTAGGTGTCGCGCAGGTCGGTCTTTTTGACGAACGGCAGCTTGCTAATGTCGGCGATCGATTTAATCGAATCGGGCGAAACGTTGTGTTCTTCCAACAGATCGCGATACCATTGGACGTTCGCGTAAACGTAACGGAACGTGTCCATAAACCGTTCGTTTTGGATTTCGCGAAGCATTTTCACCGGGATATAATCGGGCGCGCTCGTCATCGTATACTGCGACATTTCGTCTACCTCCGTCCGTGCGGATCGCTTGCGTCGCGGCGTTTGCGCTTGCGTCGGCGACGCGTTATCAAAGCGTTATAAAAACGGGAAAAGCCGGGCGTTCCCGGCGCCGCCGCGCGCAAAGCGTTCGACTCGCGTCGCGTCGATTTACTCGGCGCTTTGGCGCTCGCCCTATCCTTCTCGGCGACTCCGTTATTATAAAAAATTTTCCGGTTCTGTAAAGCGGCGCCTAACTTTTCCGACCGTCCGCCGGGCGCCGCGCCGAACGTCCGCAAACGGTTTTAACGACTCGACGCAAACTCCGCATTTTAACGCGTTTTCCAATCAAGCGGCGTTTTGTCGAAAAATTTTTGAAAAAATGAAGAAAAAACCGAAAAGACGGGCGTTTTGCGTTGACGCCGGGGCGCCCCTTCGTTAATAATATAGAAATCGACGGCGAAAGCGTTAAAAGGCCGACGCCGAGAATTTTGTTTATTTTTTCATTTGCCGAGAGCGAAACGCGTCGAAAACCGCGCCGCGCCGCCCGTTCGACAAAAAATTTTAAAAAAGACGCGCTTTTTTTGCTCGAAATCAAGAAATTTGCTTGCTTTTGAAGAAAAAAGTAGTCATAATAGTTTCGGACGAGAAAAACGACGTCGCGCGTTTTCAGTCGCGATATTTGCGAAGCTCGCTTCGGTCGCGACGATTTTTCGCCCGAGATCATTTTAATTCGTTTAATAGACTCGTTACTCTTCAGGAACCAGCGAAATGGCCAAAGAAAAGAAACCTTGCGCGAAGAAAAGTTGCGCGAAAAAAACGGAAGTCAAAGCCGAGAAAAAAGTTGAAAAGAAAGCGGTCGAAAAGAAAGTCGACGAAAAAGCGAAACCGTTGACCAAAACGCAAATTATCGCTCAACTTGCCGAAAACGCTACGCTCAGCAAGAAAGACGTTTCCGCCGTTCTGGATCAACTTAGCGCGCTGATTCAATCGAGTCTCGCGGAAACCGACAGCTTCACCCTGCCGGGTCTCGTTAAGATTGAAAAGCAATGGGTTCCGGAAAAACCGGGCCAAGAAAACGTTCCGGACCCGTTCCACCCGGGCCAAACGACGAACCGCCCGGCGAAACCGGCGCACTGGAAGATCAAAGTGAAAGCGCTGAAAGCGTTGAAAGATATGGTTTGACGCGCCTTCCGTCGTTCTTCGCTTTTTAAGCGACAGTTCTTAACGACGGTTCGCCCGCCGACGCTTGACCTCGCGTCGAATTGTTCGACGCGAGTTTTTTTTACGCCCGCCCCTCTTGACAAAGAGAAAAATTTCAGCAAAATAGGGCTAATTTGACGCGGAAACGTCGCCGCGCTCGCTCTTGCGTCGGCGGCTTGTTTTCGCGTTGTTTTCCCTTCCTCAACCGCTTCTAACGCGTTCAAAATCGAGCTTTAAGCGCAACGTTCGTTATGTTTCCCAACGCGAACGCCGCGCAAAACGTCCCGACGAAACGAACGCGCTCCAAGGACTCAACGCAATGACTTCGAACGCTTCTTCCGCTTCTTCCCGTCCGCGCCGCGTTTTATTGAAAATTTCCGGCGAAAGTTTTTGCCCGGAAAACGACCGCGGCGTCTCGATGGATTCGGTCAACCACTTGGCGGCGCAAATCGTCGACGTCGCGCAAAGCGGCGTGCAAATCGCGGTCGTGATGGGCGGCGGCAACATTCTCCGCGGCGCGCAGTTCAAAGCGGCGAACTCGTCGATTCAAGAAGCGACGGCGCACTATATGGGCATGCTCGCGACGGTCATTAACGGCCTCGCGCTCCAAGACGCGATCGAAGCGCAGGGCCAACCGACTCGCCTGATGACGGCGCTTCCGATGGACGTCGTCGCGGAACCGTACATCCGCCGCCGCGCGCAACGCCACCTCGAAAAGGGTCGCGTCGTCATCTTGGCCGGCGGCACCGGCAGTCCGTTCGTTACGACCGACACCGCCGCCGCTCAACGCGCGCTCGAACTCGAAGCCGACGTTATCCTCAAAGCGACGAAAGTCGACGGCATTTACAGCGAAGACCCGAAGAAAAACCCGAACGCAACCTTCTATTCGGAACTGACTTACGAAGACGCGATCCGCCAAAACCTCCGCGTGATGGACTCCGAAGCGTTCGCGAAGTGCGCCGAACACAATATGCCGATTATGGTCTTCAACTTCCGCGAACCGGACAACTTCAAAAAAGCCGTCCAAGGCGAACACGTCGGCACCATCGTCCGCTCCGCGAAAAATTAGTTCGACGTTTTCCCTTTAAAAAACGCGAAAAGCGGGAAGCGCAACCGTCAAAAACGCCGTCGTCTTCCTAAATTAACGTAAAAAACGCGCTCGAGCCGATACTCGAACGCGTTTTTTTACGTTCCGACGATCTCAACGCCGTCGTTTTCCGCGACGCCAATCAAGCGATCGGCTCGCCCTTGACGTTATCCCATTTCGACGAGGTCGCCCGCACTTTCTCGACAACGTCGACGAACGCTTCGAGCGCGGCGTCGACTTCAGCGTCGGTCGTGTAACGGCTGAGGCTAAAGCGGAAATTCCCCTGCAACGCGCCCTCCGGAACCTTCATCGCCGAGAGGACGTGCGACGGCTCCAGCGAACCGGACGTGCAGGCCGACCCGCTCGAAACGCAGACGCCGGCTTCCGACATAAGCATCAAAATCGCTTCTCCTTCGGCGCCGTAAACCGCGACGTTTAACGTGTTCGGCGTGCGCGGCGCGTCCTTTCCGTTGACGACGACCCAAGGAATCCGCGCTTCGATCTCCGCCTGAAGCCGGTCGCGCATTCGCTCCATTCGAACCGCCGTCGCGTCGCGGTCTTCCGCTTCGAGGTCGAGCGCTTTGGCAAGCCCGATAATATAGGGAACGTTTTCCGTCCCGGCGCGCCGTCCTCGTTCTTGGTGCCCGCCGATCAGGAACCGTTCGACCGGCGTTCCGCGTCGGACGTAAAGCGCGCCGATTCCCTTCGGAGCGTGAATTTTATGTCCGCTAAACGAGAGCATATCGACGTTTGCGAACGCGCCGACCGGCTCGTCGGAGGTCGCCGTTCGACTCAAATTGATCGGCAGTTTCGTAACGGATTGCGTCGCGTCGCAGTGGAAAACGATTTTCGGATCCGTTTGCTTTGCCAGCCGCGCCAACTTTTCGATCGGAAAAATAACGCCGGTTTCGTTGTTCGCGTGCATAATCGAGACGACCGCCGTTTCGCCGGGACGCAACGCTCGGACGTACTCGCGCAAATCGATCCGCCCTTGAGCGTCGACGCCGATATAATCGACTTCCGCTCCTTCGCGTTCGAGTTGACGGCAAACCTCTAAAACCGCCGGATGCTCGACTTTCGTCGTGATAACGCGGTTGCGTTTCGGGTCGACGCGACGCGCCGCCTTCCAAGCGCCGACGATAGCCGCGTTGTTGCTTTCGGAAGCGCAGGACGTGAAAATAATTTCGTCCGGATACGCCGCTCCGAGCCGCCGCGCGACGGTCGCTCGCGCTTCGTCGAGTTTGCGCGCCAACGCTTCGGCCGGAGCGTACATCGAACTCGGATTCCAGTACTCCGCTTCGAAGTAGGGGCGCATTGCGTCGAGGACTTCCGGCGCGATCGCGGTTGTCGCGTTGTTGTCAAGATAGATAAACTTTTTGGCGGTTTGGGTCGTTTCGGTCATATTTTCGCCTCGACTTTCTTGGTTTCGTCGAGCGTCTCGCCGTCGCAAGCGGCGGGGCCGTTCTTTCCTTCTATTAATATCGACGTCGGCGTTTTGTTCGACGTCGGCGCCGGACGCGTTTCGCTGCGCTTCTTGACTTTCCGCCGATTCTCGACGTTTCGCGGCGAAGCGTCCGCTTTTCGATATTATACCCGATTTTTTCCGTTTGGCTAGCGGCGCGTAAAAGTCGACGCAATTTCTTAACCGCCGGTTTTCGCTCAAAAGTAAGCGAAAATCAAATCGCGTCCTCCGCTTTCCGTCGCTCAACGCCGCCTCTCTCCGAAAGCGAACCCCGCCGCGACGATTCCGAATAAAACCGCGAAAACGAGAAACGCTCGCCGACGTTCCGCCGCCGCGTCCGTCGACGTCGTGTCGCTTTCCGGCGTTTTTTCGGCGTTTTCGCTTACTTCGGTCAACGCCAACCCTTGAATCGTCGGCGCTTGCGGAGGCGTCGTCGCCCGTTCGATTTCGGCGCGGTAGGCGTCCCCCGCCTCGCCGAGCGGAAGCGTTCCGATGAACTCGATCAACTTTTTATTCCCCGTCGTTTCGTAACTACCGGACGCGCCGTGCTTTGCGACCAGCTCGGCGTGCAGTTTCGCGATTTTTTCGACCGTTTCCGGCGCGGCGTTCCAATACCCTTTGCGAACCGTTTCGAGCATAACGGCGGTCATATCTTGAAGCGCGGCGGGATTTTGCGTTTCAAACCATTCGCGAATCCCGAGGCCGCGGGCGTCGTCGACGAAAACGGCGGTCGTCTCCTCCCAAACGGACGCGCCGATCGTCTCCGGTTGCGCGACGTTCCAACCGTAAAGGTTGCGAACGGTCTTCGCGGTCGACGCCGCCGCGCCCGCGCCTTCGCGTTGCAACCCCTTCAAATATTTAGGGTTCCAAAGCGTCGTTCGCAACTCTTCGCGGAGCGCCGCCCGAGCCGTTTCGACGCGCGGCTTCGTCGACGAGCGCAAATCGTCGAACCAAATTTGCGGATCGTTCCCCGTTTTCGTGCGAACCGCCGTCGCGAGCGTCGCGAACTCGTAAACGTGGTCGAGTTTCGCCGGCCCCCAAACGTTGGACGAACGCGACTGCAACATCAGTTCCGTTCCGTCGAGATTGTATTCGAGCAGTCCCTTAACCGGCTTTCCCCAACGACTTGCGTCGCGATAGACGCCGGACATATTCGCGAGATAACGTTCGGCGACTTCCGTTTCGTCGTTCCAAAGGTCGCCCCGTTCGACAAGCCGCATAATCCCGGTTCCGTAAGAAAGCGCGTTCGTCGACCCGAAAACGCGCGCCGTCGCAAGTTCCGCCGCTTCCTCGGGTTGCGTTCCGTTTTCTCGAACGAGACGCTCCGTTGTTTTCGCGACGTTTTCCCGAACGAAATTCGGAAACGCGTCGTTTTCCGCCTCCGCCGCCAACTTAACGGCGCGGTCGATCGCCTCGATCTTCGCCCCGAACGCGTCGCGAAACTGCCCCGAAGTTTGAACGAGAACGTCGATTCGCGGCCGCCCAAGTTCGCTCGACGGAATCAATTCGAGTTCCGAAGCGTTTCCGCGCGAATCGTATTTCACCCGAACGCCAAGCAAATAAAAGACTTGCGCGATTGCGACGCCCCGCGTTCGAATCGACTCGCCCCCCCAAAGAACGCAAGCGACGCGACGCGGCCAAGCGCCGCCGTTCGCCTCGCGATGCGCCGTCAACACGTCGTCGGTCAACTTCGCGGCCAACCGTTCCGCTTCGGGCGTCGGCAATTTTTGTACGTCGAGCCCGGCCAAGTTCCGCCCGGTCGGCGCCGCGTCGTTGTTGACTAAAAAATCGCCCCCGGTCGACGGCGGAATGAAGCGTCCGCAAAGTCCGTCGACAAAGCGGTTAAGTTCGAGTTCGAACGAATCGCGCAACCGCTTCTCGGCGTCGTCTTTTGCAAGCGTCGTTTGCGACGCCGTTTGCGCGACCTGCTCGTCCGTCCAAGGGCGTCCGACAACGTGCAATCCGTCCGTAACGCTCGCGTCCTCATAACGATGCAGAACCTTGTGCAACGTCTCGACTTGCGCTTCGTCGAAAACGCGTTCGGAGCGCTCGAACTCCGCCCGAAACGTCTCGTCTTCAAACGCTCGAAACGCCGGTTCGTCGAGCAAATCGTCGAGCAGATTCGACTTAAAAACCGCCGCGACGAGAGCCGCCGCCGTTTCGCTTTTGAGCGCGGAATCGGTCGCTTTCAAATACTCGCGAAGTTTTGCGTCGACCGACTTTAAGTCGCCGTACAACTCGCTTTGCGCAAAAGGCGGCGTGAGGTGCGAAATAATCGTCGCCCGCGCTCGACGCTTCGCGAGAAACGCTTCGCCGATGTTATTAATACTGTATAAATAAAGGTGCGGTTTGTCGCCGATCAGCGCGTCCGGGAAGCAATTTTCGGTCGTAAACGCCGATTTCCCGGGAGTAAACTCGAGCGAACCGTGCGTTCCAAAGTGAACGACCGCGTCCGCCGCGAACCCGTGTAGCGCCCAAAAATAAGCGGCCCAATAGAAGTGCGGCGGCGCCTTGTCGGTTCCGTGAACCGCGTCGAAGTCGTTGTCGCTTTTGGAGTAAGGCGCGTCCTCCAAAACGTCGGTCGACGGTTGCGGAATCAGCGCGACGTTCCCGAACCGCAAACGCGGAACCAAAACGCCAAACTCGTCGCCGACGTCGCGCGTCATATAGTCGCCCGGCGCCGCCCCCCAAACGTCGACGACGCGACGTCGAACGTCTTCCGACAAATTCTCGTTAAACCATTTTCGATAAACGTTTTCCGAAACGAACTCCGGGCGCGCTTCCTCGACGAAACGCTCGAAATCGCCGAGATTCCATTGGCCGATCGTCCGCCCTTCGCGCTCGATTCTAAGTCGAAATTCGTCAAGCGTTTGCGGAAAATCCGCGCCCAAATCGAACCCTTCGTCGCGAAGCCGCGTCAACGTATTGTACAGCGACGGAACGACTTCGAGACTCTGCGCCGTCAACGCGCTCCCGCCCGGCGCCTTGTAAAAGAAAATCGCCAACCGTTTGTCCGCGTTCGACTTGCGGCGCAACTCGACCCAACCGGCGCAACGTTCGACGAGCGCGTCGATGCGTTCCGAAAGCGCCCGGCGCGCGACGAACCCGGTTTCGTCGGCGTCCTTCGTCGCGATCGCGATCGGTTCGATAACGCCGTCGAGTTCCGGAAGCGCCGTCGTCAACGCGTAATAGGAGCCGGTCGCGCCGACCGGTTGCGAACGGTATTCCGCTTCCGAAACGGAGAGGCAAATCGCCGATAATACCGGGCAATTTAACGACTTAAAAACGTCGACCGCCGCGCCGTCGGGGAGCGCTCGACCGCGCGGAAAGTAAATCGCCAAATCGGGTTTGACGTCGAGTAACAGATTCTTGTTGTTTTTCAAGTTGTAAATCGGGTAAACGTCGAAGCCGCGCGCTTCCAACTTCGCGATCAATTCGTCCTGCGGCCCGCGCTCCTCCGCTTTAAACGGTTCAAGGAACGGCCCGAAAAGCGCGATTTTAGGCGAGTTAGGCGGCAAGTCGCGACCGTCGGCGTCGCGTCGCGCTTGAAATGTTTCGAGCGTTTCGTCGATTCGCGGGCCCCGATAAAAATACCCGAACGGCGGCGCTTTTTTAGGCGACTTGACGTCAAACGCCAAACGCGACGCGGCGCCGTCGTTCGACTTTCCCTTCTCCGCGTCTTCCTCAACGTCTTCCCAATAATAGATTTCCGAGTTTTCAGAACCGCCGAAATTTTCGGCGAGGAACGCGACCGCCGACCGAACGTTTTCCTCGCTGGGAAAGGTCAAATACTCGTAAAACGCCGCCGCCAATTCCGACGAAACGTTCGTCGACGAGCGCGCCGCGTCAAGCGTCGACGGAAACGCTATCGTCGCAATATTTTGCGCAAAAACTTCGTCGATTTTCGCTCGCTCTTCGTCGGTCGGCGTCCAACCGATCGCGCGAATCAACACGACGTCGCAATCGGAAAAGTCGGTCGACGCAAACGATTCGCGCTTAACGGCTTCCGGCGCGAAATTCGTTCCGTCGGTCGTCGAACGCCAACGCGCGAAATCGGCGTCGCTCCAACCGACGAACGCCGCTTTAAACGTTCGCTTCGCGCGCTCCTTATCGACGGCGTTTTCGACCGACGCAACCGACGGCTTTTCAGGAAGTTGCGTCGACTCATTGTTTCGACGACAAGAAGTCAAAAAAACCGCGGCCGACGCCAAAAAAACGGCGGTCGCAACGCGTCGCGCAACCGCCGTTCCCAACCTCCGACGTTTCAACGCGTTAAAAACGCCGCTCATTCGCTTTCTCCTCCGTTCGCGCTCTCGCTCGCCGCGTTTTCGACGCCGCGTCGCTTTTCTTTATCCGTCGGAACGTAAACGACTTGGCCGTCCGGAAGACGGTAAGCGCGCCCTAAAAGTTCGCCCTCGCCGCTCCCGTTTTCGCCGCTCGCCTTGTACCGTTTGAGTTCGCGCCCCTCCTTCACGACCAGCTCCATATCCGGTTTTCCCGGGTTCACAACCGCCGTAAAATCTTCGTTTTCAAAGAGAAGCGGCGACTTCCAATACGTCGCCAACGCGACGATCAGCGCGACCGCGAACACGATCGCGACGTCGAATAAATTTTCGACCCCGGCAAGGAGCGACTCCGACGGCGCGTCGAACGCTCCGGAACAAAAACGACCGCGCTTTCTCATCGTTCGCCTCCGTTCTCGCCGTTCGCAACGTCTTTATCAGCAACGTTTTCTTTTTCCTTCTTCGCGGTTTCGCTCAAGCGGTCGAGCGCGAAATTCAGGAAGACGACGTCGCGTCGAAAGCGGCGTTTCAACGTCGTCAAGACGAAAGAGCTTATCAGCGCGACGGTTAGGCCGACGACCGTCGTCGAAAACGCGACGACAAGGTTCGTCGCCAACGTCTCCAAATCGCCCTTCGCGAGGCCGAGAAGCGCGGGGCCGAGCGGAATCAACGTACCCATTAACCCCAGCGCCGGGCCCGTTTTAACGAGACGGTCGACCCGTTCGCAACGTTCTTTCATCGCGTTTTGCAACTCCGCGACCGTCTTTTCGACGAACGGTTCGTCGTCGATTTTTTCGGCGAGCGTCGCGAGCGTTCCAAGCGTTCCCGTCGCCGTTTGCGACGCGACCGCCGTTTTCAGAAGCGTTTGCGCTTCCGTCGCGGCGGCGGTTTTTCCGCTCGTCCAAAGCGTTTCCAACTCTTGCCGTTTCGCAAGTTCAGCGCGGCGCGACAAGCCTTCGCGAAGCGTCGTTCCAACAAGCCAACAAGAGGCGAAGAGCGCGGCGAGAAGTCCCAATTCGGTCGGAATCAGGAGCGCGGCGGAGATCGTGTAAAAGATTTGCGTTAGCGCGGCAGCCATTTTATTTCCTTATTTTGCAACGCGTTAACGTCCAAACCGACAACGCGTTTTCTTTTTTTCTTCATTTTTGTTTTTATCGTCGACGCGACGTCTTAAATCGCATCGCAAGTCTTTTTAGCGCAACGTTTCCGTTTCGTTTCCGGCGATCGTCGCGGCGGCGCGCCAAACGTCCAAATCGACCGTATCCGAAACGAAAGCCGCGCTTCCGTCGGCTTTTAACGCGATCACGCCGCCCGGATGAGCGCTCCGCGCGGCGAAAAAGCCGTAATTCGAGACATAAATATTGGGAAAACGCGAGTTCGGCGTCAAAAACGCGTTAAAGAGCGTCGAATCGTATTTTCCGACAATCCAACCTTTGCCGACGTCGGTTCGCCATTTCGGCGTTTCATCGAGTAGCGCTTCAAGTTGAGCGTCGGAAGCGTCCCGAATTTGCGCGTACTTCGAAGCGTTCGCCGGCGAAAAGTCGGCCATATAAACGCCGCGAACCAAAGGATTTGCGCGAATTTCTTCAAAAGGAACGTCGGTCAAATCTTTCGTTCCGTCGCCGACCAAATATTCCGACATAACGACGGTAGCGCTCGTTCCGTCCGTAAACGCTTCGAAACCAAGGTTTGAGGCGAAATAAAACGCGCCGTCCGAGGGCCCGCCGGAACGCTCCGACTCGGCGCCGGTCGACAGCGAACTGTTCATTCGGAACGTGTTCCCGGTTCCGCTTCCGACGCAGTAAACGTAATTGTTCGTCGCGTAAACGTCGTTAATATCGTCGGTTACCGTCGACGGGCCGTCGCCGTCGCTCGGACAGCGCGTTCCGGAAAAGGCGGTGCGCGCCGGGACGACGTAAACGTCGTTCAGTTGGACGCTTCGAGTCGAACCGGCGCGGTATTTGTACAGGTCGACGCTTAAGTCTATAGAATAACGCAAGTTTGTTTGCTCGACGTAAGGCGCCAAACGGGTATGCGGCGACACGCAGGAGTTCGCGCGTTCGCTCAAGCTCGGCAGCTTGTCGAAGACCGAATGATAGTTCTGCAACGCGACGCCCCATTGCTTTTGGTTGTTCATACATTGCATCCGCCGCGCCGCCTCGCGCGCCGCTTGCACCGCCGGAAGAAGAAGGCCGATCAAAATCCCGATAATCCCAACCGCGACCAACAGCTCGACCAACGTAAAACCGCGAATCGGACTCGCGCCCAAACCGCCCCGCCGCCGCGTTTTTACGTTCTTTTCTATTTTCGCCATTCTCTTTTTTCCGTTTTTATCTCACAAGTTCGCTAAACTCGCGCAAAAATTAAAGACGCCTTCCATTATACTGGAAAAACGCGGCGCAAAAAGCGGGGGGAACGAATCTCCACCGTTTTTGTCAATTTAAATAAAACGCGCGTTTTCTCCCGATATTTTCCGCTTCTTACCTATTTAACCCAAACCCCAAGGCGCGGCGCCGAAAAAAAATCAAAAAAAGCGGTCGCAAGGAAAAAAACGCTGGAAAACGAGAGGCGTTTCCGTTATAATCGAAGGAAAATCGCCCCCGACTCGACGGCGAGGGGGACGCGCCATTTTCAGCTTCAGCACATTTTCGTTTTACGGAGCGTTTTATGAACGTTTATTTAGGGATCGACGTCGGCACGTCCGGCGTTAAGGTGTTGGCCGTTCGCGCCGACGGTACGATTCTCGCCGGCGGCGTCGGGGAATACCCGCTTTACGCGCCGCGTCCGCTTTGGTCGGAGCAAAACCCGGACGACTGGTGGAACGCCGTCGTTAAGGTTGTTCCGGAAGTCGTTGCAAAAGCGGGCGTTAAGGGAAGCGACGTCAAGGCGATCGGGCTTTCCGGGCAGATGCACGGCTCCGTTTTTCTCGACAAAAACGATAACGTTATCCGTCCGGCGATCCTTTGGAACGACCAGCGCACCGCCAAGGAATGCGTCGAAATCGAAGCGGCGGCGGGCGGGCGCGACAAGCTGATCGAGATGGTCGCAAATCCCGCGATGAGCGGCTTTACCGCGCCGAAAGTCGTTTGGCTCCGCAACAACGAACCGGAAAATTTCGACCGCGTCGCCAAGGTTCTCCTCCCGAAAGACGAAATCCGCCGCCGCTTGACCGGCGAATACGCGACGGAAGTTAGCGACGCCAGCGGAACGCTCTTCCTCGACGTCGCGAATCGGCGTTGGTCGAAACCGCTCCTCGACGCGCTCCAACTCGACGAATCGATTCTCCCGACCGTCTTCGAATCGGAAGACGTTACCGGACGCTTAACGCCGCAAGTCGCGGAACAACTCGGCTTAACGACCGACTGTCTCGTCGTCGGCGGCGCGGGCGACTGCGCGGCGGGCGCGGTCGGGAACGGAATCGTTCGCAGCGGCGTTCTCTCGACTTCGCTCGGCACGAGCGGCGTCGCGTTCGTTCACTCGGACGAAGTTAAATACGACAAACTCGGGCGCGTTCACACGTTCTGCCACGCCGTCCGCGGCAAATGGCATATGATGGGCGTTACGCTCTCGGCGGCGGGCTCGCTGCAATGGTTCCGCGACGCGCTTTGCCCGGAACTTTACGAGAAAGCTAAAGCAAGCGGGCAAAACGTTTACGAACTTCTGACGGCGGAAGCGGCGGCGACGCCGATCGGCGCGGACGGGCTCTTCTTCCTCCCGTATTTGAGCGGAGAACGGACGCCGCACGCCGACCCGAACGCTCGCGGCTGCTTCGTCGGCCTCACCCTTTCGAGCGACCGGGGCCGAATCGCGCGCTCGATTATGGAAGGCGTCGCTTACTCTTTGCGCGAAGCGATCGACATTTTCCGCGGTCTCGGCGTTCCGGTCGGCGAAATTCGCGCGTCCGGCGGCGGCGCGAAGAGCCCGTTCTGGCGCCAAATTCAAGCGGACGTTTTCGGAAGCAAAACGACGACGCTCAACTCGGAAGAGGGCCCGGCGTTCGGCGTCGCGCTCTTGGCGGCGGTCGGCGGCGGCGAATACTCGAACGTCGTCGAGGCTTGCGACGCGACCATCCGTCAAGTTTCGGAACTTGCGCCTAACCCGGACGCTCAAAAGAAATACGACGCGGCGTTCGCGGTTTACCAACGCCTTTACCGCTCGCTGAAAGCGGACTTCGAAGCGATTTCGACGCTCGGCTGACGTCGCGTCGCCGACGGCGTTCTTAACGCCGCGCCGTTAATTTTTCAACGCCGTTCGCCCCGACGCTCGCCAAATCTCAACCGCGAGCGTCGGGGGCGGGGAGCGTTTTGTCTTAACGACTTCTCAACGACGCTCGACGTCGGGCGCTAAACTCTTTGCCGCGTCGAACGCCGCCGAAAACGCGCCGTCGCCTCTCTCGCTTCTTCGTTAAGTCTCCGCTTTTCCCGCTTCCAGCAAGAAATAAAAAAACTCGACGCTTTCCGAGGAAGCGTCGAGTTTTTAACGGTTCGACGTTAAATTAAGTCGAGAAGACGCAAGCGTTTAGCGAGCCGCGACCGCTTGATTCGAGCGGAGGCTGAGGTTGAACGCCAACGCGGTTTCTTGCCCGGCGGTCAGCGTCGCGTGTTGAACGTCTTCAAAAACTTGACCGTCGCGAACGGCGACGACGCGAATTTCGAACGAATAAGTTTCGCCGAACTCAAGGCTCTTCGCCGCGAAGGAACGGACGGCGCCGGTTTGCTTCGTGCGGTATCCGTTGACGTAAACGACCGCGTCTTCCGGAACGAGCATATTCAGGACGCCGGAACCGAGCGTCGGATTCGGTTGCGGAGTCGGAACCGTTTCCGGAGCGGCGGCGGGCGCTTCAAGTTGTTGAGGAGCAGCTTGCGGAATCGCCGGAGCCGCCGAGGACGCCGGAGCTTCGGTTTGGAGCGTCGGAGTCGGGGAAACGCCGGATTCAATTCCGCCCGCTTGCGGCAAACCGGTTTCCGGATTCAACGGGTTCGCTTCGCCCGGGACGTAACCGTCGCCGCAGCAACGCGGAGCGTATCCGCCGTCGCAGGTCGTTTCGCAGGACGTCCAGCACGGGTCGCACGGGCTCCAGCACGGATCGCAGACCGTCCAGCACGGGTCGCAGACGTAAGCCGGTTGGCAGAAAAGGCTGCAGTTGGAGAGGAGGTTGCGGACGCCGCGAAGGACGTTGCGCACCGGTTGCCCCGGAATATACGGCGCGCGATAACCGCCCCAAACGACGTAAGGTTCGCACGGATCGCAGACGAACGCGCACGGGTCGCAATCGACCGCCGCCGGGATGCCGCCGCCGTAAACGACGCCGGTTTCGTCGCCGCAAGTCGCGCAACCGGAATAACTTTCGTTCGCGGCGCTCGCGAAGAATGGAGCCGGAGCGGCCATTTCGCCGATCGTCAGCGCTTCGCCGGCGAAGAAGGAACCGTCGTCGACGACGTATTCCGGTTCGGCGCTCTTGAAGAGACCGCCGTCGAAAAGACCGCCGAACGCGAAGGCGCTCGGAGCGGTCGCCAAAAGCGCCGCCAGCAACGACGCGCGCAACGTCAAACCGTTGATTTTCATCTCAAAAACTCCTCTTCCTATGTTAATTAACGTCCGCGGACGTTTTTATTTTCGCTAGTTTCCGCAACTTGCCCATTTTATCGTCAAAGCGCGGACGGAAATCGGGAAAAACGCCGATAAGAACGCCCAAACCGCGTCGCGACCGGCGCAAAATCAAAGGCGCCGTTATATAAAATTAACGAAGAACGCGCAAACTTCCCTGCTTCGCTATTTTGCCTATATTTTCCACAAAATTTACGCTTTGAGAAGCCCTAAAACGCCTCTCTTTTCGCCAATTTTCCAAAAAAACGCTAAAATATAACGATTATAACGATCCCCCGTCTTTTTGCGCTCGAAGCCGCGCGTTAACGGCTCGTTATTTTCCCATTTAACGAAACGACAAACCGACGGCGACGCTCTTTCGAAGCTATTATCGCCAGAAGCAAACCTCCAAAATCAAAAAAAGCGCGTCGCGTCCTATATCCGACGTTTTGCAAAAAACCGCTACAACCCACCCGCGTTATTTCCTCTATTCCTCCTATTTTACCCTTTTTCTTCCTTTGCGCTTAAAAAAAAGAGAAAAATGCAAAAATCTTCTTTTTTTTGCAAACCCTCCCGAGCCTTTGTTCGTCGTCTTTAGTATAATGGGAATATCCCGAACCGCGCCGCCGACGTTTCGCGCCTTTTCGCTCCGCCGAGCGCCGCCGTCGCCGGTTCGTTCGCCCTTTAAGGAGAAAGAAAAATGACGACAAAATCCAAACCGCGCGAAAACCGTTCCGGTCGTTTCGCGTTTTTATCCCGCTTAAAATCGCGGGGCGTCCGAGCGTTCGTCGCCGCGTCGCCGTTCGTCGCTCTCGTCGCGTTGACGTTCGGACTCGGTTTCGACGTTCGATCCGACGCCGCGCCGCCGCTTCGCCCGCCCCGTTCCGTTCGCCCCGTCGAACCGACGTCGCCCGACGCCCCGGTCGCTCCGGACGCGGCGACGAAACCGAATCTTCCGTTCGCCGGAATCGCGACGAAAACGCCGGAAGAAATCGACGCGGAACTCGCCGGCAAGTCGACGCAAGACCTGCAAACGGCCGCTTTCGCGCTTGAAGCCGAGCGGATGACCGCCGACGCCTCGGTTCTTTTCGAACGAGTTATTTACTCCGACGACGCCAACGTTCAAATGCGCGTTCGAGCGCTCGAATCGTTCGACTTCTTTCGCGGCGACCGTCGGAACCGCGCCGAAGAGCGTCTCTTAGAATTATCGAGACGTTTTTCCGATTCTTGGCGCGTTCAAGCGGCGTTAGTCGAGCATTTAAAACGTTGGCCGAAACGCGGCGTTATGGTCGACGGCGTTTTCGATCGAAGCGTTTACTCGGCTCGCGATCAACTCGACTCGACGGCTCGCGACCGCGTTCTCGCGCTGCAACTCTTGAACGCCGCGCTTCCGAAAGCGCAAGCCGAGTTGGCCGCGCTCTTTCCGAACGGTCTCGACGCCGCGCCCGACGTCGAAGCGCTCAAAGCCTCGCCGACTTTCCAAGGCCATAGCGCGTCGTTCCTGGCGCGCCGAGGCGACGTCGTTTGCGAAGAATTTCGTCGATTTTACCAAGTTTTCGCCAACGTTCTCGGCGACGACAACGAACGTTGGCGCCTGCAAGCGAAAACCGATCTCGACGTTTTGCCCGATTACGAACCCGCGCAAAACCGTTACCGGGCGTCGCGTCGTCAAGGCGCTCCGGTCGACGCCGAAGGAAACCCGGTTTTCTTCGCGACGCCGGAATCGTTCGAAGCGGCTCGCAACGACGGCGAAAGACTCCGCTTTATCCAAGCGCAAATTCTTGCCGTCGCCGACGTCTACCAAAAATTCCAAACCCTTGTTCAACAAGGCGTTATCGCGCAAAGAGTCTTCGGCGTTCAAACGCTCGCCGATTATTCGCGCTACTTCCCGACCGATCCGAACGCGCCGAACGCCCCGACGTCCGAAACCGGAATTTGGGACCTTCACACTCTCGACGATTCGGAAACGATCGCGAAATTGGCGACCGGCGTCAAACGCTTCAAACTCCCGGACGAGGAAAACTGCCTCGCGATTTGGCGCGAAGCGCTCGAATACGCCGACGGCGCGCAGCGGAAAGCGGAAGCGTTAAGCCTTATCGCGCAAGAATATAGCAACCGTCGCCAATACGACAAAGCGCTCAAACTTTATCGCCAAGCGCTTGCGGAAAAAGGAGTAATGCAAGATTCGCGCGATTACGTCCAAAAGCAAATCGATCAAATCGTCGATCCTTGGGGCCGCTTCGACTTAGAAGCGTCGAAAATCAACGGCGTCGAAACGATCGTTTCTTACGTCGCTCGCAACGCCGACGCGGTCGAGTTCGTCGTTCGAGAAATTGACGCGACGAAACTTCTCGACGAATTTCGCCAAGTCGCGAACTCCAACCCCGTCGGCGGCAAAGACTTATTCTCGCCGCAAATCGAATTTTTCCTTCAACGACAAGGCGTCGAGAAAATCGCCGAAAAATACCTCGGCCCCGAAGTCGCGCGCCGAACGATTGAAATCGAACCGGAGCCGGGGCATTTCAATCGCCGACATGACGTCGCGCTTCCGATCTCTCGCGGCGGTTTGTTTTACGTCGAAGCGACCGCGAAAAACTCCGAAAAGACCGCCGAGAAGACGACCGCGTTCTTTTGGAAGCCGGACGCCGCGATCGTTTCGCGCTCAACCGCCGACGGCGAATACTTTTACGTCGCCGACGCGGTAACCGGCGCCCCGCTCGCGAACGTCGAAGCCGAACTCCTCGTCGTCAAGACGAGTTGGAACCGCGACGGTAATCGCCGAACGCGAACCGCTCGCTCCGAAACGGTCCAAACCGACGAAAACGGTTCCTTCGTCGTCGCAAAAATCCCCGGTTTCAACGACGACTTAACCGCCTCGTCAAGCTGTTATTACACGACGTTTACGATCGTTCCGTCCGAGCGCCCCGGCGAAACGGCGCGTTTCGCCTATCTCTCGACGCAACGCCTCGACGCGCAACTGCGCCGCGCTCAAAGCTTTACGAACGACGAAACGAACGAGCAAGCTCGCGCCTATTTCGTCTCCGACCGTCCGCTTTATCGCCCCGGCCAAAAAGCCGAGTTCAAGTTTTGGCTCGGGACGGCGAAATACGACTTGCCGGAAACGCATCTTTGGGCCGGAAAAGAAGTTAAGTACTCGATTACGTCCCCGCGCGGCGACGAAGTGAAAACGGAAACGGTCGTTTTGGACGATTTCGGCGCCTTCGCCGGTTCGTTCGAACTCCCTAAAGACGCTCAACTCGGCGTTTACAACGTTCAAATCCGCGCGACGAACAACCGTTATTGGTACGGCGGCGGCTCCTTCCGGCTCGAAGAGTACCGCAAACCGGAATTTGAAGTCGCCGTCGACGCGCCCGCCGAGCCGATTACGCTCGGCGACAAGATCGAAGCGACGATTTCCGCGAAGTATCTTTTCGGCGCGCCCGTTGCCGAAGGCGAAGTTTCGTATAAGGTTACGCGAACGCGATACGATGAAACTTGGTATCCGGTTTTGCCCTGGGATTGGTTTTACGGCCCCGGTTACGGTTGGCTTCACGGCGATGCCGCGTGGTATCCCGGTTGGTCGAATTGGGGTTGGCGCCGTCCGATTCCGACTTGGTTCCCGCGCTCGGGCGGCGTTCCGGAGGTCGTTCTCGACGGAACGACGAAGCTCGACGCCGACGGCAAAGCGCAAATCGTTATCGACACGTCGTTTGCGAAGGAGCTTTTCCCGAACGACGACCAGCGTTACGAAATTACGGCGGAAGTCGTCGACCGTTCGCGTCGCACGATCGTCGGAACCGGCTCCGTTTTCGCAACTCGCAACCCGTTCAAGGTTTGCGTTTGGACGAATCGCGGTTTTTACGACGCCGCGTCCCAAATCGACGCGTCGTTCCAAACTCGCCGCGTCGACGGCAAACCGGTCGTCGGCGAAGCGACCGTTCGTCTCTTCAAAATCGAGTGGCGCCCTGTCGAAAACGACAAAACACAAACCGCGTCGACTAACGGTTTAAGAGCGTTAAAACCGGTCGAAACGGAAGTTTTCTCGAAGCGAGTCGCGACGAACGCCGACGGTTTTGGAACGCTTTCGCTCTCCGCCGCGGAGCCCGGCCAATACCGACTCTCTTGCGAAGTCGAGACGCCGCAAGGGTTGCGTCGCGAAGGCGGCGTTCTCTTGACCGTCGGCGCGACGTCGCAAAGCGCCGAAGCGAAAGCCGACGCGAAGAAAGAGAGCGGCGACGGCGCGTTCCGTTTTGGCGACCTCGAACTAACGCTTGAAAAATCGGAATTTAAAGTCGGCGAAACGGCGCGTCTCCAAATCGCGTCCGACCGCCCCGACGCGACGGTTCTTCTCTTCGAACGCCCGGAACACGGGCTCGCGCCGACGAAACCGCGAATTGTAAAACTCGAAAACGGAACGGCTTGCGTCGACATTAAAATCGAAAAGCGCGATATGCCGAACTTCTTCGTTGAAGCCGGAACCGTCTCGAACGGCGAGTTTTACAGCGCGTCGCGAGAAATCGTCGTTCCGCCGGAAAGTCGCGTTTTGAACGTCGAAGTTCTTCCGTCGAAAGCGACGGTCGCGCCGGGCGAAAAGACGAAAATCGAAGTCCGCTTAACCGACCTCGAAGGGCGCCCGGTCGTCGGGCAAACCGTTGTTACCGTTTACGATAAGGCGCTCGAACAGCTCGCCGGTCGCGGCCCGAACGACGAAGACGTCCGCAAGTTCTTCTGGAATTGGCGCCGTTACGGAACATCGCCCGATTTTGCGACAAACCTCCGCGAAATTTTCCGAATCCCGCAAGGAGCCGAGTCGAAAATGCGCGATCTCGGCGTTTTCGGCGGCTCTATCTTTACCGCTTCCAACGCATTAGCGCTGAACGGCGACGCGGAAGATTTCGCCGTCGTCGAAGAAGCGGCGATGGAAATGGACGCCGCGCCAATGCTGATGGGCGGCATGGGCGCCGCGCGTTCGGAACCGACGGCGACAGCGGCGCCCGCGCCTGCCGCGGCGATGGGCGCCGCGCCGGTAGGAGCGACCTTTAAATCGAGCGCTCGTATGCGTAGCAACGAATTTAAAGCCGCCGCGGACGCGAGTCTCGCCGAAACAGGCGCGACGTCGCAAAGTTCGGCGCAACCGGCGTTTGTCGAAGCGAAAACGCGCAAAAATCTCGCCGATCTCGCGTTCTGGGCGGCCGACTTACTCCCGAATAACGACGGCGTGATCGAGCTGGAAATCGAGACGCCGGAGAACTTAACGACTTGGAAGGTCGCCGCTTGGTCGGTCGGCGCCGGGTTGCGCGTCGGCTCCGGAACGGCGGAATTCATTTCGCGCAAAGACGTTATCGTCCGTATGCAAAAGCCGCGTTTCCTGACGCAAAACGACGAAGCGGTTCTTTCGGCGATCGTTCACAACTACCTCGACTCTGAAAAAACGGTTCAAGTCTCGCTCGAGTTCGACGCGGAAAACGCCGATTCGCCGCGACTTACGCTCGTCGAAAACGCCGACGGCGCCGCGTTGAACGCACCGGGAATCGGAACGAACGCCGCGACGCGAACCGTCGTCGTTCCGGCGTCCGGCGAAACTCGCGTCGACTGGCTCGTCAAAGCGCAAAACGTTGGCGAAGCGACGCTTACAATGAAAGCGTTGACCGACGAAGAGTCGGACGCGATTCAAGAGACGCTCCCGATTTTGGAACGCGGCATGTCGAAGCAAATCGCCGTTTCCGGTATGATTCCGTCTCTTGACGCCGCTTCGCAAGACGCTAAAGCGCCGCGCGAAGCGAAGTTCCGTTTAACCGTTCCGGAAGCGCGACGTCCTGAAACGACGAAACTGACCGTCCGTTTCTCGCCGACGCTCGCCGGGGCGATTTTCGACGCCTTGCCGTATATGATCGAGTATCCTTACGGCTGCAACGAGCAAACGCTAAACCGTTTTCTGCCGCTGGTTATCGCGCAAAAAGCGCTCCTCGATTCCGGCGTCGACTTGGCGTCGCTCAAAGAAAAACGGGCGAACCTGAACGCGCAGGAACTCGGCGACGCTAAAGAACGCGCCGCGCAATGGAGTCGCAACGCTTCGAACGAGGCGGTTTACGACGTCGACGAAGCGCGCAAACTCGCGCAAATCGGCGTCGACAAACTCGTCGCGGCGCAATGCGGCGACGGCGGTTGGGGCTGGTTCTCCGGCGTCGGCGAACGTTCGACGGCGGAAATGACCGCGCTCGTCGTTCGCGGGCTCGTTTTGGCGCGCGACAACGACCAAGCGGTTCCGGAACACGCGCTCCAAAACGGGATCGCTTGGCTCCAAAACTATCAACGCGAAGAAGCGGTTAAAATCTTGCGCGGCAAAGTTTGGAGCGACGAGCGCAAAGCGCGAGAAGGCGCTTGGAGTCTTTATAAAAACGACGCCGACGAAGCGGACGCGCTTGTTTATTACACGTTGTCCGAAGCGGGAATCCGCCCGGTTCCGTTCTCCGAAACCTTTGTCGACAAGCAAGATACGGAAAACGTTTCGATTTCCGACAATCCCGCAGAACTCTTCGCGACGATGAAAGAGTTCCTTTGGGAAGCGCGAACCGAGTTGCAACTCTATCCGGCGTCAATGTTTGCGCTCGCGCTCGACGCCGAAACGAAGACGCCGACGCAAGGCCAAACGCCGGAACTCGTCGAGTCGCGCGCCGTCGCTAAGTCCCGAGTCGAAACGATTTTGCGTCGCTTGTCGCAATATCGCAAGGTCGACGATGAAAACCAAACGGTTTGGCTCGAACTGAACGACGTTCCCGGTTGGTATTTTTGGCGTTGGCACGGTTCCGAAATGGAAACGCAAGCCGCTTACTTGAAGCTGTTAAGTCGCGTCGACGCCGAAACGCTTCGACGCCTCGGGCTCGCCGACGACGCGCCGCGCCTCGTCAAGTTCTTGCTTAACAACCGCAAACACGCGACTTACTGGAATTCGACGCGCGACTCCGCCGTCTGCGTCGAAGCGTTCGTCGAGTATTTGCGCCAAACGAACGAACTCGCAACCAATTCGAAAGTCGAAGTTTACGTCGACGGCGAACCGCGCAAAACGGTCGAGTATTCGCCGGAAACGCTCTTCGCAACGGACGGAACGCTCGTTCTCGACGCGACGCAAATCGCGTCCGGCGACCGCGAAATCGTCCTGCGAACGACCGGCGCGAATCCCTTGTATTACAACGCTTATCTCGAATTTTTCACGCTCGAAGACCCGATCGAAAAAGCCGGGCTCGAAGTGAAAGTCGAACGGCGTTATTACAAGCTCGTTCCGAAAAAGGACGCGACGGCGCTCGTCGAAGGCGCGCGAGGTCAAGCGGTTTCGCAACGCGTCGAACGGTTTGGAAAAATCGCGCTAAACTCCGGCGATTCGGTTACTTCCGGCGATCTTATCGAAGTCGAGTTGATTCTCGAATCGAAAAACGAGTACGAGTCGATTCTCCTTGAAGATCGCAAAGCCGCCGGGTGCGAGCCGGTCGAAACGTCGAGCGGTTATAACGGCAACAATCTCGGAGCTTACGTCGAGTACCGAGACGACCGCGTCTGCTTCTTCGCGTCGCGGATTCCGCAAGGACGCTCGACCGTTTCGTATCGGTTACGCGCCGAGACGCCGGGTCGCTTCTCCGCGCTTCCGACTCGCGTCGAAGCGATGTACGCGCCGGAACTTAGAGGCAACTCCGACGAGTTCAAGGCGAACGTTCTCGACCGCGAAATCGGCGGCGACGCCAAGTAATCCTACCGGTTCAAGGCGTTAAAAAAGGTCGAGCGTTTCGAAAGAACGCTCGACCTTTCTTTTTACGCAACTTGTTTTGTTACTTCTGTTACGTTATTTCTTTTCTTCGTTTTCCCGCGCGTAATATTCGCCGATCGCCTTCATCGTCGCGGTCGGGTAGTCGGTCGCGAAGGAAGCGCACCCGGCGTCAAGAAGCGTCCAGTACGTCGACTCTTTGTCGCCGTTCGTCCAGGAGAGCGTTTCGAACGTAACGCCGCGTTTGCGACATTCGGTTCCGCAGTAACGCAACACGTCGAGCGACGGCTTCACTTCGCCCTTATCGTCGACAACGACGTGAACTTGCAACGCGTCGAGATCGGCGAAGTTTTCGTCGCGAATTTTATCGAAGCGGTCTTTCAGGTCGTCGGCGGTTCCGCTCCACGTCGTCGGCATCCAGAGCATCGCCTTCGAACGCGGCGCGACCTTCTTCCAAGCCTTGATTTCGTCGTACTTAGAGCTGGCCAAAATGATTTGCGGGTGAACGGCTTCGGTCGCTTTCGCCAAAACTTCGAAGTCGACTTGCTTCACGTCGAAGAAAATCAAGCGGCGCGGGTCTTCTTTCAGCGCGGCCATCATTTCGTCTAAGTCGGCCATTCGCTGACCTTTAAACGCTTCGCCCATATACGCGCCAACGTCGAGTTTGCGGCACTCTTCATACGTAAAATCTTTGACGCCGAGCTTCTTCACGTCTTCCGGCGCGTCCGGAATAATGCGTTTGAAGTTATTGTCGTGAAAGGACATAATAACGCCGTCTTTCGTCATGCGAATATCGGCTTCCGGCACGACGTTGATCGCCCACGCGGCGCGGAAGGTTTCGAGCGTTCCTTCCGGCGCTTCGCCGCCCATACCGCGGTGCCCTTGAACGAGGATTTCCGCGAACGGAAGATTTTCTCTAACGTTCCAATCGGCGGGGGTTTCCGCGTAATATTCGTCGAGCGCTTGGAACGTAACGTCGGGACGGTCGGCGCCGAAACCGGCGGAACCGGCGTCCATCAGCGCTTTATGGAACGGAATATCGGTCGCCAAATCGGGGCAAGTTTTCGTCCGCCACGCCATCGTTTGGAACTCGATTCCGCGAGCGCGCAGTTCGTCGGCGACTTTACGTAAACAAGCGAGCGACGGTTGCGGGTTCCCGTCGGCGTCCTTCGTTACGTGAATCTGCAAACGGTTGATACCTTTAAAGTTATTGGCGCGCAACTTTTCAAAACGCGCTTCGACGTCGGCGTCCTTCATTTTGCCGAGCCCCATCCAGAGCGTCGCGTCGGCGTTCGGGCAAACGTCCGCCCAACGTTCGAGGTGCGCTTCGTTACCCGACGTCAACGTTACTTGGAAACGCACGTCGTAAACGGCTTTCGCAAGTTGTTCAAAGTCAACGTTTTTTACGTCGATCACGACGCGGCGTCGATTGTTTTGTCTCAACGCGTCGCAAATTTCTTCGATCGAAATAATTTTTTCGCCCTTGAACTGTTCTCCGCGAAAGGAACCAATGTCGAGCGCGCGGGCTTCGTCAAACGTTAAGTCCTCGACTCCCTTCGCTTTAAGTTCGGCGGGCGCGGTCGGGCAAACGCGGGCGAAGTTGGCGTCGTGAAACATTAAAATCCGCCCGTCTTTAGTCGAACGCACGTCGACTTCCGGCGTTCCGCCCATCTTCCAAGTCATTTCAAGAGAGGACATACAGTTTTCCGGCGCCAAATCGCCCGCGCCGCGGTGCGCGACGACCGTCGCCTTTTCGCGCGGAATGTTGCGCAACGTCCAACGCGCTTCGTCGCCTAACGCCGAGACCGGAATCGCCGCCAATAAAGCCGCGACCGTCGCCGCCGCTTTCGACAAATTCAATTTCATATAAACACCTTCGCTCGCTTTATTTAAAAGCCAAGAAACTAAACGGCCCGACGTTTTCAAACGAACGCGCGAACCGACGCTCGGCGGCGTCCGACTCGCAAACGTCGGACCGAAAACCTAAAACGCGGAGCCCTCCTCAACATAAAACGTTCGGAGCCGAACCGCCTTAAATCTCATTAACTCGCGCTACGTCTTAACTTAGACCGCGTCGTTTATTCCTTCGAAATTTTCCGGTTCGACGGAAACGCCCGCTTGCCCGTTCAAACCGCCGACGCCGCCCAACGCCCAGTAACGACGGCGCAACTCGTCCAGCGCGTTAAAGACTCGGCTCGGCTCCTCCATATTTTTCATTTGGAGAATCCCGTCGGTCAGGTCTTGCGTAAACAACTTGATCGTGCCGACGCCGCCTTGAAAGTATTTTTGGAAAAAGGTTTGCGAACTTTGAATATCCTTGACTTGCGCAATGTGCAAGGAGTCGGTTTTCTTGTTGAAAATACCGCGCGTTACCAAAATCGTCGTCGCCTTCGGATTGTCGGCGTCGCAACGAATTTCAAAACGAACGCCGTAAACCGCGACAAGCCAGTTCCAAGCGCGCCAAATCCAAAGAAGCGCCGGAATCGCGAGGCAGACGCCCCAAATCGCCCAAATTTTCGCGAACGTCCCGGATTTCGCCGTTTGCGGCGCGGCGGGTTCAGCTTCCGTTTCCGTTTGCGGCGCGACCGCTTCGACCGCTTCTAAATCGTCGAACGGCGCGACAACGTTCTCGTCGGCTTGATTCGCGGACGTTTCCTCGGTCGCAAGGGGCGCGTCGAGCGAAGCGTCTTGCGCAAACGCTTGCGACGTCGAGAAAAACGTCGCGGACGAAACGGGCGTCGGCTCGGCGTTTTCCGACGTCGCCTTTGTTCCGGAGCAACTAAGCCGAACGGCCAACGCGATGAAAGCGAGCGTAACGACCGTTAAAAAAATAAGTTCCGGATAAAACGCTTTAAAAGAAGGCCGGCCTTCGCGCCAAGGCCCGACGGGCGCGTTCGCGTTTGCGTTCGTTTTCGCCATTATTCTAATCCTCGTTGGCTAAATGTTGTTCGACAATACGATAAAGCGCGGAACCCCAAGGCGCGACCGCCGAAACGCTCCGCGTTATTATTATACCGACTTTGCGTCGAAAAATCAAACGCGACCCGCCAATTTTTTCGACGCCCGCCCGACGTTACCGCCAAACGTCGCGTTTCGCAAACGTCGTATGAAAGAGCGATTTCGCGCGCTCGCCGAGCGGCTCGCCGACGAAATCGCGGTAAAACGCTTGAATTTCCGGGTTGTCGCCGCTCGTTCGGAGCGCGACCTTGGCGTCGCCGTCGAAAAGACCGTCGGCTCGCTTTTGCCGCCAAGCGTCGGTCGGGCGCCGCATTCCGTCGACCTTCGGTTGGCCGCCGCCTCCGACGCAACCGCCCGGGCAAGCCATTACTTCGACGAAATCAAAGTCGATCTTGCCGGTCGTTTTCAGCGTTTCCAAGAGCGGACGAACCGCCGCCAACCCGCTCGCAACCGCGACGCGAACCGTTTTGCCGCCGATCTCGACCGTCGCCGTCTTCAACGCTTTCGTTCCTCGAAGCGGTTCAAATTTCAGGAGTTCCGCCGGCGGATCGGTTCCCTCGACGATCTTCCAAAGGTTGCGAAGCGCCGCTTCCGCGACGCCGCCGGTCGCGCCGAAAATTTTTCCGGCGCCGCTTCCGTTCCCAAGCGTCGAGTCGAACGGCTCGTCGTCGAGCGTCGCCGGGTCGACCTGCGTTTGGAAGAGCCAAGACGCAAGTTCGCGGGTCGTCAGCGCGAAATCGAGGTCGCGAATTTTTTCATTTTTCCAATATCGCCCCGCCGCGTTCGCGTTCGGGAGGGTCGCTTCGAACTTTTTCCCGACGCAAGGAACGAACGCAACGTGCGTTATCGTCGCCGGATCGAGCCCTTTTTCTTCGGCGAAGCGGGTCTTGATCGCCGCGCCTTGCGACAGGAGCGGGCTCCGCGTCGTCGACAAATTCGGGATAAATTCCGGATAAAACGTTTCGACGAACTTCACCCAAGCCGGACAGCAGGAGGTGAAAAGCGGCCCCGCGTTCGGTTCGTTCAAGCGCGCCCAAAGCTCCCGCGACTCTTCCTCGATCGTCAAGTCGGCGCCGAACGTCGCGTCGAAAACGAAATCGAACCCGATCAAACGCAACGCCGCCGCGAGCTTTGCTTCGAGATTCGCGCCCGGTTCGAGCCCGAACATTTCGCCGAGCGAAACGCGGAGCGCGGGCGCCGTCGTCGCGACGAAAGTCCGCGCCGCTTTCCCATTTTCGCCGTCTTTTCCATTTCCTCCCGTCGCCGCGTTTTGCGCCGCAAGCGCGACTTCCCGAATCGCCGCCGCAACCTCGACGTAATCGAGCCGCTCGTGCAGCACGTTGAACTTGCACGCGGTTACGCATTGCCCGCAGTTTACGCAGATTGTCGAAACGCCGTCTTTTAACGTATCGCGGCGATACCAATGCGAGATCGTTTGCGCCATACACGCTTCGTCGCACCGCCCGCAGTTCGCGCAACGCCGCCGCTCGTAAGTCAGCGACGGGTTGTTCGCCTCGACGACGACCGGGTCGCAAGCAAGTTTGCGCGCCTTGCGTTGCGCCTTATACTCTTCGAACGTCTTGCAACCGTCGAGATGATAAGGAAATTCGTCGTCCGCTCCGCCGTTCGACGCCGCGTTCGGAACGTCGCTGTCGAGAATCGGTCGAAACCCGCGCCCTCGTCCGCGACCGGCCCCGCGACCTCCGCCTTGCGCGAAGACGCCTCCTCCGCCGAGCGCCGCCGACGCGAGCCCGAGCGCCCCCGTTTTCAACGCTTGCCGACGAGGAACCCGCGCTCCGTTCGACGCGTCTTCGAACGTTTCCGGCGTCTCCGCCGCTCCCAACGTTTCCCGTCTCTTCGCGCCGTCCTTTTCTTCGTTCCGTTTCATCGCATTCTCCTTTTTTCATCCGTTATTCGCCGCGCCTCCGCGTTCGCCGCGTCTTTGCTCGCTTTTCCGATTTTTCATTCGCCGGTTTTCAAGCGCCGCCTATCTTCGTCGTCAATTATAAAGGTTCGACGCGAAAATCGCAAGCGGCGCGCTCGGTCGACGGCGTTTTTTCCCCGTTTTTCTTCAAATTTTACCTCCGCCGCTTCGCCGAATCGCCGCAAGCCGCCGTTCCGCTTTCACCGTTCCTCCCCTATTCTCCGCAAAGTGCCCGTCTTACCGTCGTTTTAACCCGCAATTTCAAAATAAGAAATTTAGGCAAAACAGCAAAATTTCACAAAACGGTCTTGGCGCGGCAAAAGAAATTGGGTATACTATTTATTAGGGGACGTTCCGCCTTGACGCGTCGACCGCAAACGCTCGCTCCGTCGGTCGCGAAAGTTCGACGAGCGTTCCGCGACGTCGTTTCTCCTTGTTTTCCCGCTTACCCTATTTTACAGCATCGACCAAAGACGAAAGACCGCCTTATGAGCGCCCTTCCCGTTTTGAACGTTTTTCCGCGACGTTCTTCGAAACGCCGTCGCCCCGCGCGCCTCGCGACGTCGACTTTTTCCTTCGGAACCGCGTTAACCGCCGCGCTTTTCGTCGTTTCTCCGTCGTTCGAGTCGCCGCGCCTCGCCGTTTTTGCGCAGACGTCGCAAACGACGCAAACCGCTTCGGCGACGCAAACGGAAGACGCGCTCCTCGCCGCCGCGCTCGCGCAACACAGCGCCGGCAATTACGCGGAAGCGGTTCAACGCCTCGAAGCGTTTATCGCGCAATATCCGGCGTCGAAAAATCGCAACAAAGCGGAGCTTTTCGCCGGACACGCTCGCCTTGCGCTCGGCCAATTTACCGATCCGCAAGAAACGGCTCGGGCTCGGGCGCATTTTCAGTACGTTATCGATCAGGGCTTAAACGCCGAATATTACAAAGAAGCGACGTTCCATAACGCGTACTCTTATTATAACTTGCGTCAATATTCGGAAGCGCGTCCGCTCTTCGTCAAATTCCTCGCCGAGTTTCCAAAAGACGGTTACGTTCAGTACGTTTATTATTATCTCGGCGTTTGCGAAGCGCAGTCGGGCGCTTATTCCGCGGCGCTCAACTACTTCGACCGCAACCTGAACGAATATCCGACGTCGCCGGTTCGTTGGAATTGCCGCCTCGAAAAAGCCGCGACGATCGGCAAATCGGGCAATTACCAAGAAGCGGAAAAACAACTGAACGCCTTGGCCGCGGAGCCGGAAATTCCCGCCGACGTCGCCGGTCAAGTCGTCGTCCAACGCGCGCTTTTTCAAATTTTCCAACAAAATTACGACGAAGCGATTCGCATTTTACACGAATTTATCCGCCTTTACCAAAACGATCCCAACTCGACCGCGAGCGTCCAAGACGCTTACCTTTACGCGGCTTACGCATACTTCGCGAAAAAAGACTACCGGCGCGCGCTTTTGCTCGTCGAGCAAATGGAACAAACGGTAACGACCATTTCGCCGGAAACCGCGCTCCTTAAAATCAAGCTGCTCGTCAACTTGAACCGCGTCGACGAAGCGGAAGCTCTCTTAAACGGTCTCGAAACGTCGAGTTACGGTCAAGAGACGCCGGACGTAATCACCGCGTGCCGCGCCCTTATTTCGATGTCGCGCGGCTCTTGGGACGCCGCGATCGCTTCGTTAACGACGCTTTTGAAAGTCCGACCGACGACCGGAAACGGCGTCGCGATCAATTACTTTAACGCCGGAGCGTCCGCGACCGGTCGTCAGCTTGCGCCGCACGATTTCGTCGAAGCCTGCGGAACGCTGTCTCTTTCTTACGCAAGCCGTTACGCCGCCAAGAAAAACCCGACCGACGAAGCGGCGCAGAAAGCCGTCTTCGCCGCGACCGCCAAGTACGCTCGCGCGCTTAACGACCCGGCGCTTATATTAATCGTCGACAAGCTCGACGAACGCCGCCGCGAAGCGCTCGTCAAGCCGATCGACGCCGCCTCGGGCGGCGCTTCGGTCGCGACGCCCCCGACTTCCGTCGCGCCGCCGCCCTACGCTTTTATCAATCCGACCGTCCCGAACGCGTCGCGTCCCCACCATCAAAGCGGCGCCTTGTACGCGCCCTCCGGAAACGCCGCCGGAACGCCGAACGCGAATCCGACGCCCGGAAACGACGTCGGAACTCCGAACGCCGCCCCGACGCCCGACGCGTCCCAAGACAACGCGACCGGTTCGACGCCGCTAACTCCCGTCGCCGCTCGCGAAGCGCTCGTCAAAGCGACCAATTTCTTCGTCAACCAAGAATACGACCGCGCCAACGAAGTTCTTTTGGAAGCGATGACGTCGTCCGAAAGTTTTTGGCAAGATTGCCCGGCGGAGGCGGCGCGCGTCGCGCTCCTGCGCTCGCACGTTCTTTACGCGCTTAACAAACGCGCCGAAGCGCAGTTAATGTGTCAGGAACTCCTTTCGAACGCGCCGCACTCCCCGGAAGCGTCGGTCGCCGCGTTTTACCTTGGATACGCCGCCGACGCGCTCGGGCGGCGCGACGACGCGGTCAAGTATCTGAGCCTCGCCGCGAACGCTCGAACGGTTTCGCCCCTCGCCGACGCCGCGCTTTACTATCTCGCGACAAACGAATGGGAACGCCGCGACGTCGAACGCGCGCAACAGAATTTTTACCGACTTTATCGCTCCTATCCGCGCAGCGTTTACTGGAGCCACGCGGTTTGGGCGCTCGCCAAAATCGAGTTCGACGTTAAAAACGACGTCGTCGCCGAAGAATTGGTCAACGAGGCGCTAGCCAAGAAACCGGACGCGGCGATCGTCGATTATCTCCTTTTCCTCAAAGGCGAAATCGCTCTCCGCGCCAAAGATTACGAGAAAGCGCGCGTCGCTTTCGAAATGATTATCGAACAGTATCCCGAAAGCGTTTGGCGTTCGAAAGCGACTAACCGTCTCAACGCGATTCCGGAACGTTTCCGCAATCCGAACGCGCCGTCGCCCGTCGCCGCGCCCGCTCCGTCGCGACGCCCGACGCCGTCCGCTTCGTCCGCCCCGGGCCGCGAACCTCAAGACGACGAACCGCCGCGACGCCCGACCGCTCCGCGTCCGAACGCGCCGAACCTTCCGCCGAACGTCTTCGACGACGGTTCGACGCTCGACCGACGCCCCGCGAACGAACCGTCGTCCGCGACGAACCGTTCGAACGACGACCGCCGTCCCGCGTCTCCCCGACCGAACGCCGCGACTTCCGAACGTCCGAGTTCGAACGGCTCCCGTTATCCCGGCGCGCTCGAATCGCAAAATCGCCGCGACGAATCCTCACGAACCGACGACCGCGCGCCTAAAAACGACGACCGCCGCGTTTACCGAACGTCCTTTTCGCAAGAAACGCTTCGTTTTTAACGCGTTTCACGTCGCCGTTTAACGCCCAAAACGCCGCGTCGCCGCCCTTTTTCGCGCCGACGCGGCGTTTTTTGCCGTTCGTTTTCCAATCGGTTGCGTCCGCTCGGTCAACGTCGCGTTTCGGCGACGACCGCGTCGATCTCCCGCAAATATTGCGCGACCACTTCGGCCCGCGAAAACTCCCGCTCGATTTTTGCTCGCCCGCGCCGCCCCATCTCGCGCCGACGTTCCCAAGGCGTCGCCAAAAACCGCTCGACCGCCGCGACCAACGAGTCGACGTCGCGCGGTTCGAAGCCGAATCCGCTCTCGCCTTCGTCGAACGTCTCGGCGCAACCCGGTATTTTCGACGCCAAAATCGGCCGTCCGGTCGCCGCGCCCTCCAAAAGCGCGTTCGAAAGCCCCTCGTGATAAGACGGCAAAACGACCGCGTGCGCGGCGCCCAACGCTTCGCGAACGTCCTCTTGGTATCCCAAATACTCGACGAGGCCGACGTTCGCCGCGTTATACGCCAAGTAATGAACGTCGCAACCGCGCTCCGTCGCGCCGACCGTCTGAAAAACGACGTCGGGTCGCGTTTTGCGAATCCGCCGCGCGCACTCGATCAGCTCGACGACGCCCTTGTCGCGCATCAGCCGCCCGATAAAAAGCAAGCGCGTTCCGTCGGCGTCGCTCGGATAATCGACGTATTCGAACCGCTCCAAATTGACGCCGGAACCGCGCGTCGCGACGATTTGTTCCGCTCGCGCCATCCGTTCGTCGACCAGCCGCCGAGCGATCGCGTCGTTTTGCGCGAAAACGCGAGCCGCGCCCTTCAAACCGCTCCGATAAAGCGCCGTCGCGACGCGGCGTTTCCATTCCGCGCCGTAAAACGCCGTCCCCAACCCGGAAATCGTCGCGACGTAAGGCGTTCGCGTCGCTCGGCAAGCGCGTCCGCAATACGCGTTCGGCTTCACGGTGAAGGTCAAAACCAAATCCGGACGCAACTTTTTTAGCGCTTTTCGGTAAAACCGGCAAAGTTTAAGGTCTTTTAGCGGATTCAGTCCGCGCGGCTCGATCGGCGTCGGAACGATCGTTCCCTTATCCGCGAACGCCGACGTTCGGAAATCTTCCTCAAACGAAAAAAAGAGTTCGTCGCCGCGTTCGTAAAGCGCTTCGACCAGTTCGCGTTTAAAATCGTAAAGAACGCGCGCTTGATTGATCGCGATTAAAATCCGCATATTTCACCCTTTTTCTCGTTTTTTTCGACTTTGCGTTCGCGCCCGCCGACGCGGCGCTTTTCGCCGTTCTCGCCAATAAAAAACCCCGACGGCGCGCGTCCGTCGGGGCTTCGTCGACGTCAAGCGTCGATCACATCATCATACCGGCGGCTCCGGTTCCCATCCCCATTCCGCCGCTTTGCGAACCGTCGTACCGTCCGAGTTCGCGAGCGTCTTCTTTGACTTCGCGAATCTGCAGATAGCCGTTCGGTTCCAAAATCATAATCTTACCCGGCGAACGCAATTCCGCGCCGGAAATCTTCGCGCCGCCGATCGCGTCGACCAAACACGCGTCCGACACGTGGTCGACCGTCGCTTTGCCGCCGCGTCCTCCGCGACCGCCTCGACCGCCGCTTTGTTGCTGCGACGCCATTCCGCTCGCCGCGCCCATTCCCATTTGCAACGCGCCGGCGACGTTGACCGCTTCGTGCGGCTTGCCCTTAAAGTTGGCGACTTGCCCAAGTTTCATCGACAAGTCTTGCGCCAACGATTCGGTCGCCGTCTCTTGCTCGAAGTAAATCGACGCCAAGCGAACGCGCGGTTCCATCCCCGGGCGCGCCGGCGCTTCGACGCTTTGCGCAAAGACGCGCGCCGACCGTCCCAAGGCCGCCGGGTTCGACGGTTCGCTAAATTCGGACGCGACGATCTTTTGTTCGGTCGTCGTCGGGTCTTCGACGAAACGTTCTTCGACGCCGTAGTTCGGGTTCGCCAACAACAGCTTCACGCGATATTGATACGTTTTGCCTTCCTCGACTTCAAAGTCGAAGTAACGGAAGAGGTAATAGTCGACCGAAGCGACCGTTTGCGCGTTCAACATTTGCTTCGCGACCGCTTCTCGGTTGACGAGCCAGTCGTTCCCGGCGCCCATGCCGTTCGCGCCCATTCCGCCGGAAGTCCCCATACCGCCGCCGGCCATTCCGGAATCCATACCGCCCATACCGCCCATACCGCCGGCGCCGCCCATCGCGGAGCCGCCCGCGCCTTCAAACGGGTCGCGGTCAAGCAAGGTGCTTTCGTCGATTTGGTTCATCGCCTCTTGCAACTTGTTCCAACGTTCAAGCTCGGCGGATTGCACTTCGATTTGTTCCGAGGAGTTCAACGGAATGTTCGGCAAGTTCGCGATTTCTTCGCCGAACGGCTTGTTCGCCATCGGCGGGCAACTCATCGCCATCGGCGGATAAGAGGAGAACGTCGGCGCGTGATACGAAAACCCGACTTGCTCCGACCCGACGCCGTTCCATTGGTTGTTCTCTTTTTTGATCGCGCGCAACACGTCGACCTTCGCCCAAGTTACGTCGCCGTTCGGCGCGACTTCCCCGCGTTCCAGTTCGTAATAAAGATAACGCGGTTGGTCGCGAGCGTCGTCGAGATACTGAGCGTTCCCGAACAAATCGCCGTAAGCGGCTTGCTGCTTGCGAATCGGAATCGAGCCGGTAACGGTAATCCATTGACGGCCCTTCGTTTCGCCGCCGGTTCCGCCCGTCATGCCTCCGGCGCCGCCCATACCGCCGCCGGGGCCGCCCGCGCCCATCGCT
>JAGBDD010000090.1 GCA_017937685.1 Thermoguttaceae bacterium | reverse complement strand
GACCGCCGCCGCGCGCCCCGAACGGTCGGAACGCTCGGGGCCGCGCCGGGATAACGAGAAGAACCAGGCGCGTTCGCGGCGGCGGAACGTTTGCGCGTTTGTTTTTGGCGGTTTCGACGACTCACGGCAATTTCCCGACGATCATTCCGCGACGAAGCGAGCGCAATTTCATCGCGTCGAGTTCCGCTTGAACCTTCGCGCTCTCGCCCTTGGCCGCCTGCTCGGTCGATTCGACCGTATACGATTCGCCCGCGCTCGAAAACGCGACGACTTTGCGCCCGTCGGCGGTCGTTAGTTCGTCGGCGGCGGAAATTTCGGATTTTTCGTTCGGCATTTTTCGACCCTCCGAACGATATTTTAGACGAGTGTGTTTAAATTGTCAATAAGTTAACGGCGAAAACAGCTGGTTTATTGACGTTTTTTGCACGTTTCGGGTCAAAAAGAAGAAAATCGGCGGCGAATCGGGCGCGTCGGGCGGGCTTCGCGGGTCGTTTCGGTCGCGACGTCGCAACCGACGTACTCCGCCAACGCTCGGCAACCGGCGTCCGTGTCGAGGAATTCGTTGTCGGCGACGCGCGGCTTCTTCATTCGCCAACGCCGGTACTCGAGCCCGCTCTTGCGCGTCTCGACGTAATCTTCCGCCGTCTGCTGAATCGCGAACGCTTCGAACGCTTCCGGCTCGTCGTTCCCGTCGAAGATCGTCGCGGCGCCGGGACGGTCGGCGGGAGTCTTCCAAGCGGCGTCGCGGCGCGTCTTCGCCGTGTTCGCGTCGTAATTCAGCGACGCGTAAACGTTCGGGAACGATTGCGCGAGCGGACGGCGACCCGCCGGGTTCTCGATCCAGTCGTATCCGGAGCCCGCGCGGCGGAGGCGGCGCCATTCCCCCGGCTTGAGGTCGTAATAGCGAACCAAACGGCTCGACGCTTCGATCCCGTAAGTCGGAATCGCGAGACCGAGGAAGCGACCGCCGTCGAGTCGGTGGAAATCGTCGATCGCGCCCCAAAGCGCAAGCTCCATTTCGCCGTCGGAACAGTCGACGCCGCAAATCGCGAGAAGCGGGAAGTTTCGCGTTTGCCGACCGCGCGGCCGAGCGTGTTGCGGAAAGCGCGTCGCGACCGTAACGTCGAGCGGACGGCCGTATTCGTCGAAATATTGCTCTTCAAAGATTCGGATAAGGAGGTCGAGCGTCGCGGCGCGGAGGCGGTCGAACTTGTCGCCGCTTTGGTAAACGTCTTGAAGGTCGACGGCGTACCGCTTTTTCGACGCGACGTTCCCCGGCTGTTCCGGCCAAATCCCGAAATCGACGACGTGCGCGGTCGAAAAGTCGCGCGAAAAGGCCGCGACTTCGTAATTTAGGTAATGTTCGCCCGCGTCGATAAAGGCGGCGAGAACGTCGGCGTCGTTCGGAACCCAACCGCGTCGGAGCGGTTCGCCGCGTCCGTTCGTCCGGATTTTCCGCGCGACTTCGACCGCCGTCAAGCCGCCGCCGGTCTCTTGCGCCGCCCGACGAGCGTCGTTTTGAAACTCGCACCAGAAAGACGCTTCCGACGCCGACCAAGCCTCGACCGCGTAATGTTGCGCGTCGACCTGCCAATTTTCGCGGAGCCGTTCGTCGTCGACTTCGACGCCCCGCGCCAACGCGTCGCGGTTTCGCCGGTAATAGTCGGCCAACTCGACGCGGGCCGCGCCGACGTCCGGCGACTTGCGGAGCGTCGCGTCGCGGAAGTCGCGGTACCGACGCCATTCGTCGAGCGAGTCCGGAAGGCGGCGAACAAACGGAACGACGAGCGTCCCGAACTCCGGCAAGTCGGTAATCATTCGTTCGGCGACGTCGGCGGGCGCGAACTGCGTGATCGCGGAGACGACGGCCAGCGACTCCCGCGTTCCGTCGGCGCGGCGACCGGCTAGCCCGCGAATCGTCTTTTGAATCGTCGAGATAATCGACTCGACTTCGACGGCGCTCTTGGCGGTCGCGTCGTTTTGAATATCGTCGAGCATCACCGCGCCGACGCGGAACGAGCCGACGCGCGGGATCGTGTGGTTCGAGCCGCGCAAGCCGCCGCCTCCGATCGACGTGAAGCGCAAGAGCGACCCGGCGCAACGGGAACCGGCGATATTCGGGAAGACGATTCGGTCGGCTTTCAGTTCGGCGCCGACCGGTTCGCCGTTGAAAGTGAGCGGGCGTTGCGCTTTGCCTTCGCGGCGTTGGAGCGGGTAGGAGATTTCCGGATAGAGCCGGGTGAAGAGGCGAGCGTCGTCGCCGCGCGCTTCGTAATTGTCGTAAAGCGCGGCGCCAAACCATTCGGCGGCTTGGACGACCGACGCGCCCCCTTCGGCGGTAACGTAGATCGCGTGGCGGATAACGCCTTGACAAAGCGCTTTGAAAAGAAGGCCGCTAAGGAGCGACGTTTTTCCGAACCCGCGATACGCTTCAACGTTCTTCCAAGCGCCGGTAACGAGCGCGGTCCAAACGACCTCGATAATTTCGAGCTGCTTGGCGGAGAACTCCGCGAAATAGACGTCCGGCAAGATTTCGCGAAGCCAACGCGCCGGGTTCGCTTCGAGTTCGTTTCGGAGCGCGAGGTCGGCGCACTCTGGAATCGGGCCGATTTCGTTGACGTTTTTTCCTTTTTCGCGTCGGCGACGCGCTTCGTAATCGCGTTGATCGGAGCCGTAAAAAGCCATCTATTCGTTAAGTTTTTCGATAAATTCTTTTTCTTTATCGCGGTCGAGCTTGCCGTCGTAACGGTAGGCGGCGACGGTCGCCGCGCCGGTCAAGCCGATCGACGCAAGCGCGACCGCGTGCCAATACCAAGCGAGTTCGCCGGGCGCCAAGCGTCGGCGTTGTTCGCCGATTTCATACGGTTGGAGCTTGCGCCCAAGCCGTTCTTCTTCGGCTTGAACGCGGCGCTCGACGAGCGCGTCGGACGGCGTAAGCCACTTGTAGTAAAACGTGCAAGCGCAAAGCGTCGCCGTCGAAAGCGAGACCGCGAGCGCGAGGGGCGCGACCGTCGCGACGAGGAAGCCGCTTTCTCGTTTAAGGTGGAAGCCGACGCCGGGAGTTCCCGCGCCAACCCGATCGAACGATTCGTAAAGCGCGGAGGGCGAGACCTTAACGACGACGTTGTAACGCTCTTTGTAAAGTTCGCGTTTATTTTTATCGGCTTCGGCGGCTTGCCGTTCGTGTTCTTCCATCTCTTCGCCGAGCTTGACGCCCAAACGAACAACCTGTTGCGCGTTGCAGCTTGTCGCAATAGAAAAAAGCCGTTGTAAACCGAACGTCATCGTTTCGCCTCTTGTTTTTCTCGTTTTTCCCGTCGGGTGTGTGTAGTTACCCCCCTCCCACGGGCTGTTCGACGCCTCGAAGGGTTGGGGAGGGGGCGGGAAGTACCTTTCGGGTTTGGGAGCGATTATAGCGCCGAAAAGAGCGCGGCGCAAGAGGCGCGACCGGCAAACGGTGAAGATTCGACGAGGTTTAGCGTTTTTCGACGTTCCGGCGGCGCGTTACGCGCGAAGGCGTCTCGCCGTTTTTTATATGTCGGCAATTTTTAAACGTTTTGCGTCGTGCAAAAAGCGAGCCGTCGTCGGAAACGCTACTTCCAACGACGGCTCGCAACCAAATTGCAACCTCACAAATTTTTAGTCGGTATTTTCTCGAGCGAATTAACGCCCCTAGGG
>JAGBDD010000089.1 GCA_017937685.1 Thermoguttaceae bacterium | reverse complement strand
TCTCCGCTCCGTTCGGCGTTTCCTTCATCGTCGGAATCAGCGTTTTCGACCATTTCATCGACATCGGACGTTCTCCTTCTCGGCGTCGCCCCGCCTCGGTCGCGGTTACTCGACCGCCGAACGGGTAATCTGGGTAATTTGCATCGTTCGAGTCGCGTTTCCAACGTTTGCGTTTTTCGCTAAAACTCGAAAAAAAACGCTCGTTTCGACGGCGAAAGAGCCGCCTTCGACCAACGCGCGAACCAACCTTTAATTTTACCCGTTTTTCCGTTCGTTTTAAGGGGGCCCCAAGCCTCGCGCCGCGACTTTTCCGAAAAAACGTCCCTCGAACGGTCGCGCGAACGCCGCCCGCTTCCGTCCGTTTATTAATAATGAAAGAAAATCCGATTCGGAACGCCGTTTTTTTCGCAATAGTCGGCGATCTCCTCTTTCAACGCCGACCAATAGCCGACGTCGCCGCGCCGGTAAATTTTCAGATATTCGGCGTAAAATTTCGGGAAACGAGCGCGGATATACGCCAAAATATCCTCTTTGTAACCGCGACGCAACTTCAAATTCTCGAACCAAACCTCGCCGACGAACGGTCGCGCCGCCTCGACCAACGCTCGAAAGTCGGTAACGAACGGGAAAATCGGCGACATAAAAAGAACCGTCGGGACGCCGGCCTCCGCCAAAACGCGCAACGTTTCGAGCCGTTCCGCAACGCTCGACGCGGCGTCCATTTCGGAGCGGAACGCGTCGTCCAACGTGTTGAGCGAAATCGAAACGCTCGCCAACCCGCGTTCCGCTCGCGCTTTCAGGAGATCGAGGTCGCGCAAAATTAGGTTCGACTTCGTCGTGATCGCGAGGAAACAGTCGATCGGCGCCAACTCTTCGAGAATCCGCCGCGTCGCGCCGTATTTGCGCTCCGCCGGATTATACGCGTCGGTAACCGACGACATAAAGACGGTTTTGCCGGTCAACCGTTTCGCGCCGAGCGGTTTCGAACAGCGTTTGACGTCGACGAAATCGCCCCAAAGCTCCGGTCGCTCCGGTCGAAAGCGAGTCGTGAAGCGAGCGTAACAGTATCGGCAAGCGTGCGGACAGCCGACGTAAGGATTAATGACGAAATCCGCCAACTTCGACGGCGAAACCAAGTCCGCGACGTCGACGCAACCCTCGACGACTTCCCGCTTCCAAAAGCCGGACGCCGTCGTTTCCCCGCGCGCTTCCATTTCGCCCCCTTCGCCTCCCTCGAACGTCTCGCGAAAAAAGGACGAACGCCGTTCGACGCTCGCCCTTTTTCGTTTATTTCAACGTCTCGACGAATCACATTCCGCCGCCGAAGAGACGCCAACCGCGCCCCATTCCGCCTTGGATTCCGCCGCCGTTGTCGAAATTATAGACCGGTTCGACCGTCGGAGGAGGCGCCGCCATCGTGCGAATCGAACCCGACGCGCTTTGGAAACCTTGCGCCGTCGACGGTCGCGCGCCCGCTTGCGCTTGCGGTTGGCCCTGCGCGTTCGCCTGCGGTTGCGGCTCGTTCGGCGCCGGACGGTCGATAATGAAACCGGTCGTCATGCCGCGCGTCGAAACGGCGTTGTTCGCGGCGCGACTCCCGTATTGGTCGTTTCCGCCGTGGTCGACGACGAAACTGTAGTTCGCGCCGCAATCGCTCGGCGAGTGATACGTCAAGTGCGACGAAGCGTAACCTTGATTGTTGCCGCGGTAAATATCCGAACCGCGATAATTCATCAAAACGCCGATACTCCCTTCGCCGCCCGCGCCTTGCGTCAAACCGCCGGTCGCTTCGAACGCGTCGTCGCCGAGGAAGTCGACGAGGAAACCGGCGCCGAGGTCCCAGCCCATTCCGAGCCCCATAATCGTGCCGTTGTACGCGTCGTCGCCAAGGTCGTCGAAGAGATAACCGACGGCGTAGTGGCAGCCGAAGCCGCAACCAAAACGTTGCCAACGCGCTTGGTCGCGACGCGAACCGTCGTAACGCGTCGACGTGGCGGCGTAGCGGATATCGTTCCCGCCGAAGTCGCGAGCGACGCCGACGCCCATCCAGTACCCGCCGCCGTGTCCGAAGTAGTCGAACTCGTAAGCGTCGTCCCCGCCGCAGTCGAGGCAAAGCCCGATCCCGCCGCAAGCGACGCGCCGAATCCCGGCGCCGATCCCTTGCCCCCAACCGTCGTGGCCCGGGTGTTCCGGATACGAGTCGTAATAATAACCGCCGACGTAATAATGGTCGTTTCCGTCTTTGTCGAGAATCGCGCCGAATCCGCCCGGCGCGCCGACGCCTTGCGCCCATAACGCGGCGCGATAATCGTCGCTTCCGGCGCGGTCGATTTGGAGCCCGAGCCCGCAAAGCGCTTGGCCTTGCGCTCGCAGGAAACCGAGGTAGCGATCGTCGCCGTTTTCGTCGACAAGAATCCCGACGCCGCCGACGCAACTCCCTTGCGCGACGTCTTTCGCGAGGTAACGGTCGTTCCCGCCGCCGTCGTACCAAACGGAGACGCCGAGAATCGCGCCGCCTTGAATACCGGGGTTTTGCCCGACGTAATCGTCGTCGTCCGCGCCGAGATCGAGAACGAGCAAGACCGGTCGATTAACGTTGCAAACGCCTTCGCGGTACTCGTCTTTTCCGCCCAGATCGACGACGCAACAAACGGTCGAATATTGGTCGAGATTCCAAACGGTCGAGTTTTTATCGCCGAAGAGAATATCGCCCGCCTCGGTCGAAACGCGCCCCATCTCTTGACCGTCGACGCGCACTTTTTCAAGCGACGCGAAATCGACTTGCGCCAACAACTCGAGCGTTTTCTCGTCGAGCGCGGCAAGCGCGGTTTCGGCGGCGTCGTAAAGCGCGTTTTTATTCATTTTTTGCATCGCGTCGATCAGATATTTCGCGCGACCGCGGCTCGGAACGGTGTGTCCGCTTTGAGCTTGCGCGCAAAAGATCGAATGCGCTTCCCGCGAAACCGCCGCGACGTCGTCTTTGCTCATCGGCGCGAGCGCGCGAGCGTGCAGAGCCGCCGTTTCGACGAGAGCCGTTTTCAAAACCTCGATCGCCTCTTGCGGCGTCGACGGCGACGGTTTCGACGGTTGATCGTTGCGCAACGCGACGTCCATCTTGGCGCGCGCCAAACGAACGCCGGAAACGACGTCCGCCGTCGAACCGGAGAAGAAGCCGCCCCAAGCGCGGGAGAAAAATTCGACTTCGCCCGCCGAGCGCAACGGGTCGGCGTAAAGTTTCTCGTACCAACGCAAACGGCAACGGCCGTTCAGTTCGCTTCCCGACTCGAGCGCCGACGTTTGCCGACGCACCCCGGCGTCGTAAGCGCGCCAACGGTCGTAAAGCGACGTTCCGCCGCGAGCGTTTAACGTCGTCAGCAAATCGTTCGACATTTCTTGCGTCGCCTTTTGCGCGTCGACAAAACCGAGCGTCGAACCGCTCGACGCCGTCGCCGGCGTTTCGGGCGCGGACGTTTTCGGCTCCTCGGTCGGGACGTGTTCCGACGCGTCGACTTCCGGCAGATCGACGCGAGCGTCCGGCGCGTTCTCTTGATCTCCGGTCAACGCGCGCGTTTTTTCTTCGGCGGAACGTTCTTCCGCTTGTTCGGACGCCGCTTCTTGCGCCGCCTTTTCCGCCGCTTCGCGCGCTTTCGCTTCCGCGTCTTGCGACGGTTCCGGCGGCGCGACGGCTTCTTGCGCGACCGAGGTCTCGGTTTTCGCCGGAGCGGGAACCGGCGTCGGAACGTCGACTTGCGCCGGAGTCGGCGCCGCGTCGCGACGTTCCGCTCGACGTTCGTTCGTCCGCGCGTCCCGTTTTTCGCCGAGTTCGCGTTCGATTTGTTCGGTCGATTTAAATCCGTTGGTCAACCCGCGCGTTATCCCAAACGTTCTCTTCGCCGCTTGCTGCAACGGTCGCCCGTTAAACTGCGTCGGTTCGATTTCCGCGACGGCGAACGTCGGCTCGTCGACCTCCGCCGCGCCGAACGCCAACGCGAAAGCGTCCGCCCGCGCAAACGTCCCGCCGACCCGCGTCAAATACGGCGTCTCCGCGGCGCAAGAGGTCGACGCGAAACTTTCGCCGGTCGACCAGCAAACGCCGAACGCGGCGCAACACGCAAGGGGAAACTCCAACAGCTTCTTCTTCATAAGAACGATTCCATCGTTTTTGACAATATTTATATTAATGTTTTTACGCGGTCGCCCGTCGGACCAACCGTCCTCGTCAGACGGCGCGCAAAAAACGCATATCTTACTTTTCGACGAACCGTTTCGAGAACTTCACCCCAAGTTACAAAGTTCTAGGAATCAATCCATTTTTTTGTCGTCGTTTTTTCGGATAAAAAAGATAGACAAGTTAGGCAATTTCCAACGCGCCGCCGGTTCGTTCCCGCGTCTTCTCAACAAACGCGACGTCTGCAAACTCTTCGTATCCCCCCCCGCTTCAACAACCGCGACGACCGTTAAAACCGGCGCGCCAAGCCGTCAAAACAAAAAATTTTCAACAAAATAGGCGATTTTACGAAGTTCTCGCTTGCTTAAAGAGGGCGTCGAAATTATCATTTAGAGAATAGCGGCGAAGTTTGCGTCGCCAAGAGTCGTTTCGCTCGCGACGCCGACGAAAGCGACGCTCCGCCCCGACGCCGCGACGTTCGGCTCTCCTTGCAACGCGCAAGCGGGCCGCCGGTCGCCGTTCGGATTTTCACCGTCCAACCTAATCGAATTTTTAGGAGATTTTTATGAGTCGGATCAGTTCCTTCCTTCGATGGAGCGCCCTTTTGGCGTTGGCGGTTTTCGTCGCCGTTCCCGCGTCGACTCCTTACTTCGTCGACGCTCCGGTCGCGTTCGCCGACGACGACGATGACAACGATAACGACAATAACAATAACGACAACGATGACGACGACAACGACAACGGCGGCGGAAGCTCCGACGGTTCCGGCGTCGTCGTTCGCCCGGACGGCGTTCTCGAACGCGTTATCCTCGACGACGGAACGCTCGCCGCGATGCGTCAAGCCGCGCTTTACGGCGTTCCGAGCGAAATGAAAGCCGTCAGCAAGTCGCGCAAAGTTTCGTTGACTCGCCTCGAAGCGGCGATCAAAGAAAACGGCGGCGTCGTTACCGCCGATATGGCGAATCTCGCCGGTCTGACTCGTATTGAAAACGTTTACGTTTATCCGGAATCGGGCGAAATCGTCGTCGCGGGCCCGGCCGAAGGTTGGACCGTCGGAGCCGAAGGCGCGACCGTCGGCGCTCGCAGCGGCCGCCCAACGCTGAAACTCGAAGACCTCGTCGTCGCTCTTCGCGCGTTCCCGGCCGACGGCAAAGGGAACAAACTCGTCGGTTGCTCGATCGACCCGACCGCCGAAGGTCTCCGCAATATGCAAGCGTACCTGAAAAACACGCCGCATCCGAACCTCTCGGACGACGGTCAAATCGTCGATTACGCGCTCGGAATGGCGGACGAGCTCGGCCTTCAAAACGTCCAAGTTTGGGGCGTTTCGCCGAAAACGAACTTCGCCGCGACCCTCGTCGCCGCCGACTACCGCATGAAGCTGATCGGCATCGGCCTCGAAGAAGCGCCGGTCAAACTGACGACCTACGCCGAACGCTCGAACCCGCGCGGTCGCGCTAGCAACGCTCTCGTTCGTTGGTACTTCCAACCGGATTACGACTGCGTCGTTATG
>JAGBDD010000088.1 GCA_017937685.1 Thermoguttaceae bacterium | reverse complement strand
TTCCTCCCGTTTCCTCCCGTTTCCTCCCGTTTCCTCCCGTTTCCTCCCGTTTCCTCCCGTTTCCTCCCGTTTCCTCCCGTTTCCTCCCGTTTCCTCCCGTTTCCTCCCGTTTCCTCCCGTTGCCTCCCGTTTCCTCCCGTTTCCTCCCGTTGCCTCCCGTTTCCTCCCGTTTCCTCCCGTTGCCTCCCGTTGCCTCCCGTTGCCTCCCGTTTCCTCCCGTTGCCTCCCCTTGCCTCCCGTTTCCTCCCGTTGCCTCCCGTTGCCTCCCGTTTCCTTTTCTTCCGCTTCCTTCCCCGCGCAAACGCAAAAACGCCGCGAACCGAGTTTTCCTCAATTCGCGGCGCTTTCCATTTTACGCGTTCCGTTTAGGACGACTAATCGGCGCAAACGTCGATTTCGTCAAAATCGCCAAAACATCTCCCGTTTGCCCCGTCAATTCCGCTTCAAATCGTCGAAGTGAACGAGCGAAACGCGCGACGCGTTCAGCCCCCAAGGCGACCGTCCGCAACAATACCCGACGAGGAACGTTTCCGGGTCGACGAAATGCAACGCCGGATAACAGAATCCGCGCAGCTCGCCTTCGGCGGAGCGGTCGAGCGTTTTCTTCGTCAAAATCGTCTTGCCGTCCGGCGATAAAATCCCGACGGTCAACGGGTTGCGCGCGTTCGGCGACTCGTTCCAAACGGCGATTAAATTGTCGCCGCCCGGCTCGCGCTTGATAACGGCGGGCGAAGCCGGCGAAACGAGCGGCGACGGTTCGGAGTCGCTCCAAGTAACGCCGCCGTCGGTCGAATACGCAAAATATTGCCGTCCGCTCGCGTTGCGCAGCGTCATCAGAAGCCGCCCGTCCGCCAACTCGACGACGCCCGGCTCTTGGTACATAATATTTTTCGAGTTCGGAACGATTTCGCTCTTCTTCCAACGCCGCCCGCCGTCGTCGGAAATCAAACAGAAAACGGTCGCTTTGCTCTCGTAATTGTACACGTCGCCGCCGCGATACGCGTGTCGGGCAATCGGCGCCAAGAGCCGTCCGTTCGCCAGTTGAACGACGCGGTCGTTGTTAAGAACGTTGTACGTTTCTTCGTTGATCATTTGGACGCGTCGGCTCCAAGTCTTCCCTTCGTCATACGAGAATCGAACGTAAGGGCGGCAGTCCCCGGCGTGTTCCTTCACCAAGTAAAAGAGCGCGATCGAGCGGTCGCGGAGGCGCAGGAGCGAAACCGACATCACGTTCAGCTTCCCTTCGTTCTCCAAAACGAGTTCGTCCTCTTCCGACCAAGTAACGCCGCCGTCCTTCGAAACGCGGCTCGTAAGGCGCGCCGACGCGTGATCGTCGCCGGAATTTCCGTAATAATGCGTATAAACGTAAAGGATTTCCCCCGTTTCCAACCGAACAAAGGCGCCTTCGCTGTTCCGCGGATTCCCGTCGCCGGACGGCAACTCCAAAACGACCGTTTTCGCGACCGGCGGCGCGACCGGCGCTTCCTTCGGCGCGTCGTCTCCCATCAACAAAAGATTCGCCATCAACCCGAGGTATCCGACGGCAAATAAAACAAAAGAGTATTTCATCGTCTCGTTCCTTTGCGTTTTCGTTGTTCGGCGACCCGTCGGTCGCTTTTCGTTATTCGTTAAATTCGACGCGCTCCGCCGACTCGACGCCGTTATTCCGCCGCCGTCAAGAAACGCCGAAAAGCGCCGCGACATTTCGCGACGCTCGACGCAAACCGACGCGTTTTCCTCGCCGCCCGTCTATTTAGCGTTTCTCCATTTTTACAACGCTAACTACCAGCGCAAATTCGGATTCGCCGTCGGAACGTTCGCCGTCGGCGCGGGCGCGCTTTCGGTCGGAAGTTGCGCGACCATCGCTCGCGGCGCCTCCGTCGCAACGGGCGAAGCAAAATTCGACGTCGGAGCCGGAGCCGAAGTCGCAAAACTCGCCGCAGGAGCCGGAGCCGAAGCGGAAGTCGCAAAACTCGCCGCAGGAGCCGGAGCCGAAGCGGAAGTCGCAAAACTCGCCGCAGGAGCCGGAGCCGAAGTCGCAAAACTCGCCGCAGAAGCCGGAGCCGAAGTCGCAAAACTCGCCGCAGGAGCCGGAGCCGAAGTCGCAAAATTCGCCGCAGGAGCCGGAGCCGGAGCCGAAGTCGCAAAATTCGCCGCAGGAGCCGGAGCCGGAGTCGGCCAACCGGCAAAATTTTCGGAGCCGTTAGGTTGATTATAACCGGAATTTTGCGAATTTCCAGCGAATTGCGGAGCCGCGCCGCTCAAATTCGCCTCGGAATTTCTTTGGTAATCGTCGTTTCCGTTATAAGCGGCATAACCGACGCTTTCTCCGACGCTCGGTTCCGCCAAAACCGGCGAATTTTGCGCGCCGCCGACGTTTTCGCTCGGGAAAGAGCGATTCGCGTCGGCGATATTCGACGCGTCGGGAACGTTCGTCGCCGCCGGTTCGAGCGGAGAATTTAACGCGTCGGCGACCGTCGGTAAATTCGCGTCGAGATCGCTCCAAGTCGGGAAACGGTCGACGTTCGCAGCCGCGGCGTCGGTCGACGTCGTCAATTCGCGCTGAAAATCAACGCCGCGCCGCCAATTCGAATCGTCGACGCCCTCCGCGGTCGCCGACGGAGCTTGCGAAACCGTCAAATCGCTAAATCCCGCCGTTTCGCCGTTGTTCGCCCAACCGTTAACGTCGGGAAAACCGCCGTCGTCCGCCGTCGTCGCGAGCGCGTCGTCTTGCGCTTGGGCGATAAAATCGACGCTCGCCGCATTAGGAACGCCGCGCAATGTCGACGCGTCGAACGAAACCGACAAATTATCGTTTAATTCGCCAAATCCGTCTTCCGGCGAAGCGCCGTTCTCGCCGTCGTTTTGGCGTTCGACCGCCGCGACGTCGTCCGCGTTTTTATCCGACGTTTCGCCGCGCCAACTTCCCGTCGCGCATAAAAATCCCAGTCCGAACGCCAACGCCGCGACGCCGGTCGTTCGCAACTTTCCATTTTGCAACGCGACGCGCCAATTTCCGCCCTTTTTTCTTTCGTCGTTCGTCTCGCTAAAAGCCGTCCAATCGGGCAACGTCGCGACCAAACGCGAACGCGACGCGACGCTCGTTTGTTCGGCGCGTTCTTTTTCTTCCGCGTCCAACCAATCTTGCGCGAACGATTCGTTGGAGGCGACGGTCGTTTCTTCGGAAGCGTCGTTAAAATGTTGCGCGCGGTCGGCGGCGTCGTTTTCTTGCGTCATCGCGGTCGGTCCTTTTACGTCGGAAAAGCGAAAAACAGAGACAAGTCGAGTCGCGCTTCCTTTGTCGAGCGTCGGAAGCGTCTCTTTTAAATAATATCGACCGCTCGACGGTTAAAATTTAACCGTTCTACCAAAAATTCCGTTTACATCGATTTTAACGCCAATCTCGCTAATAAAAAACGGTTTCAACGTCGATTCCAAGCGTCGCGACGTTAAAACCGTTTCAATCGTTAGCGTTAGCGTTCGTCCGCCTACTTCTTAAAAAACTCGCGAACGGCGGCGACCAAATATTCTTGTTCTTCCGGACGCAGTTCCGGGAAGATCGGGAGCGCGAGAACTTCGGCGGCGGCTTTGCGCGTTTCCGGGAGATCGTCCGCTTGGTACCCCAGATAAGCGAAGCATTCTTGCTCGTGCAACCCGAGCGGATAATAAATATCCGTTCCAATTTTCTTTTCCGCCAAGAACGCGCGCAACTCGTCTCGTTTGCCGTTAAAGACGCGAATAACGTACTGATTCCAAACGTGTCGGCGATTCCCGATTTTTTTCGGCGTCGCGATAAACTCGTCGAGTCCGGCGTCGGCGAAAAGCGCGTCGTACCGCTCGGCGTTGCGTCCGCGCGCTTCCGTCCAAGCGTCGAGATAAGGCAGTTTAACGTTCAAAATCGCCGCTTGATAAGAGTCGAGGCGGCTATTAATCCCGATTTCGCGATGATAGTAGCGCGGCTCCATCCCGTGCGCCCGCAAGAGCCGAACGCGAGCGGCCAACGTTTCGTCGTTGCAGACGACCATTCCGCCGTCGCCGGCGCCGCCGAGGTTTTTCGTCGGATAAAAGCTCAAGCAGGACATATCGCCCCAGTTGCCGACCGAAACGCCGTCCAGCTCCGCCCCGATCGCTTGGCAAGAGTCTTCGATTAAGTAAACTTTGCGCCCGAAACGCTCCTCGGCGCGCTTCGCGATCGCTTGGAACGCCGGCATATCCGCCGCTTGACCGAAGAGGTGAACGACGATAATCGCCCGCGTTTTCTCGGTAATCTTCGCTTCGACCTCCTTCGGGTCGAGATTCCAAGTCGTCGGGTCGATATCGGCGAAAACCGGCGTCGCGCCGACTCGCGGAACGCAACTGGCGGTCGCGAAGAAAGTGAACGACGGAACGATCACTTCGTCCCCGGCTTCGACGTCGGCGGCCAGTAACGCCAACAGCAGCGCGTCGCTTCCGGAGGCGCACCCGATCGCAAAGTTCGTTCGCGAATATTTCGCGATATTTTCTTCGAGCTTCTTAACTTCCGGCCCGAGGATGAACATTCCGCTTTCGTTGACGCTCAAAAGCGCGGCGTTCATCGCGTCGCCCAGCTCGGCGTATTGACGTTTCAAATCCAACAACGGAACGGAGGCGACGGGAGCGGACACGAGCAAACCTTTCATTGCAAATCGACTCTAAAAACGTTATTCGTTTCTCGAACGCGACGCGACCAAACGGTCGAACGAGCGTCCTTCGCCGACGCGACGCAAATCGAGAACGATTCTCAAAGCGGTTGGAGAATACCGCAAATCGTTCGTCGCGTCAAGCGAAAAAAGCGTTTTTTCGCGAAAAACTTCCAAAATTATCTATTTTCACCGCCCTGCCCGTCGTTCCTCGCGTTCCGTTCGACGTCTCGCGATTTTCGCCCTTCTAAAATCGCCGTTCCCTTAAAATCGCTCCCGCTTCCCCCGTCGCTCAATCGGAAAAAACGGCAAAATCCAAAGAACGCAAATTTTGCGGTGAAACCAACGCCGACGCCGTAAAAAAACCGATATTAATAACGATTTTACGCGTCGTCGTTCTCCCTTCGCGTCGACCTGATCGCCTCGTCCGTTAAGCCGCGCCGCTCGCTTGAAATTTCGAGCGCCGACGAGCCCGTTTACCTTTCCCGCATTATCGTTAAAAACGCAACGCCCTATGTCGACCTTTTCCCGCGTCCAATCCTCGACCGACGAAACCGTTTCTTTCGCCGAATCGAGAGCCGAAACCGCCGTCGCGCCCTTTTTTCCCGCGCCGTTGACCGTTTTTGAGGATTATATGTTCCTCGACTATTCGGCGACGTACCCGACGGCGATCGTCTGCCGTCTTCGATTCAGCGGTCGACTCGACGTCGAACGTTGGCGCCGCGCGCTCGAACTCGCGGTTCGACGACACCCGCTCTTCGCCTGCCGAGTCGAAAAAATCGGACGGCGACGTTGTTGGGTTCCCGACGACGCGCCGCTCGCTTTCGTCGAAGCGCGCCGCGAAACCGTTGCCGGCGCCGACGGCTCCGACTTTTTCGAAAACGTTCGCCCCCTTCGTCTCGACCGCGAATCGGGCCTGCGAACGACCGTTATTTGGGACGAGGCTTCCGCCGACGTCGTTTTCCGCTGCCACCACGCGGTTTCGGACGGAACCGGCTTGAAGTCGTTTATCGCCGACGCGTTGGTCGAATACGCGGTTCTTCTCGGCGTCGTCCCCCCGAACGCCGAGCGCCGCCCGCTTAATTTCGACGCGTTGAAACGTCGCGGTCAATTCGGTTTGACGTTAAAAAGTTACTGTCTTAACTATCTTTACACGACGGCGTCGACGCTCCGTTTCCTTTTCGGACGTCCGCGCGCTTTCGCTCCGCTCGTCGACGCGCCGAAAATCGCTCCGTTCGACGCCGACGTCGACGAAATCCGCCGCCGTCCCGACCTGTTGACGACCGCGCTAAGCGTCGACGCGACCCAGCGTTGCATCGCGACGGCGAAAGGTCTCGGAATCACCGTCAACGACTTGGCCCTTTCCGCGTTCGTTTGGGCTCTCGACGAAATTCGACGAGAGCGCGGCGAAAGCCTCGGCGGACGAACGCGAATCGCGACGCCGATCAATTTGCGCAATAAAAACCATTTTGCGTCGCCGGCCTGCAACGTCGTTACGATGACTTTCGTCGACTTTTTGCGCTCCGCCCGCCGAACTCCGCGTCGTCTTCTCAAGGCGACGCGCCGCAAAATGAACGTCGTCAAGCAACGCGACCAAAAGCACTTCCTCGACTTGGTTCTCAAGACCGGCGATTTCCTCGGACGACTCGTCGGCGGCGACCTTTCCCTCTTTTTGCGCTCGAATCAATGCCGCGCGACGGCGACTTTTTCCAACATCGGACGCGCTTGTCTCGACGTTCCGCTCGAATACGACGCCGTCGGTCGGATTCGCGTCGGCGATTTGACGCTCGAAGCGATCGAAAACGCGCCGCCGATTCGCAACCGCTCGCCGATTTCGGTCGCCGCGCTCACTTACGGCGGTCGCCTAACGTTCGGCTTTCGATTCGACCCGCGTTATTTGACCGACGCGGAAGCGAAAACGTTCCTCGACCGCTTCGCCGCCGCCTGCGCCGATTATTTTGAAGCGACCGAAAACCAAATAAACGACAAGAATAACTAAAGAAGCCAAAAATCAAGAAACTGTTCGGCGCCAATCGACGATTCTCGCCGCGCCGAACGGTCGCCAACCGTTCGACGCGTTTCAATTTGAACGCCGCGTTCTCTAAACGTCGTCGATTTTGCCTCGTTCAAACCGTTAGAAATTTGGGACTTTTTTCGTCCCAACCGCCGAAATTCACTCGCTCGCGCCGCCGTCGAACGCGCGGCGCCGACGCGCGAAACGCCGGAAAAACTCGATCTTCGCCAACCGCGAACCGGGCGAAACGCCGAGCCGCCCCTTCACGTCCGCTTCGGAAATCAGCGCCAACCAATCGCAAGAAGTGCGCGACGCGACCCGTTCCAACTCCTCGTTTTTGCAGTAAAAGTCGCGGAAACAACGCGGCTTCGTATGATTCTCGACCAAGCAACAAATCTGCTCGCGAAACTCGATTAAATCGGCGTCGCCGTCGTAACCGCACTTTTCGATCAAGAGTCGCCGCGCGATTCCCGCGCCCTTGGGCCCGTGTTTCGGCGTCGTTACGCGTCCGTTCCGGTATCGAACGCAACGCGGTTTGCCGACGTCGTGCCAAAGCGCCGCCAAAAACGTCAGGGCGCGACGCGTCGCCGTCAGCGTTCCCCACTCCGGAAGACCGATTAACGTTTCGCAAACCATTTTAGTGTGCGTCCAAACGTCTCCCTCGGCGTGATGGTCGGAATTTTGCGGCGACGCTTTCATCGGCTCGACCCATTCGGCGAAAATTTCCTCGACCGCCGCCCAGTCGACCGACCGCGCTTCGAGAACCAGCGCGGCCGCCGGCGTTTTCTCCTTCAATTTTTCAAGAAGCCGCTCTTCGTCGATTTGCGCGAAACGAGCCGCCGACGCGCCGAAATCTTGCCCAAAACGGTCGCGATTCCCTCCGTTTTTTTCCCCTCTTCCGTCGCGCCCGCCCCGTTCGAACGGTCGACGATTTCCCGAGGGACGGTTTCCGCGCTCAAATCGATCTTTTTTGCCGGTTTCGCTCTTATTTCCGTCGCGCTCGTCCCGTCGTTCGCCCGACGCGGCGTCGGCGGAACGCTCCTTGAAACGGCGGCGTCGATAACGATTACGCCCGTCGGCGTTCGCGTCGAGCGCGGCGCTTCGTTCGCCGCCGTTCGGCTTCGCGTCGCGCCGTTCGGCGTTTCGTCCGTCGTTTCGTTCCGAGCGTTCCTCGGGCAATCTCATCCGTTCGTCTTCCGTTCCAGGTTGCAAAGTCAAGGGTTCGCTCCGGCGTTAAAATCCGCCGAAACGTTAAAATCGACGTCAAAACGTCCCGACGCCGACGCCGGAACGTTTTAACGCCCCGCGAACGCGCCGCAAGAGCGCGCTCGCCGCTTCCGCGCGTCGATTAAGCGAAATATTCGACGGCGTTTTTGAAAATCGCGAACCCGTCGCCGACTTTCGTCGCGAAATCGGGCTCGTTTTGCCAACGCGTCCAGTCCGGACGCTGCGTTTTGTCGAGGTGGCGTTCCGGGTGCGGCATCAAACCGAAAACGCGACCCGTTTCATCGCAAACGCCCGCGACGTCGCGAACGGCGCCGTTCGGGTTGTTCCCCGGCGCGTACCGGAGCGCGAGTCGGCCTTGCGCTTCGAGCGCGTCGAGAACCGCCGCGTCGCGTCCCATAAACTTCCCTTCGGCGTGCGCGATCGGGAGGTACATCTTTTCGACGCCGCGGAGGAAAACGCACTTGTCGCTCTTGACTTCCAAATGCGCCCAACGGTCGACGTAAACGCCGCCGGCGTTCCAGGTGAGGGTCGCCGGGGCGCCGATTTCGTCGTCCGCGACGAGGATTCCGCTCTTGATCAAGATTTGGAAGCCGTTGCAAATCCCCAAGACGAGTTTGTCGGCGTCTTTGAAGCGGCTGACCGCGTCGAAAAGGCGCAGACGAATCTTCGAGGCGAGAACTCGGCCCGCCGCGACGTCGTCGCCGTAACTAAAGCCGCCCGGGAAGCACATAATTTGGAAGCGGTCGATAATCGACGGGTCTTCCAAAAGGCGGTTGACGTGAATCCGCTCGGTCGTCGCGCCGGCCAATTCAAACGCGTAAGCGGTTTCGTAATCGCAGTTCGTGCCGGGCGCTCTTAAAATCAATACGTTCGGTTTCATTGTTATTCGCTACCGTTAATTATATTCTTTCGATCTTTCAATCGGTTATTCTTTTTTCAATGACGCAAACGAAACGCGCCGCCCGTTTTCGCCGTTTTGCCCTTATTAATTAATATAAGGGGAAAACGGGCGCGCTCGACAAGCCGACGCAAGCGCCGACTCGCCTTTTTCGCTCGCCGTCCGACGCGATCAGTCGGCGTACCAGCCGCCCAAGTCAAACGGTTTTTGCCAACGACGCTTCAGGTCGGCCAAGTCGCCTTGAACCGCGACCGCGCCGTCGGCGCCGAAGATCGTCAATTCCGGCTTTTCGACGACTTTCCCGACCGGCGCGAACGGAACTTTCGCGTCGCAAAGGATTCCCTCGAACGCGCAGCTCTTTTCGACCGGAACTTCGATCAGGAAGCGCGAGTTCGACTCGGAGAAGAGCTTCCAATAGTCGTCGACGTTGTCGACGCCCGGAAGCGCGGTCGATTCGCCGTCCGCCGCCGGCGCGAGTTTGATCGCCGCCAACGAAATTTCGGCGCCCAAGTTTCCGGCGAACGCGCTTTCCGCCGCCGCGACGGCGAGCCCGCCTTCGCTGAGGTCGTGCGCGGCGCGAATCAGACCGCTTTGAATCGCCTTATGAACCGCGATATAAGTCCGTTTCGCGACGTCGACGTCGAGCGTCGGAACTTGCCCGCCGACCCAGTTGCGAACGAGCGAAAGATGCGAGCCGCCGAGTTCGCGCTTCGTTTCGCCGACCAAATAAAGGGCGTTTCCGGCCTCTTTCAAGTCCATCGAGACGGCTTTCGCGACGTCGTCCATTTGCCCCATCGCGCTGATGAGCAAGGACGGCGGAATCGCGATCGGCTCTTCGCCTTCCGGTCGGAACTCGTTGTTCAGCGAGTCTTTACCGCTGATAAACGGCGAACCGAACGCGACCGAAACGTCGCGGCAAGCCAACGCGGCGCGAACCAGCGAGCCGAGAACTTCCGGTTTGTCGGCGTTCCCCCAACAGAAGTTGTCGAGGATCGAAATCGTCGTCGGGTCGGCGCCGACCGCGACGGCGTTGCGCGTCGCTTCGTCAATGGCGGAGGCGGCCATCCAGTAGGCGTCGTAGTCGCCGTAGTTCGGGTTCATCCCGTTCGAGACGACCAAACCGCGGCGGCTAGTCAAGCGCGGACGCAAGACGGCGGCGTCGCCCGGGCCGTCGCATTCGACGCCGACGAGCGGTTTCAAGACGCTTCCGCCTTGAACTTCGTGGTCGTATTGGCGAATCGCCCAGTGCTTGCTCGCGACGTTCAACGAACCGAGAATCGCTTCCAAGTCGAGCGTCGCCGAGGTTTTGCCGCTTTCTTTGCCGCCGCACGGGCAAGCGACCGTCTTCGAAACGGCGGTTTGGCCCGGGAGTTCGACGCCTTCCGGCTTGACCGTAATCGGTTCGACCGTCGGGACTTCGTAAACGGCCTTGCGAATCACCGGCGGGCGACCGTCGTGCATAAAGGACATCGCCAAATCGGCGACGGTAACGCCGTCGTATTTCAGGACGAGGCGGCCGGTCGGCTTAAATTCGCCCAAAACGATCGCTTCGACGTCTTCGCTTTCGGCCAACGCTTTCAGTTCCGGCCACTTGTCTTTCGGAACCGAGAAGACCATCCGTTCTTGCGCTTCGCTGATCCACATTTCGGCGTAAGAAAGGCCTTCGTATTTGAGCGAAATCGCGTTGAGGTCGACTTCGGCGCCGATTTTTTCGCCCATTTCGCCGACCGCGCTCGAGAAGCCGCCCGCGCCGCAGTCGGTAACGGCGTTGTAAAGGCCGCGGTCGCGCGCTTCGAGCATCACGTCGAGGATTTTCTTTTCTTCGATGGCGTTCCCGATTTGCACCGCGCCGCCGGAGAGCGTTTCGCTTTCGCTCGTCAGTTCCGCGCTGCTGAAGGTGGCGCCGTGAATCCCGTCGCGCCCGGTGCGACCGCCCATCGCGACGATCAGGTCGCCGACTTTCGGCTCTTTGAACGACTTGTCGACCGGAATCAAGCCGACGTCGCCGCAGTAAACCAACGGGTTGCCGAGGTAGCGTTTGTCGAAGAAGATCGAGCCGTTGACAGTCGGAATCCCCATTCGGTTGCCGTAGTCGCGGACGCCGGCGACGACGCCTTTAATGACGCGGCGCGGGTGCAGAACGCCGTTCGGCAGCTCGTTCGGGTCGAATTGCGGCGGCGCGAAGCAGAAAATATCGGTGTTGCAGATCGGTTTGGCGCCGAGGCCGGTGCCCATCGGGTCGCGAATGACGCCGCCGATCCCGGTGTTGGCGCCGCCGTAGGGCTCGAGCGCGCTCGGGTGGTTGTGCGTTTCGACCTTGAAGCAAACGTTGTATTCGTCGTCGAACTTAACGACGCCCGCGTTGTCGGCGAAAACGCTGACGCAGAAGTCGTCGGCGCCGAGGTTTTCGCGGATTTTAACGGTCGCGCCGAAGATCGTTTCCTTCAGCATGTTCTCGAAGAAGATTTCGCCTTCCGGGCCGCTGTAAGAAATCCGCCCGGCGAGCGTTTTATGGCTGCAGTGTTCGCTCCAAGTTTGCGCGATCGTTTCGAGTTCGACGTCGGTCGGGTCGCGGTCGAGGTCTTGGAAATGCTTTTGGATCGTTTGCATTTCGACGAGCGACAGGTAAAGCTGGCCTCGCTTGCTGAGCGTTTCGAGTTCCGCGTCGTTCATCGAGCGAATCGAGACCGTCTTCAGCTCGAACTTGTACGGCGAGCCGACTTGAAGCGAGTCGAAGCCGAGTTCGTCGAACGCGACTTGCTCGATCGCGTCGTTGGCGAGGAGTTTGCGGGCGAGGCGTTCGATTTCCGCCGCGTCGACGCCGTCGATCCAGTACTTTTTGAAGGTGCGAACCGCCTCCGGCTCGATTCCGAAATCGGTCGCCGTTTGGCGCGCGGCGTCGGCGACGACGTCGGTAACGCCCGGTTTCGGGAGGACGTAAACGATTTTACCGGTTTTGCCGGCGAGCGACTCGGCGAGAACCGCGTCTCCGACGACGCCGATCGAAGCGCGTTCGACGACCGGGTCGGCGAGGAGGCGCGACGCGAGCGTTTCGACTTGTTCGCGGCTCAAATCGCCTTGAAGGAGGTATCCGCGAGCGAAGCCCAAGGTCAAATTCGGCGAAAAACCGAGGTCGGCGGCGTCCGCGACCGTTTCCGTTCCAACGACGTCGGGCAATCCCGGCGCGGCAAAAATGTCAACTTCCCAAAGCATCTCGTTTCTTCTTCGTTTCCTTCAAAAAGGTTAAAATGGATTCCCGGTCGTTCTCTTTCAAGAACGATTTCCAAAGAACAATCTTCTCTTCCAACAGCTCGAGCGCGTCGAGCGTCGCGGCGCGGTTCGAGCCGAAAATCTCGACCCAAACGTCGGGCGCCCCTCCGGCCAACCGGGTAACGTCGCGGAAACCGGTTCCGGTAAAAAGGAGTTCCTCCGTCGGGACGACGCTCGCCGTCAAGACGGACGCGAGGTGCGGCAAATGGCTCGTTCGCGCCAAAATGCGGTCGTGTTCGTCCGCCGACGTCTCGACGACCGTCGAGCCGAGCGCTTCCCAAAACGCGCGAACGGCGGCGACCGCCTCCGCTTTCTCCCCGGCGACGCAACGCGAAATTTCGCCGTTTAAACCGGTTTTAACGATTCCGACGGTTTCGCCGATATTTTCGCTTTCGTCAACGTTGCCGATATTGCCGCTTTTACCGGCTTTATCGCCGCCGACGTTGTTTTCCTCGACGTTCTTCTCTTCGTCGACTTGCTCGATTTCGACGACTTTACCGTTTACAACGGTTTTAACGGCGTCGTCCGCAACCGCTTCCCCTCGTTCGAGCGCGGCGCGACGATCGGCGACGCTCTCCCAAGGCGTTAAAATCGTCAATTTCCCCCGAAACAGGTCGGCGGTCGCGAACTCGGCGCCCGATTTATCGCTCCCGGCGATCGGGTGCGCGGCGACCGCGTCGAGCCGAACGCCGCTCGGACGCCCCGGCGAACTCAGGAGCGCGTCGACCGTTCGAACGAAATCGCCCTTAACGCTCCCGACGTCGGAAAGCAAAAACGCCCGCCCGGCGAACGCGTCGGCGCCCTTTTCTTCGCCAATTTCGCCGCAAACTCGGCAAAAATCCCGCAAAACCCGCAAATTCGTTTCGACCGGCGCCGCGAAAACGATTTGCGTCGTTCCTTGCGTCCCGGCCCCGAGTTCGAGCGCGGCTCGCCAATCGGTCGCGAACGCGTCGACGGCGCCCAACTCGACCGCCCGCCGCAACTTCGCCTCCGAGCGCCCGAAACCGATAATCTTCCCGCCGACGCCCGCTTTCTTCGCCGCCAACCCGACCGAGCCGCCGAGAAGCCCGACGCCGACGACGACCGTTTGCGCAAAATCTTGTCGCATTTATTCCTTAATCCAAACCGCTAATCAACTTCGCGCGTTTTTTCGACCGTTTCAACCGTTTTCAACGCGATTCGAGCGCCGCAAAATCGACGCGACCGGCAAAACCCAACTTC
>JAGBDD010000087.1 GCA_017937685.1 Thermoguttaceae bacterium | reverse complement strand
GTCGTTCCGCAAGGCCCGGCGCGCGTTTCGTTTGCGAACATTCCTCCGACGAGTCCGTCGAGTTTGCCGAGCGCGGAACAAGAACGCGCCGCGTTGATCGGCCGCCAATCGCATTTCGCTTCGCCGGCTCCGGCGACCGCACCCGCTCCGATCGCGGCGGCGCCTCGCGCGGGAGCCGCGACGACCGAAACGCGAACGTTCGGAACGACGCGCGCCGCGGTCGCGAGTTTGAGCGCGTCGCGTCGAACGTCGTCGCTCGGCGTTTCGTCGGCGAAAAAATCGTCGACCGGCGGGGTCGCCGCGTTGCTTCTCTACGAGTTGGAAGAAGAAATCGGCGACGCTCCGATCGCGTCGAGTTCCGAACGCGTTTCGACTTCTCGCCGGAAGGCTTCGGAGCGCGTCGAACGGCGCAGTTTGCGCGACGAGGACGGGCTCGGATCGCTCGAACTGTTGGAAGAATCGCTCCTCGAAGAGGCGGCGGACGCGTCCGAAGATTGGTCGGAGAACGCGGCGCTTGTTTCGGTCGACGACGCCGAAGAAACGCCGTCGCGCAAGACGAGCCGCAAGGCGGGAAGTCGGAGCGCGAAGAAGGCGGCGCAAGACGACGAGTTGGTCGGCCCGGCGATTCCCGTTTTCTCGACCGAAGAGGACGAGGACGCAATTTTGACCGAAGCGGAAACGTCGGAAGAATACGCCGACGACGCAAACGAGGAAAACGGCGGCGACTCGGAAGTTTTGGAAAGCGCGGAAGACGAGAACGCTCCGCTTTCGCTCGTCGCTTCGGACGACGCGGAGGAACGCGCCGAGAAAGTCGCGGCGCCGCGTCGAGCGAACGTCGCGAAAGCGCCGAAAGAAACGGGCGATTTGAGCGAAAAAACGGCGCTGAACGAACTCGACGACCGTTTCGGCGCGTTTTTCCAAGACGGTTCGCAACTTCAGGTGAACGGCGAAACGTCGAACGAACGCGCTTCGACGGCGCCTCGAACGGACGCGAACGGCGGCGCTTGGCGCGTCGCGAAAGCGAAGGAGGACGCGGAAACGACCGTTTCGTCGCGCTCGCCGATCGTTGAAATCGAAACGATCGGGCCGAAAAATTTAGTCGTCGGGCAAGAGTCGACGTTCAAAGTGCGGGCCCGCAACGTCGGGAGCGTCGCGGCGCGGAAGCTGGTCGTAACGACCGAGCTGCCGGAAACGGTCGCGGTCGTCGCCGTCGACGCGAAAATCGGCGACGCGCAAATCAAGACGCGCGACGTCGGGTTTGACGGCGAATCGCGGCGCTGCGTTTGGGAAGTCGGGACGCTCGCCGCGGGCGATTCGGCGGAACTCGAATTGACGATGACGCCGCAAAAGCGGAGCGCGTTCGAGTTGGTCAGCCGCTTCGAATGCGAACGAGCGTCGGCGCGAACCGGCGTCGAAGTCGTCGAGCCGATTTTGGAAGCTCGCGTCGAAGGGCGCGACGCGCTCGAATGGGGCGTCGAGGACAAATACCGCCTCCGCCTGCGCAACGTTGGGAACGGCGACGCGGAAGACGTCGAACTTTTCGTCTCGACCGGCGAAACAAGCGCGACGCAACGAATCGGCGTCCTGAAAGCGGGGGAAGAAAAGTCGATCGAAATGGCGGTGAAAACCGTTTTGAACGACGAGATCGCGATCGAAGCGCGGGCGACCGGCGCTTACGGCGTCGAAGCGCGAGCGACGAAGAAGATCGCCGTGTTGCGCGGCAAGCTCGACGTCGCGATCGAAGCGCCGGAGTTGCAATTCGTCGACGGCGAGTTCGAAGCGTTGGCGCGAGTGAAGAACGTCGGCGACGCTCCGCTCGAAAACGTCGACGTCGCGGCGCAAATTCCGGCGACGGTCGAGGTTCTCGCCTGCGACGGTTCGGCGCGGCGCAACGTCGAGAAAGGGCGCGTTTACTGGACGATTCCGCTCCTGCGCCCGAACGAGGAAATCGTTTTCAAAACTCTTTGCCGTTTGACCGAAACGGGCGACGCGACCTTCGCCGTCGTCGGCGCCGACCAAACCGGCTTGACCGCGCAAAACGAAACGACCGTTCAAGTCGAGTCGATCGCCGTCTTGGCGATGCGCGTCAACGCTCCGAAAGACCCGGTCGCCGTCGGGAAGGAATGCGTTTACGAACTCGTTATCGAGAACAACGGAACGAAAGACGCGACGGAAATCGAATCGGGCGTCTTCCTCGGCGTCGGGTTGAAACCGGTTTCCGTCGAAGGCGGACTCGGGACGGTGAGCGAAGCGGAGTCGAAGGTCATTTTCCGCAAGATCGAAACGTTGCCCGCCGGCGAACGCGTCGTCTTCCGCGTCCGAGCGCAAGCGGTCGACGCCGGGAATCACAAGGTGCAAGCGATGCTCCAATCGATTCCGGAAGAAGCGCGCTTGATGAGCGAAGAAATGACGTACTGTTACGAGCGGCCCGCCGGACGCCGCCAACTCGGCAAGTCGCCGTCGATGGTCGCGCTCGAACCGTCCGAAACGGACGCGACGACCCGCCGCTAAGCGAAAACGCGATAAAACGGCGAATTTGAGTCGAGTTTAACGAAGGATCGAAGGCGAGCCGAATCGCGGCGCCGACGCAACGTCGGGGAACGCGGTTCGACTCGTTTCGTTTTTGACGGTCGGGGAGCCGGGGAAGAGTCGGTGAAATGCGGGAAATAGAGGAGAAGAGGGAATTGAAGGGAGAAGCGCGGCTCGCCGTCGACGCGTCGCGGACGCCGTTCGGGTCGCCGACGGTTCGCTTGCGTCGTCTTTTCGCTCCGTTCGGCGTCGACGTTTCGCTGAAATTAGAGTCGGCGAACTTTCCGAGCGGTCTCAAAGACCGAGCGGCGCGGGCGATGATCGACGCGGCGGAAAACGTCGGGCTTTTAACGCCGTCGACGAAAATTTTCGAAGCGACGAGCGGCGGCGAGGGGCTCGCGTTGGCGTTCGTCGCGGCGGCTCGCGGGCTCGACTTGACGCTTGTCGCGCCGGACGTTTTGAGCGAAGAGCGAATCCGAACGCTGACGACGCTCGGCGCGAAACTGATTCTAACGCCGAAAAAACTCGGAATGACCGGCGCGTTGAAGGCGGTCGCCGACGCGGCGCGCTCCGTCGCTGACGTTTGGGTTCCGAACCTCTTCGAGAATCCGGCGAACGTCGCGATTCACGAGGCGACGACCGGGCCGGAATTTTGGCGCGCGACCGGCGGGCGGCTCGACGTTTTCGTCGCGGGCGTCGGTTCCGGCGGGACGTTCGTCGGCGTTTCTCGTTATTTGCGTCGCAAAAATTCGGCGATTCAAACGGTCGCGGTCGAGCCGGTCGAGTCGCCGGTCTTGAGCGGAGGGCGACCCGGCGCGCACGGGATCGTCGGGATCGGCGCCGGTTTCGTTCCGAAAATTTTCGACTTCCGCGTTGCGAGCGCCGTCGAAACCGTTTCGACCGAGGAGGCCGCCGACTGGACGCGTCGCTTGGCGCGAGTCGAGGGAATTTTCGCCGGAATTTCGACCGGAGCGAACCTCGCCGCCGTCGCTAAATTAGCCGAACGACGCGAAAATTTCGGGAAAACGTTCGCAACCGTCGCGCCGGACGCGGCGACGCTTCCGCAGGCGCCCGAGTTTTTCGACGACGGCTTGCGCGGCGACGTTCGACGCGTTTGATTTTCTTTTAATCGTTGCGGAAAAGAGTTCGAACGTCCGAAACGTCGAGCGGCGTTCGGCTTTTCCTTTCCAAACGTCGAGCGCGACATTGTCTTGTTAGCTTGTCCTAACTTTTCCAAGGCGGTTTTCTTGACGCGATCGGCAAAAACGGCGTTTTTTTAAGAAAAAGCAAGAAAATTAAGTCGGCGCCCCTTGGCGATTTTACGCGGGTCGATATAATTAAAACAATTTCGCGAACGCCGAAACGCTTTCGACGCGCGGCGACTCGCGAACTCGACGCGACGAAAAAAGAGAAAAAGTTAAAGTTATCTAATTGAAGGGCGCGTCGAGCGACAAACGACGTTCGAGAGCGCGAAGCGGTCGGCGCGACCGGTTTTCGCGGCGTTTCTCGACGCAATCCGTTTCTCCTTTGCGAAAGGAACAAGACAAAATGGCGTTGATCGTGCAAAAGTTCGGCGGAACGAGCGTCGCCGACACGACGAAAATTCTCTCGGCCGCGCGCAAAGCGATTCGCGAAACCCGCGCCGGAAACCAAGTGGTGATGGTCGTTAGCGCGATGGGCAAACAGACCGACCGGCTTGTCGAATTGGCTAATGAAATTAGCGACCGCCCGGACGCCCGCGAAATGGATATGCTCCTTTCGACCGGCGAACAGGTAACGATCGCGCTGATGGCGATCGCGCTCGAATCGCTCGGGCACAAGGCGGTCAGCTTCACCGGGGCGCAAATCGGCATCCGCACCGACGCGACGTACAGCAAGGCGCGCATTCGCTCGATCTCGACCGACCGGATGAAGAAAGCGCTCGACGACGGGAAAATCGTCATCGCCGCCGGTTTCCAAGGAATCGACGACGATTTTAACATCACGACGCTCGGTCGCGGCGGTAGCGACACGACGGCGGTCGCCTTGGCGGCGGCTCTTAACGCCGATTATTGCGATATTTACACCGACGTCGACGGCGTTTACACGACCGACCCGCGCGTCGTTCCGGACGCTCGCCGCGTCGAACGCATTAGTTACGACGAAATGCTCGAATTGGCGAGCCTCGGCGCCGGCGTTATGCACAGCCGCTCGATCGAATTCGCGAAAAAATTCGGCGTTTTGGTTCACGTTCGCAGCAGTTTTAGCGACGCGCCGGGCACCGTCATCGGCCCGAAACCGGAATGCGCCGACGCGCCGGTCTGCGGCGTCGCGCTTGCGAAAAACGAAACTCGCGTCGCGGTTCTCGGCGTTCCGGACGAACCGGGCGCGGCGATGAAAATCTTCTCGAAGTTCGCCGACGCGAAAATCCCGACCGATATGATCGCGCAAAACTCGAGTTCGAAGGGGAAAACGGACGTTTCGTTCACCATTCAAAGCGAAGACGCCGCCAAAGCCCGCGAAGTCGTCGTCGACGTCTTCAACGAAATCAACGCCGCCGGGTTTGAAATCGACGAAAACGTCGCGAAGGTTTCGATCGTCGGGCTCGGAATGACGCGCCGACCGGGCGTCGCGCAAAAAATGTTTCACGCGCTCGCCGAACGCAATATTAATATCGAAATGATCGCGACGAGCGACATTAAAGTTTCCGCGTTGGTCAACCGCGACGAAGCGGTCGAAGCGTTGCGCGCCCTGCACGCCGCGTTCGAACTCGACAAAGCGCCGGTCGTTTCGGACGCCGCCGCGAACGCCGACGAAACCGGTTCCGCGTCGGGCGAAGAGTTCGCGAAGCTCGCGTCGGCGCAATGGATTTCGCGCCTGACCGGGATGGAAGACCTCCTCGTCGAAGGCGTCGATTTGGACGAAAACCAAGCGCGCTTCACCCTTTGCGACTTGCCGGATCGCCCGGGGTTGGTCGCGGAAGTTTTCGACCGCGTCGCCGAAGGGCGCGTCGTCGTCGATATGATCGTTCAAAGCGTCGGGCGCGACAATTTGGCGAACGTTACGTTCACCGTCGCCCGCGAGGAAGCGGAAGCGGTCGCGAAGATTACCGAAGAGTTGGCCGGCGTTTACGGTTGCCGCGTCGAATCGCACGTCGCCGCCGCGAAGTTGACCGTCCGCGGCACGGGCCTGCGCAGTCATACCGGCTTGGCGTACCGTATGTTCAAAACGCTCGCCGACGACGGCGTCAACGTCGACGTCATCAGTATGAGCGAGCGGAGCGTCGGCGTCGTCGTCGACGCGGCGGTCGGCCAACGCGGTCGCGACGAGTTGGCGAAAGAGTTCGCCGAAGAAACGCTTTAATCGTTTCGAACGATTTAATCGGCGTTTTGAGTTTTCGCGTCGACGGGCGGTTTCGTTCCGGCGGTCGACGCGAATCGACGATTCCGACGGCGGGCGCGCGACGTTTTTTCGGTCGAGCGGTTCCGCCGTTTTGTCATTAATACTATAGGAAGCGGAAAGCGCGGCGTTTGGCGGTTCAACGAAACGTCGCGCGTTTTGCCTAATTTGCCCCGTCGACGCGTTTTAGTGCCAAGGAGACAAGAGAAAATGACCGTTCGAATCGAACTTTACGACACCACCTTGCGCGACGGAGCGCAAACCGAGGGCGTTTCCTTTTCGTTGAGCGACAAACTGCTGGCGACGGCGCGTTTGGACGAAATGGGGTTCGATTACGTCGAGGGCGGTTATCCGGCGTCGAACGAGAAGGACAAGGCGTTTTTCGAACGCGTCGCGCAAAACCCGCCGAAAAAAGCGCTCGTTTGCGCGTTCGGAATGACGCGCCGCAAGGGCGCTCGACCGCAAGACGACGCGGGGCTGGCGAGTTTGGTCGCGTCGGGAGCGTCGGTTTTAACGATCGTCGGGAAAGCGTCGGCGTTTCAAGCGCGAGACGTCGTTTGCGTTTCGCTCGACGAGAATTTGGCGATGATCGACGAGACGCTCCGTTTCGCGGTCGACGCAGGCAAGCGCGTCTTTTTCGACGCGGAGCATTTCTTCGACGGTTGGAAGGAGAACGCCGAGTACGCGCTCGAAACGCTCCGAACCGCGGCGCGCGCCGGAGCGGCGACGGTCGTTCTTTGCGACACCAACGGCGGTTCGCTTCCGGACGAGATCGCGGCGGGGACGAAAGCGGCGCTCGACGCGGTTTCGCCGTTCGGCGCGACGGTCGGAATTCACGCGCACAACGACTGCGGGCTCGCGATCGCGAACTCGTTGGCGGCGGTCGAGGCGGGCGCGACGCTTGTTCAAGGAACGATCAACGGAATCGGCGAGCGTTGCGGGAACGCCGACCTGATCGCGGTTTCGGCGATTCTCGCGCTGAAAAAGGGCGGGCGTTTCGACGTGTTGCGCCCGGGAGCGTTGGAAAAGTTGACCCAATTTTCCCGATTTATGGACGAGTTGATCAACGTCGCGCCGGATAAGCGCCGACCGTTCGTCGGACGGAGCGCGTTCGCGCACAAGGGCGGAATGCACGTCAGCGGCGTCAACCGTTCGACGGCGTCTTACGAGCATATCGCCCCGGAGGCGGTTGGGAACGAGCGGCGCGTTTTGGTCAGCGAGTTGGCCGGGCGGTCGAATTTGGTCGCTTGCGCGAAAAAATACCGGCTCGAAGAGAACGGCGTCGTCGACGCGGAGACGGTGAAAGCGGTTCTCGACGCGGTAACCAGCAAGGAAAGCGCCGGGTACCAATACGAAGCCGCCGACGGTTCGCTAAAATTGCTCGTTCAAAAGATTAAGGGCGAGTTCCGCTCCAGTTTCCGCCGCTTAAACTATCAAACGAGCGTCGTCGTTAGCGACGTTAACGACGATCTGACGACGAAGGCGACCGTCGCGACGGTGAAGCTCCGCGTCGGGAAACGGGGCGAAATCCGACACGAAGTCGCCGAGGGAGACGGCCCGGTCGACGCGCTCAACAACGCGTTGCGCAAGGCGTTGCAACCGATTTATCCGGAACTCGGCGAAATGAAGCTCGTCGACTATAAGGTGCGCGTCCTCAACTCCGACGCGGCGACGGCGGCGACGACCCGGGTCGTCATCGAGAGCAAAGACGGCGACGAACGCTGGGGAACGGTCGGCGTCAGCGAGAACGTTGTCGAGGCGAGTTGGATCGCGCTTTGCGACAGTATCGAGTATAAATTATCGAAATCGTTGCGCAACAAGAAACGCGACGCGGAAAATTGAAAGCGCGACGTTAAAAACGGCGATGAATCGCGTTCTTTGGCGGCGTTAAATTTTGCCGATTTTGCTCCGTTTAACCGACGGCGGCGAAATCGGCGTTTTTTCGGCCTTTATTAACAACGACGAAAACGACGAACGGCGTCGGCGGGCGGCGACCGTCGCGAATTCGGCGGCGCGGCGGTTCCCAACGGCGTCGGAAGGCGGCGTCGGCAGGCGGCGTTTTTTAAAATTGAGCAATATCGGCAAAAACGGTAGATTGCGGCGATTGTTGAAAAGATGTTAAAACGGTTCGGACTCGACGGTTTCATTCTTTCGCTCTTCGGAGCAATTTTTCTCGCTTGGCTTTACCCCGATTTCGGGGCGCGCGACGGCGTTTTTTCCCTTTCGACGGCGGCGAACGTCGGCGTTTCGCTGATTTTCTTTTTTTACGGGCTTCGGCTGAATTGGGAAAAAATCCGCTCCGGTCTCGCGAACGTGAAGACGCACCTCGTCGTGATGGCGTCGACGTTTCTCCTCTTTCCGCTCCTAATTTTAGCGACGATGAGCGTTTGCGGAACCTTCCCGACGCGAGCCGACGTCGCCGCGCTCGAAGCGAAAGCGAGCGGCCCGGGCGGCGGTTTCGCCGCGATCGCGGAAGTTGGCGAACCAGGCGAGACCGGCGAAAGAGAAGAAACCGGCGAACCGACGCAAAACGTCCAAAATAGCGAAAACGGGACGAGTGAAGAAACCGGCGAATTGGCGCAAAACGGTCAAAATGGCGAAAACGGAGTGAATAAAGAAGTCGGCGAGCCGGCGCAAAAAGGTCAAAATAGCGAAAACGGGACGAGCGGGGGAACCGACGAACCGACGTCGACGGCGAAAAACGCCGACCGCCGCGTCGTTTCGACTGGAATTTGGCTCGGGATTTTCTTCTTGGCGGCGCTTCCGTCGACCGTTTCGTCGTCGGTGGTGATGACGAACATCGCGCGGGGGAACGTGCCCGCGGCGATTTTCGACGCGAGTTTTTCGACCTTGCTCGGCGTTTTCATCACACCGCTTTGGATGCGGATTTTCGTCGACGCGGAGACGGGCGGGCGCGGTTTCGGCGTCGTTTTGCTCTCGCTGACGGCGCAAGCGATTTTGCCGATTATCCTCGGCGTCTTGGCGAATCGGCGTTGGGGCGAGTTTTCGCGCCGGAACGAAAAACGGTTGCGCAAATTCGACCAAGCGACGATCGTTTTAATCGTTTACACGTCGTTTTGCAACTCCTTTGCAGAGAAGATGTTCGACGGCCTTTCCGGCGGAACGCTTTTGGGGTTGAGCGTCGGAATGATCGCGCTCTTTTTCGTCGTGTTCGGAATCGTTTACGTCGTCTGCCGCGCGCTCCGTTTTAGCCGAGAAGACGCGGTCGCGACCCTTTTTTGCGGGTCGAAAAAGTCGCTCGTACACGGCGTCGCGACGTCGCGAGTCATTTTGAGCGCGCCGAATATGGCGGGAATTCTCATCTTGCCGACGATGATTTATCACGCGCTGCAGTTGATTATCGTTAGCGTTATCGCGCAACGTTTCGCAAAAATCGCCGAACGCGAGGAGACGGAGCGGGCGCGAAACGGGGCGAACGTTTGACCGACGCTTAGCGGTTGACGGCGGGAAAGAGGTTGCCGATTTTGCCAATTTTAACAGAACGCGCCGCGGCGGAAAACGTCGACGGCGCGTTTTTTGTCGGTTTTTAACGGAATTTGGCGAATTTGAGGCGATTGGGCAAACCGTCGGCGGCGAAAAACGCAAAAAGGGCCGAAAATCGACGAAAACGCTTGACTTGCGCCGTCGCGGCGGCGATAATAACGGGCGGCGGTTCGCGGCGGTTCGAAGCGCGGGCGAAACCGGAAAACGTCGAAATTTCGATAAAATAGCGAAAACAGCGAAACTAGCGAGGAAGAAAAATGGCGCTTTGGGGTTTGTTGGGCGCGGTCGTCGTCGGCGTCGCGACTTGGACGCCGATTAACGTAACGCAATTTTGGGTCGAGCCGAACGAGCCGGCCGTTTTCAAGTTCGAGTCGGAGAGCGACGCCCTTTCCGGCGCTTACGTCGTTAAAACAACCGACGGCGAAATCTTTTGCGAAGGGACGGGAACGCGCGACGGAAAGACGCTGACCGTCGAGGCGACGTTGCCGCAAGGTTTTTGGGAAATCGAGTTTCCGGAAATCGGCCGATCGTTCGGCGTCGCGTCGATTCCGGCGTTTTGGACCGATCCGACGAAACCGGAAAACGGTGAAGTTGGGAAGAATGGAGAAAACGGCGAAGTCGGAAAAGAAGTCAAAGACGGCGACGTTGAGAAAAGCGTCAAAAATGGGAAAACGGCGGGAAGCGGGAAAGACGGCGAGCGGATTCGCGACCCGTTTTTCGGAATCGACGCGGCGACGACTTGGCTTGTCGGTTCCGACGCGGCCCGGGACGACCTCCTCTTCAACGCGCGGCGAATGGGAATCGCGACGTACCGCGAGCGAACGAGTTGGGGCCGAATCGAGTCGACCCCGGGGCAAATCGACTTTAACGCCGACCGTCGGGCCGATTTCGTTCGGCAAACGGCGAAAAAATACGACGTTCCGGTTCTCGAGCTGATACACGACGCGCCCGGTTGGGCCGGTCGAGTCGGCGCGGTTTACCCGAACGACTTGACAAAAACCGCCGACAGTTGGGCGCGAATCGCCGAACGCTGGGCGCCGACTTGGAACTCGATCGAAGTTTGGAACGAGCCGGACATTTTCTTCGGCGGCAATCTCCCGGCGGATCAATACGTCCCGATTTTGAAGGCGGTCGCGCAAGAATACGGGCGGCGCGGCGTCGAAACGCCGGTCGTCGGCGGGGTGATCGCGGCGTTCCGCGACGCTTGGATGGACTCCGCGGCGGAAAACGGAATGCTCGACGCCTGCGATATTTTCTCCTTTCACTCGTACAGCCGGGCGCCGGAGATGGTCGGCGTCTGCCTGCGGTACCAACGTTGGCTCGACAAGTTCGGCGCGTCCGGGAAGCCGACTTGGATTACCGAGTGCGGACGGCCTTGGAAGCGCGGAACCGACCGCCCGAACCGCGAAGCCGACTTGGAGAGCGCGATCGACGTCGCGCAAAAGGGCGTCGTCTGCAAAGCGTTCGGTTTCGAGGCTTATTTTCCGTTCGTTTATCCGTTTTACGAGGAAAACGACAATAATTTCGGGATGAGCGACCGTTCGAACGCGCCGTTGCGGTCGATCGTCGGATACGCGCAGTCGATTCGCCTCTTGGCCGGAAAAGATTGCGTCGGCGAATGGGCGCTCGACGGAGAAAATGCGGAAGTTGGGCGAAACGGGGAAGGTTTGGCGGCGGTTCAGCGTTCGTTCGTCTTCGCCGACCCGACGACCGGGGAGCGCGTCGCGGTTCTTTATTCGCCGACGCGGGCGCCGGGGCGGACGGTGAAAACGCCCCTTTCGCCGACCTTCGTCGAGCGGATTACCGGGGAAACGGTCGTTTCGAACGCCGACGGCGCGTTCGATTTTTCCGACGGCTTCCTCTTCGTCGGAATCCCGGCGGACGCGAAAATTACGTTGAAACCGGCGTCGGAAATCGATAAAGCGCGGGAACGTCGATTCGCGGCGCGAAAACTCGACGGCGGAGGCCGCCCGCGTCGCGACGTCGCGACCGTCGTTCGTTTCGAGTTCGAGGCGAACCTCGTTTCGCCGGATAACGCCGGGTACAAGATTCTCGACCCGAACGCGAAAACGTTTTCCGGCGCGTTAACCGTTTTTAATTTCGAAAACGAAGCGCGGACGTTCCCGGTTCGCGTCGAACTGTTCGCCGACGGGAAGCCGCTTCCGCCGACGTTCGTCGACGCGCCGAAAACGGTCGAGATTCCGGCGCGGGGGCGGGCGACCGTTCCTTTCGTTCTGAACGCCGAAAAAATTTCGCCGTTCGTTCCGCTGACCGTCGAGGCGCGCGTCGGCGACGACGGTTTCCTTTCGTTCGACTTGACTCGAGCCGTTTCGCGGGAAAACTTCGTCGCGTTCGCCGAAGTCGCGACGCCGGTCGATTTGGGCGAACTTAGCCGCTGGACGCCGAGCGCCGGGGCCGCCGGGAAAACGACGTTTAAAAAGGCGGACGCGCTTTCGTCCGGCTTCCGTTGGGGCTTCGACGTCGAGTTTGGCGAAGGCGACCGCTGGATTTATCCGCATTTCGCGCTTCCGCTCGAACCCGATTCGACGCGGCTAATCGCCGAACCGGCGGCGTTTGGCGGACAAAACGGCGAAGTTGCGCAAGACGGGGAAAATGAAGCGTCGAAAGATCGCGAAACGGCGCAAAATGGGGAAAGCGGAGTCGCGGAAAATAGCGAAACCGGGCGCTTTGCGTCGCTCGCCGGACTCGATTTGAGCGAATACGCCGGCGTCGCGTTCCGAGTGAAAGGGTCGAACGAAGACCCGAACGCGCAAATTCGCTTCTTTACTTACGACGAAAAGGGGAACCCGTTTTATTATACCGGCGTCGGAATCGCTCCGGCGGACGGTCGGGAACATTTCGTCGCGATTCCGTTCGCGTCGCTGACCGCTTACGGCGGAACGCCCGACCCGTTCGACCCGGCGCGGATTCGAGCGATTTCGGTCGGCGCGAACACTAAAGCGGCGAAAATGACGCTCGAGGTCGGCGAATTTTACTTCTTTAAATGACGCGAAACGGCGAGAATGGGGCGATTTGACGTCGAAAAACGTTTAAAGCGCTCCGCTTGCCTAAATTAGAACCGTTAAAACGCTCCGTTTGTTTAAATTAACCGGCTCGGTTAAAGCGCCCTGTTTGTTTAAATTGACCGACTCGTTTAAAACGTCCTGTTTGTTCAAATTAACCGGTTCGTTTAAAACGCTCTGTCGACCTAAATTAACAGGCGGCTGGGAACTTAACGCGGCGCGAGTTGAAAAGGTTCGGTAAATAAACGTAAAAGTCGGCGCGATCGGAATAATGGGAGCGTTTGCGAGCGCCGCTTTTAAAACGAAAAAGCCGACCGCCGAACCAAGAAACGCCAAACGGCGCGACGAAATCGAATCGCCGCGCCGTTTTATTTTGCCGAAAACGCCCAGTTTGACAAGCGGGACGCGTCGAGAAAGTCGGGCGTCGGTCGGTTGACGGCGGTTTAAGCGCGCGACGCTCGATTTCAGTACGTTCGTTGAAACGCGACGTCGGCGCTCGTTTTTCGAGTCGAATATTGTTTTTTGACGTCGATCCAAAGGGGCGTCGTTCCGTCGCGCAACGGGAACCCGAGCTTCTTGCCGAGCGGCGAAAGGCGGTTGATTAGCGGTTCTCCGGCGCGGTATCGGCGGACGTTTTCGCAAAAAATATCGCAAACGTCGTCGAAGCGCCAACGAATTTGGCCCGCGACGTGCGGCGTAATCAGGACGTTGTCAAAACTCCAAAGCGGGTGTTCCGCCGGGAGCGGTTCCGGCGAGGCAACGTCCATTACCGCGCCGCCGAGCCTCCCGGAAGCGAGCGCGTCGACGAGGGCGTCCGTCTTGACGATCGGGCCGCGAGCGAGGTTCGCGAGGAGAGCGCCCGGCTTCATTTTGGCGAGTTTTTCGGCGTTAATAATCCCGCGCGTGTCGGCGTTGAGCGGAAGGGAGAGGAAAACGACGTCCGATTCGGCGAGCAGGTCGTCCAATCGGTCGGCGCCCCAAAGTTCGGCGACGCGCTCCGGCTTGTTCTCCGGATAAAGATCGGTCGCGATAATTTTTCCGGCGAACGGCGCGACGACCTCCGAAAAACGTCGTCCGACGCCGCCGAAACCGACGATTCCGACCGTCCGTTCGACCAAATCGAAGGTCGGCTTCCGCTTGAAACGGCGAAAATCGGGATTGTTAGCCTCGACGAACTGGTCGCAAACGAAGGAGCGCAGGTTCCGCCCCCAACCGAGAATCAGCGCGAGCCCGTGTTCCGCGACTTGGTCGGAAAGAACTCCGGCGGCGGTCGAAATCGTTATGTCGGAAGCGATGACCGGCGGCGTCAGGCACCAGTCCATCCCGGCGGCGGACGATTGAATCCAACGGAGCCGCTTGCGTTCGACGACGCGTTCCCAATCGACCGGAACCTTCGCGTGTCCGCAAAAATAATCGGCGTCGAGCAAGGCGTCGGCGACGTCGCGTTGACCGACGTTGACGATTTCGACCTCCGGCCAAGCGGCGCGAATCCGAGCGATCAGCCGCTCTTCGACCGGTTCCGAACGAAAACAAACGAGAAGCGTTTCTTTTTTCATTGCAATAATCAAACGTTATTAAGGAAATGTCGCGAAATTAGGCGCGGCGGCGAAAATTAACGCCGTTAAAGTCGACGCGTTTTACCGTTTTTGACTTGCTTGCGTCCAAATTGGCAGATCAGGGCGCTTAGGTAAAGACGCGTAAAGTTGTGAAAACGCGGCGTTTGCGGAAGAACGTTGCGTTAAACGCGCTTCGGTAAAATGGCAAAACGCGACCGCGATCGCGTCGGCGACGTCGGGCGGTTCCGGAAGGCGGGGAAGGCGCAACTCGAGTTGGACGGCGCGCTGAATTTGCTCTTTCGGGGCGCGTCCGTTGCCCGTCATTGTCTTTTTGATTTTCGTCGCGGCGTAAGAGACGACCGGAATCCCGGTTTGCGCGGCGGCGAGCATAATCGCTCCGCGGGCGTGTCCCATCAAAATCGCGGTTTCCGGACGCTCGTAAAGGGAGTACAACTGTTCGAGCGCCATTGCGTCCGGCTTGAACGCGGCGACGACTTCGGCGACGCCTTCGTAAATATCCTTAACGCGTTCAGGGAGCGTTTCGGCGCGACTCCGAACGACGCCCGCTTCGAGAAGCCGCGCTCGCCCGGTCGAAACGTCCAACACGGCGTAACCGGTCGTCCGCAAGCCGGGGTCGACGCCCATCACGATATTCTCTATTTTATCCGGTTTGCTCAATTTGATATTTGGTCGGCGTTTTTAACGTCGTCGGCGATCGCGAAGAAAAGGAAATTTAGGGAAACGCGGCGACAAACGGGCGCGCAAAACCCCCGGCGTCGAAAACGGCGGCTTTCGACGCTAAAATAGGGAAAACGATTCGAGTTTAACGCCGCCCCGTCGAGGAATCGGCGCTCGACGAACGCGCCCCCACCCCCGCCGCCGAAAACTGTTTAATTTCGACGTTGAGTAGGGGGAGACGGTTTGAGTTTGACGCCGCCCCGTCGAGGAATCGGCGTTCGACGAAGGCGCAAAAAACCCCTCCACCGCTCGTTTTGACGAATTTGGCGTTCGGCAACGCGAGGGCGCGGCGTTAAACTTGAGCTAATCGCTAAATGTTGACGATTAGCCGTAAATTTCGTTCCAGCGAGCGTTGAGGTCGACGTCTTGCGGCGTTCCGGCGAAGACGACGAGACGATACAATCCCTTCAAAACGAAACCTTTTTCGAACGCGAAACCGCCTTCTTTGAAGAGGAAGGGCATCGGCGAGATGTTGCCGTAATCGCGGGTGAACCAAGGGCAGTTTTCGAACGGTTCTTTCGGCGGGCAGAGAACCGCGACGCCTTCGGTGATCGCCGGGTTGAAGCGACGTTTGCCGTAAAACGCCATCCACTTCGCCGGTTTCGAGAAAGTGTCTTTTTCGCTCGCGCCGCCTTCGCTGCTGAGAAGGTTGCCGCCGCCGAACGGGCAGAGGTCTTGCTCGACGCGGACGCCGAAGAAGCCGTGGTTCGTCTTTTCGACTTTCACGTCGGTCAGCATTTCCATTTCGAAATCGAAGTCGAGCGTGTAATAGTCGTCGCAAACCCAGTTGAGCGTATACTTGCGGCGGTCTTCGATAATCGGGTCTTGATCCGGTTTTTGCCAAATGCAACGGTCGGTCCACTCGACGACGGATTTATCGTGTTTAACGAGTTTGAGGTCTTGGCTCTTGATTTGGCCTTGTTTCCAACCTTCTTGCCAATAGTTGCCGCCGTTGACGCGGTCGAGTCCGAAGAAAACGGAACGGTGGTGCGGCCAAGGTTGCGACGATTCGGCGGTAACCGAAACGCGAGAGAGCGGGCCGGTCAGCGGGTAAATATACGGGTATTTTTGGTTCGGGTTAGTGCGGTAAGCCGCGACGACTTGGTTGTCTTTACGGATCCAAAGGATTTTGTCGGCGAAGTCCGAATAATAGGACGTGAAGTGTTCGACCGGCGCGTCGCCCCAATTCGGTTTCGTCGCGCCTTCTTTGCCCGGATAATTGGTTTTACCCTCAAAAGCGGCGTCGGCGCCGAACGTTTCGGAACCGAGGGTAACGGTCAAACCGGTCGCGGCCATCAGACCGGCGTTTTTGAAAAAATCGCGTCGTTGCATAACAATCTCGAAAATAGGTAAAACGGGAAAAATGGAAACGCCGCCAAACGGCGCGTCGCGACGTTCGGCGAACGTCGGCGCCCGTCGCGGAAAGAGGCGCGCAAAACGCCTATATATTAATAATGGCAAAACGCCGTCGACGCAAACTCGCAACCGCCGCGTCGAAACGCAAAAAGCGCGAAAAAATCGAGCGACGAGGGCGACGAACGCTTTACCGACTTTATTTTATCCGCTCGCGAACGGTTTGTCAACGGAAAAATCGACGCGAAACTCGTCAAAGAGAAAAAAACGAGCGTAAAGGAGAAAATAAGGCGAACGGCGAAGATAGAGAAAACGCGTCGGTTAAGCGCGTTGAGAGATTTGCGTTAAATAAAAAGTTGGGAAAGGTTAAGTTGAGGGGAAAATAGCGATTATGCGCGTGTTTTTCCGAAAAATAAAAAAGAGCGCGAGAATCGAACGCTTTGAACTTGACAAAAAGACGTTTTTTGTTATATTGTCAAAGTGTTGAAGGAAACCGCGTCCCAACGGGCGATAATTTTCGCCGTAAATTGGGAAAAGGCGCCGACAGAGCCGTCGCCGTTTTGCGTTTGAGCGACGTTCGGAGCGTCGAAAGCGCGTCGATTGAGACGAACGAGAGCGAATTTTGACAAAAAAACGACCGAAACGAAGGGTTTTGTCGAAAACGCAAGGATTTTTGCTAAAAAAGTTGCGTTATTTCGGCGCGCCCTCGGTTGACGAGATTGGGTTTTTGGCGTATGATGGAAAGAAATTTTTTGCCGGGCGCAAAACGCCTTTTTCTCCGTCGCGCTTCGAGCTTTTGACGTCGAGCGTTTCCGGAGGGACGCGAACTCGAATTTCGCGTCGACGGCGGTCGAGTTGCGCTCAATCGAAATAGAACGTCGCGTTTGACGTCGTTCGACGGAAAGTAAAGGCGGGTTGTCGCGTTTTATTCCGTCGCGTCGTTCGAACGGCGTCGCGCCTTTAACACGATTTAACATTTAGAGGATAGAACAATGGCTGTTCCGAAGAGAAAACACAGCAACGCTCGCACCGGCGCTCGTCGCGCGCACGATTTCAAACGTCCGGTTCAAACGGCTCCTTGCGCCGAATGCAACAAAATGATCCCGACGCACGTCGTTTGCCCGAACTGCGGCAGCTATATGGGGCGTCAAGTCGTTTCGCAAGACCAAGACAAATAGTCGACGCGAACGACGACAAAGCGCGGTCTTGCGGCGCGTTTCCGAGGAACGCGTCGAGGGAGCGTTGCGCGCCGACGGTTTGGAACGACGTTTGAACGCGTCGACCGGCTTCGGTTTGTTATTACCAAGGGGGAGCGACGGTTCCCCTTTTTTTAAATCGTCGTCGGCGTTTTGGACGCTTAATAATATAAGGGCGAGGAAACGCGGCGCGACGGCGGTTTGCGATTGAAAAAATATTGCGAAAATTTTCGCGAAACGTTTAGAGACGCTAAAATAATGGGAAAAACGGCGATTTTATTTCCGGGGCAAGGCGCGCAAACGGTCGGAATGGGGCGCGAACTTTACGACGCGTCCGCGAAAATCCGCGAGATGTACGCGCAAGCGAACGAAATTCTCGGGTACGACCTGACGAAAATCTGTTTTGAAGGCCCCGCCGAAATTCTCGACGCGACCGACCAATCGCAACCGGCGATCTTTTTGACGAGTTTGGCCGCGTTGGAGGCGTTGAAAGAGTCGGAACCCGAAGCGTTGGAGAACTGCGTCGCGACGACCGGTTTGAGTCTCGGCGAATACACCGCGCTGACGTTCGCGGGCGTTATGTCGTTCGAGGACGGCTTGAAGTTGGTTCGACTTCGCGGCGAAGCGATGCAAGAAGCGTCGGACGCCGTTCCGAGCGGGATGGCGAGCGTTCTCGGACTCGACGTCGAGACGGTTCGCGGACTTTGCGCCGAAATCGACGCGGAAGAATTGACGATCGCGAACTACCTTTGCCCGGGCAATCTGGTCGTTTCCGGGGCGCGCGCTTCGGTCGACAAGCTGATGGACGCCGCGTTGGCCGCCGGAGCGATGAAAGTCGTCGGGCTGAAAGTCGCCGGGGCGTTTCACACGTCGTTTATGTCGCTCGCCGTCGAGAAAATGCGCCCGATTATCGAAGCGATGGATTTTAGCGCGCCGAAAATTCCGGTCGTTAGCGGCGTCGACGCGCGTTTCCACGCCGACCCGAGCGAGATTAAGAATATTTTGATTCGTCAAATTTCGTCGCCGGTTCTTTGGGAAGACTCGATGCGTTTCCTGATCGCCGAGGGCGTCGAAACGTTTTACGAGGTCGGGCCCGGTCGCGTCTTGCGCGGCTTGATGAAGCGTATCGACCGCAAGGCGAAAATGGCGTAAAACTTAGTCAAAATTCCGTTAAAATCGGAACGAACGATAAACGTTTGAATAAAATTGTCGTCGATGCTCGCGCATAAAGGGGCGGGGTCGCGACGGAACCCCGAATCGAACGCTAAAAGCGGCGGTTTGGATAAAGTTTAACGAGCAAGAGCGTCGTTTGCGCGGCGTTCGGCGAGGGATGAAATGATTCAAGTTGATCTTACCGGCAAGGTCGCGGTCGTTACCGGCGCGACTCGCGGCATTGGGTTGGGGATTGCGAAGGCGTTGGCGAAGGCCGGCGCGAAAGTCGCTTGCGTCGGAACGAACGAAGAAAAACTGACGGCGGCGGTCGCCGGTATCGTCGCCGACGGCGGCGACGCGCGCGCTTACGTCTGCAACGTCGGCGATTCGGACGCCGTTAAAGCGTTGGCGCAAAAAATTTTGGGCGACAAAGCGAATCCGGGCGATTACGGCAAGGTCGACATTCTCGTCAACAACGCCGGGATCACCCGCGATATGCTGATGCGCCGCATTACCGACGAACAATGGGACGACGTGATGGCGGTCAACCTCCGCGGCCCGTTCCTGATGTGCCGCGCGTTCGTCGAATCGATGCGCAAGAGCAAGTGGGGGCGTATCGTCAATATTTCGAGCATTAGCGCGCTTTTCGGCAACCCCGGCCAAGCGAACTACTCGGCGTCGAAAGCCGGTTTGCTCGGTTTTACCCGCACGATCGCGAAAGAACTCGCCAACCGCAACATCACCGTTAACGCGGTTTGCCCCGGTTTCATCGCGACCGATATGACCGACGCGATGCCGGAAATGATTCGTCAAACGATCAAAGATCGCATTCCGGTCGGGCGCATCGGCGAACCGGACGACATTGCGAACGCCGTTCTTTTCTTCGCGAGCGAAGAAGCCTCCTTCGTTACCGGGCAAGCGTTGACCGTCGACGGCGGGATGATCAACTGATTATTTGACGAAAAACAAGCGAAAAACGCTTAAGCGGAGTTGTTTTTTTGTTGCTTTTCGGATAAAATAACGCGCGACGTTGTTTTGAAATTCGCGTCGCGTCGATTTTATTAAGGTGAAAACGCGCCGCTCGCCGGCGTTCAAGCAAATAGAATTTAAGAAAGGTCGTATCAATGGACGAAAAACAAATTGAAGCGAAAATCATCGAAATCATCGCCGAACAACTTGGCCGCGAACAAGACACGATCACCAGCGAAAGCGACATCGCCAACGATTTGGGCGCCGATTCCCTCGACGTCGCCGAATTGATGATCGCCTTCGAAGAAAGTTTCGAAATCGACATCGACGAAGACAAAGCGCAAAACATCGCGACCGTCGGCGACGTCGTCAAGCATATCGTTTCGCAACTCGGCGACGCTTGATTTAAGTCGACGGCCTAACGCAAACGGTAAACTTCCGGTTCGCGTTCGCTCGTTTTTTAACGTAGGAAAAGCGAGCGAACGTGAATCGACGGGGATTTTGCGCCCCGAAGGCGTCGTTGGCGTCGGTATTCGCCGCGTTTGACTCGGACGCGGCGTCTTTAAATTCTTTATCGCTTCTTCACTTTTCAGGTTCGTTATGTGCAAGCGCGTTGTTATCACCGGTTTAGGCCTCGTTTCTCCTCTCGGTTGCGAAGTGGAAACGGCTTGGCGTCGCTTGCGCGAGGGGGAAAGCGGCGTTTCTCCGTGGGCGGAACCGGACGGTCTCGAATTTCGTTCGAAAATCGCCGGTCAATGTCTCGATTTTTCCCCGGCTCCGTATATCGAACCGAAAGACGTCAAGAAAGTGGAGCGTTTCGCGCAATTTGCTTACGTCGCCGGGATTCGAGCCGTCGAACAGGCGGGCGTCGATTTTTCGCGCGAAAATCCGTTCCGTTGCGCCTCGATTGTCGGTTGCGGCGTCGGCGGTTTGGCGGAGATCGAGCGGCAAGACGAAAAATTGGCGAAGAGCGGCCCGTCGCGCATTTCGCCCTTTACCATTCCGAAAATTATGTTGAACGCCGCGAGCGCGCATTTGGCGATTCGGCACGGTATTCACGGCCCGGTTTACGGCGTCGCGACCGCTTGCGCCAGCGCGAACAACGCGATGATCGACGTTTATAAAGCGATCAAATGCGGCGAAATCGACGTCGCGCTCACCGGGGGAACCGAAGCGGCGGTTTCGAAACTCGGCGTCGCCGGATTCGGCGCGATGCGCGCGCTTTCCGAACGCAACGACGCGCCGGAAAAGGCGAGCCGACCGTTCGACGCCGACCGCGACGGGTTCGTGATCGGCGAAGGTTCCGGCGTTCTCGTTTTCGAGGAACTCGAACACGCGAAAAAACGGGGCGCGAACATTTTAGCGGAAGTCGTCGGGTACGGCGCGACGACCGACGCGACGCACATCACGCAGCCGGACGAAGAGGGCGTTTACGCCGGCGCCGCGTTGGAGGCGACGTTGCGTTCCGCCGGTTGGAATCCCGAGGACGTCGATTATATTAACGCGCACGGCACCGCCACGAAGTTGGGCGACGTCGCGGAAACGGCGGCGATTAAGCGAACGTTCGGCGAAAGCGCGAAAAATTTGGCGATTTCCAGCACGAAGAGCGCGATCGGCCACTTGCTCGGCGGAAGCGGCGGCGTCGAGTTGGTTTTCTCGGTTCTTTCGTTGCGCGACGGCGTCGTCGCGCCGACGTTGAATTTGGAAAATCCCGACCCGAAATGCGATCTCGATTATACGCCGCTCGTCGCGAAAGAGCGGAAAATCGACCGCGTTATTTCGAACAGTTTTGGTTTCGGCGGACATAACGCTTGCGTCGCGATCGAACGTTTTGTCGATTGACGAAACGAGGCGGTCGCGACGGCGGACGGCGCGGCGTTTTGGAAACGTCGCGTCGCGTCGAACGTTAGGACGGCGGCTCGCGAAGTCGGCGTCCGTTTCCATATTTCTTGGAGAAAGGCCCCGACATGAGTTCCGCGCAAGTGATGCACATCGGCCCGTATCGTTTGTTGAATCCCGTTTATCGCGGGCAAACGAGCCAAACGTGGCAGGCTTACGACGACCGGGCGCGGCGCTATGTCGGGATCAAGACGCTTCTGCAAAGCACGAGTCGCGACCGAAAACAGGTCGAAATGCTAAAGTGGGAGTATAAAATCGGCGAGCGGCTGAATCACGAGCGCATCGTCGACATCTTCGACTTCGGTTGGGAGGGAAAAATTCCGTATCTCGTGATGGAGTGGTTCCACGCGCCGAACCTGAAGCAGTGGATTCAGCAGCGAAAATACGAGAATTATTGCGTTGAAGTCCCGAAAATGATTCCGCAGGCGCTCGAGGCGCTCGCCGTGTTGCACGAGTCCGGCTGGACGCACCGCGACGTCAAACCGGATAATTTCTTGTACGACGCCGAAGCGGGAATCAAGTTGATCGACTTCGCGCTGGCTCGGGAAATTAAGGGGAATTTTATCGCGAAACTCTTTAAAATTAAGGGGGTTCCGCAGGGCACCGTCAGCTATATGGCGCCGGAGCAGATCAAGGGCCTGCAAGTCGACGGGCGCGCCGACCTGTACAGCTTGGGTTGCACCTTTTTCGAACTCCTTTCGGAGCGGGCGACGTACACCGGCAACTCGGTCAACGAACTGTTGCAAAAACACCTTACCGGCGCCGTTCCGTCGATTTTGGCGCGCAACAAGAATATTACGCCGGAATTTGCCGCGATTTTGACGCAGATGATGGCGAAGCGACCGGACGACCGTCCGAAATCGGCGCGCGACGTGTTGCATCAGTTGCGAACGGCGAAGATTTTCAAGCGGGCGCCGCAAGTCGGCGACAAGGCCTTTTGACCGAGCGCGGTTTCGTCGGCGAAATCGGGGCGCGCCGCGTTGCGTCAGTTGCGAACGGCGAAGATTTTCAAGCGGGCGCCGCAAGTCGGCGACAAGGCGTTTTGAGTCGCGGGCGTTAAGACGGACAAAATAGATAAAACGCAAAGACGGCAAAGAAGGGAACGCGTTCCAACGGGCGCGTTCCTTTTTTGCGTTTAGCGGGAACCTTTTAGTTTGCGCTGGGATTTAAGCGACGTTGGAGAAAAAGGGGCGGCGCCGGGCGAACCGGCCTTGTTCGAACGGAAATTTCGGGGGCTTAGGGGAGCGGAGCGTTCGTCGAGAAAAACGTTCGTCGAGAAAAGCGTTCGTCGAGAAAAGTGTTCGTCGAGAAAAGCGTTCGTCGAGAAAAGCGTTCGTCGAGAAAAGCGTTCGTCGAGAAAAGCGTTCGTCGAGAAAAGCGTTCGTCGAGAAAAGCGTTCGTCGAGAAAAGCGTTCGGCGAGAAAAGCGTTCGG
>JAGBDD010000086.1 GCA_017937685.1 Thermoguttaceae bacterium | reverse complement strand
TCGAAAGAAGGAAGCCTCCAAAATGAACCCCCTGTATCCGCTGATTTTAGCGTCGGGAACGAAAGAAGCGTTGTTCGCGGCGCTTTGGCTCGCGCTCGGCGAGGAACCCGGTCGCGTCGTCGACGCGACGTTCGCGGACGTTCGAGAGACGGCGAAGCGCTTTGCGAACGTTAAAAGAACGCGAAGTCGCGGCTTGCTGAAAGGGAGGAAACGACGATGAATCGGTTTATTTGGGGTTGGGTTCTCGGCGTCGCGGCGACCGGAAGCGTCGGCTGCGCGATGATTTGGCGGCTGGAAACCGAGTTGAACGAAACGCGAGCGCGGCTCGTCGAAAGTCGCGCCGAGACCGAAAAGGCGATTCGCCTTCGCGACGCTTCCTTGGCGTCGCTCGCGACTTCCGAACGCGGCGTCGAGTCGTTGGGCAAACGCTATCGCGCCGCGACGAAAGAGATTAAAGCCTTGACGGCGCGGCTTCGAGAGGCGGGCGTCGAGGTCGAGAACGACGGCGCCGCGAACGCGAAGGAGTGAACGATGGCTCGACCTTTGGACTTTACCGACTTTCCGGCGGGAGAAATTCTCGCGCCGACGCCCGGCGACCGGGTCGTCGTAAAAGCGTTTCGACGCGACGAGCCGACGAAGATCGACTTCGCGACGGTCGAATGCGTTCGCCGGAACGTTTGCGCGACGAGCGAAAACAAGTGCGACGACTGCGCGTTGAACCGCTTTATTTGTCCCGAATATTGCGCGATGTACGAGACCGTTTGGCGGGCGGTCGAAAATCCCGCCCGAAAATCCGACGACGGCGAACGTCGAAACGAACGAACTCGAAAAACGAAAAAGAATAAGGAAACGACGATGGAAAACGAACGAACCCAAACCGACGCTCAAAACCTCGAACCCGAAACCGCTCCGGCGCCGTTCGAGCCGAAAGTCGGCGAACGCTATCGCTTCGACGGACTCGACGGCGCGTTCGTTTTCGAGCCGGTCGACGCGGAACCGCGAAGCGACGAACACTGTCTCGCGTGCGCGTTTTGCGGGCTCGACGGCGCCGATTGCGAAACCTGCGCTTGCGCCGCGCCGTTCCGACGGGCTGAACGTCGTCGCCGTCCGCGTCGCCGACGAACCGAACGACGACGAAGCGCCGGAAACGGAAGACGCCGAAGCGAACCGACGCAAGGCTTGGGAGCGTAAAATTCGCGAACTTGAAGCCGCCGAAGACGAATGCGAAAAGATGGAGCGTCTCGCCAAAGATATTGCGAAGTCGCTGAAAAAGCGGCGCGAAAAACTCGCCGCCAAACGTCGCGAATACACGCGAAACGGTTCGGAGGAATACGACGAACGCGACGAAACGCCGCTCCTTACGCTCGCCGAACAAATCTCGGCGCAAGAGGCCGCCGCCGCGCTCGAGTCGGGCGCGAACGTCGCTCAAACGCTCGAAGCGATGAGTCGCGCCGCGACGCAACCGTTTCAAAAGATCGACTTGTCGAATTGGGAGTCCGCGCCGGTCGCCGTTCTTGAAAACTCGCTTCCCGCCGCGCTTTACGAAACGGTCGCCGAAAATTTCCAAGACCTCGGCGAATTGAGCGCTTGGCTCGACGACCCGGAGCGCGTCAAAATCGGGATTTCGGCGAAGAAAGTCGAGGCGATTCAAGAGGCGTTCCGACGGCTTTTCGAACCGCTCGAGCGCGCCGAGGAAGAGAAAGCGGAGCGGCTCGCGCGGGAACGCGAAGAACGTCGGAAGGCGGACGACGAAACCGACGGCGCGCCTCGACTTACGCGCGGCGAATACAAAGAAATCGCGGAAACGTTTAAGGCGGCCGCGAACGTCGATCCGGAAACGACGCCGCCGGAAATCGACCGCGCTTGGTTCGTCGACGCTCGACGCCGCGCCTTCAAAACGCCCGGAACTTTCACTCGCGACGATTTGGAACGAACGCGCGGCGTCGCCGTTTGGCTCGAAGCGCGCCGCGTCGCGATTAAGGCAGAGATCGACGAAGCGGTTCGAACGGTCGAGGCGGCGATTCTCGCGGGCTCGTCGCCGGAGGAAATCGACCCGGCGACGTTCGCTAAAATCGCGACCAAGTGGAAGTCGACGCATACGCTCGACCGAGACGACGCGGCGACGCTCCGGCGATATTTTAGAGCGACCGAAGCGACGGCGCCGAACGCCGCGTAACCGTTCCGTTTTTCGCCGAACGACGGAACGTTCGGCTCGACGCGTCGAAGCGCCGCGAAGAATTTTCCTTGAAAAAGGCGATTCTTCGCGGCGTTTTTTTTGTAAAAAGGACGGAAAAATCGTTATAGGACGGCGAAGGAAGAAAGGAGCGAATGGACGCCAAGGTTTTTCAAAAAGCGTTGTTCGACCGCGCGTTAGAAGACGGCTTGGTCGAAGCGGTCGAGCGGTCGACGCGTTCTCGATTGCGGGGATACGGTCGAACCGACGTCGAAGACGCGATACAAGAGGCGACGCTTCGAGCGTTGCGTTCGTGCGAACGGGTCGCGCAAAAGAAGCTCGCGCTCGGTTTCTCGCGCGCCGACGCGCTCGCTTACGCCGCGAACGCTCGGAGCGTCGCCAAAATCGCCAAATTCGCGGCGCAAAACGCGACGTTCGAAGCGCGTCGAGCGCGGCGACGACGCGGGCTTTCGCTTGACGCGACGCCGTTCGAAGTCGCGGCGCCGGAACGCGAGACGTTCGAAGCGTCGGCGAAGTGGACGGCGCGGCAACGTTCGATTTTCGACGCGCTCCTTTGCGGCGATTCCGTTCGACAGATCGCCGCGAAGGAGCGAATCTCCGAGCGTCGCGTTCGGTACGAGATGCAACTGATGCGTCGAGCGACGGAGGCGGACGATGAACGTTGATTTCGATAAATTTCCGGAATTTACGCGCGAACCGGCGGACTTCTACCATTCGCAAGCGACGAATTACCTTTCGTCGCACCAGCTGATCGACTATATGGAGTCGCCGCGCCTTTACTTCCGGAAGTTTTGCGGCGCGGCGAAACGTTCGTCGAGCGCCGCGTTCGAACTCGGACGGGCGGTTCATTCGCTCGTTTTGGAAGGGCGCGACGCGTTCGACGCCGAGTTTGCGACGACCGACGGCGCGCCGCGCAACCCGACTTCCGGCGAGATTTACGGCGCGACGTCGAAGGCGTATAAGGAATGGGCGGCGAAAGAGTCGCGAACGATTTTGCCGCCGTCGCAAGTCGATTTGGTCGAAGCGTCGCGGCAAAGCGTCGCGTCTTGTCGCCGCGCGTCGGAGCTGTTGACGAACGGCGTCGCGGAACTCGTCGGACGCGCCGAATATTGCGGTTTGCGCTGTCAAATTCGATGCGACTGGATTCGGCGCGACGGAATCTTGATCGATTACAAGACGTGCGACCGGCTCGACTATTTCGAGTCGGACGCTCGGCGGTATCGGTATTTTAATCAAGCGGCGTTTTATCGCGCGGTCGTCGAGCGAATCGTCGGCGAACGTTTCGGCTTTTATTTTATCGCGACGGAAAAACGCGAGCCGTTCGCGACCGGCGTTTTTCCGGTCGTCGGGCTCGACCGAGCGCAAGCGGAGAACGAACGCGCGATCGAGCGGTTGAAACGGTCGTGGGACGAAATGTATTGGCCAACCGGCTGGGAAGAAGAAAGGGTTTTGAGCTATGACGGTTAGTTTGGCGGACGTGCAAACCGGAACGAGAACGGCGCCGCCGCGAATCCTCGTTTACGGAATCGAGGGAATCGGGAAGTCGACCTTCGCTTCGAAGTTTCCGAAACCGGTTTTTATCCGAGCGGAAGACGGGCTTGACAACATCTATTGCAAGTCTTTTCCGGTCGCGCGAAAGTTCGAAGACGTCGTCGGCGCGCTCGACGCGTTGATTCGAGAGAAACACGACTATTCGACGGTCGTAATCGACTCGCTCGATTGGCTCGAGGCGTTGATTTGGGAAATGTTGTGCGAGCGCGAGGGCGTCGAGTCGATCGAGCAAGTCGGCGGCGGATACGCCAAGGGATACGTCCAAGCGTTGACGCATTGGCGCCGCGTCGTCGAGAAATTGCAAACGCTTCGACTCGATAAAGGCTGCGCGATCGCGTTGACGGCGCACGCGAAAATCGAATTTCACGACGATCCGGAAACGAAGTTCCAACGATTCGCGCCGCAGTAGCGCCGCAAGGCGTATTCGCTTCTCGCGCAGTGGGTCGACGTCGTCTTTTTCGCGACGCGTTCGATCGGCGCGGCGCGAGGCGAAGGCGGGGGCGGCGACCGCGTTCTGCGCGCTCTCGGAACGTCGCAACTCGCGGCGAAACGACGGTACGAGATCGCCGACGACTTGCCGATGGACGCGGGCGTCGTGTTGCGGGCGATTTGCGATTATCAAGCGGGGATAGCGAAAGGGTAACGATGCAAATTAAATTCAACTTGGCGGAAACCGGCGAATATTCCGGTTCGACGCCTCCGGTTCCGGCGGGGCGCTACCTCGTCGAGATCGTCGACGAAAAATACGGCCCGACCAAAAGCGGGAAGGGGAACGCGCTCGAACTTCGATATTCGATTCTCCAAGGCGAGAAGCGCGGCTACCTTATTCGCGAGTGGATTAATATCGACCACTCGTCGGAAAGCACGCGCGAAATCGCTCAAACGCAGTTGAAGTCGCTCGGAATCGCTTGCGGGAAACCGGTTTACAAAGATACGACCGAACTTTTCCGCATCCCGTTTTATCTCGACGTGATCGTCGAAGAGGTCGGCGGCAAAGAACGGAACGCGGTGAAGGGATACGCGCCTTACGGCGGAAACGAGGCGTCGCAAGGCGCGCCGCCGCCCCAATATCAAGCGCAAGTCCAAGCGCCGCCTCAATATCAAGCGCAACCGACGCAAAGTCAAACGCCGCCGACGCAAGGCGCGTCCGGCGCGTGGTGGAAACAATAACGCAAATCAAGGAGGGGAAATGCCTAACGTCAATTTGAATAACTGTCGAATCGAGTTCCATTTTTACGGCGACGCTTGCGCCGACGCGTTCGACGAAACGAAAATCGCGGACGCGCTCGCGGAAGCGGCGAACGCTCTCGGCGACGCGGGCGACTCCGGCGAACGAGCCGACGGGGCGCCCGCGTCGGAAAGCGAAGGCGAGAGCGAAAAAGCGTCGCCGAAAACGGGCGTCGCTCGAATTTCCGAGCTGGTTCGACGCGCGGCGGCGAGCGCGTCCGAAAAACGCGATGGGGTCTAAGTCGCGAAATAAAGGCGCGCGCGGCGAAGTCGAACTGTCCAAGGAGTTGACGCGAGTTCTCGGCGTCGGCGCGCGTCGCGGGCGCCAGTTTTCCGGTTCGCCCGATTCGCCCGACGTTCTCGTCGACAGTCCCGACCTTCACGTCGAATGCAAGCGCGTCGAGGCGTTTAACGCCTATAAGGCGCTCGACCAAGCGACGCGCGACGCGGGAACAAAACTTCCGCTCGTCGGCGTCGGCGCAATCGTCGGGAGTGGATAATCGTTTGTCGGCTCGACGATTTGCCGCGCCTCGCCGCCGTTTTAACGGAGATTCTTCAACGACAATGCTCGACGACGAAATCCTAACGATAGCCCGTTCGGTCGCTTCGCGGTTCGCTCGCTTCGGTTCGTCCGATTACGACGACGCGACGAGCGTCGCCGCGTTGCGAATGTGCGCCGTTCGTTCGAAACTCGACGAATCGCGTTCGGAGCCGGAACGTCGCGCTTACCTTCGTCGTTGCGCGGAAACCGCGATTCTCGACCGCTTGCGTCGGGAGCGAGCGGAACGACGAAAAATCGCCGATTACGTCGACTCCGGCGCCGCGCCCGGGGAGGCGGTCGACGGCGAAATCGACGTTCGCGCCGCGCTCGACGATTTCCGCGCGACAACCTCGCTTCACGACGCGGTTTACTGGGATTCCGTCGTCGACGGCGAAACGGCGAAAGAAGCCGCGTCGCGACTCGGCGTTTCCGTTACGACCGTTCGCAGTCGGCGCAAACGGTTGCGCAAAAGATTCGCCGCCTATTTAAACGAACGGCGCGACGAACGAACGCCGTCTCGATTTTAACGCCGTCGGCAAAGGAGAAACCTTGACGACCGAAATTTACCGCCTTTCCGATTACGACGCCGACGCCGCGCCTTCGGTTCTCGTCGCTTATCCCGACGTCGCGACCGTTAGCGACGCCGACGGGAACGACTTGACGAACGCTTTGCTCGCCGACGGAACGCTCGTTTTGGCGGGAGTTCCAAACGCGGGCGCGTTCTCCGTCGTTTCCGATTTCACGGCGTCGACGGCGACCTTTTGGGCTCCGTCGCCCGGTTCTTACGTCGTGTCGTATTCGACCGACGGCGTCGAACGAACGGTCGCGGCGACGGTCGAGGGATACGGCGAAACGTCGGTCGTCGTCGATTCGACGGCGCGATATTGGTTCGTCGTGCCGGTCGACGGTTCGAGCGGCGAAATTCGCGCGACGTCGACCGTTTCCAATCCGCATATTTGGCTGGTTTACGACCGAGCGCTCGACGCCGATTACGACGCGCGCCCGGCCTTTTTAACCGCCGTACTCGAACAGTTTCCGACGTCCCGATATTATGCGAGCGGCGAAACGCCGATTTTGCGCGCCCGACTGACCGAGTCGTCGACCGGCGCGCCGATCGTTCCGAGCGATATTAAGTCGGCTTTTTACACTTGTTACGCCGTTTACTCCTACGGTTCGAAGCGTTCGCGCGTCGCGGTCGACGGATTCGTCGGCGTCGCGGTTCCGATCGGCGAAGACGACGCGACGAGCGCTTTCAAGTCGCGGATTATCGCCGACGACCCGCGTTGGCGCGTCGATTCCGACGGCTACAACTTCGCGTTCGAGCCGGACGCGACGGAAAACGACCTTTTCCCCGGCCCCGGAACTTACGAAATCGACGTAACGATCGTTCCGAAAGCGGGGAACCCCGTAACGCTTACCTGGACGGCGACGGTTAAATAGTGGAGCTTCGTTGGTATCAACAGGAAGCGGTCGCCAAGGTTTACGATTACTTGCGTCGCAACGAAAGCGGCGCGCCTTGCGTCGTCTTGCCGACCGGAGCCGGAAAAACGCCGGTCTTGGCGACGATGTGCCGCGACGTCGCGCGTTGGGGCGGACGCGCGCTGGTTCTCGCGCACGTCAAGGAACTTTTGCAACAGGCGCGCGACCGAATCGCCGCCGAAGCGCCCGACGCGTCGGTCGGGCTGTATTCCGCCGGACTCGGCGAGCGAACGACCGACGCGCAAATCGTCGTCGCGGGAATCCAAAGCGTTTACCGGCGCGCCGAAGAACTCGGCCCGTTTCGGCTGATCGTCGTCGACGAAGCGGCGCCTCGTTCCCGATTCGGGCGGCGGAATGTACCGAACGTTTTTGGAGGGAGCGCGGCGCGTCGCTCCGGACGTCCGCGTCGTCGGTTTGACGGCGACGCCTTATCGGCTCGGTTGCGGTTGGATTTGCGGGCCCGACAAAATCCTTTCGGAGATCGTTTTCGAAGTCGGCGTTCGCGACCTAATCGCGCAAGGTTACTTGGCGCCGCTCAAAGCGCGCGCCGGGCGTCGACGACCCGATTTTTCGAACGTCGCGATTCGCGGCGGCGAGTTCGTCGCGTCCGAGGTCGAGAGCGTCGTCAAGAAAAAGAACGTCCTTGAAGCGGCGTGTTTAGAGATCGCCGAACTGACGCGCGAGCGTCGGAAGGTTCTCGTTTTCGCGTCGAGCGTCGAAGCGGCGAAGCGGATCGAAAAGACGCTCGCGACGCTGACGGGCGCGGAAGTCGCGACGATTACCGGCGAAACGGACGCGTCGGAACGAGCCGACGTTATCGCTCGGTTCAAACGCGACGCGCCCCGCGTCGATTTGCTCGGGCGCGAAACGCCGTCGCTCAAATACCTCGTCAACGTCAACGTTTTGACGACGGGCTTCGACGCGCCGAACGTCGACTGCGTCGTTTTGCTCCGACCGACGAACTCGACCGGGCTTTACCAGCAGATGGTCGGGCGGGGGCTTCGGCTCGCGCCGGGGAAAACGGATTGCCTCGTCCTCGATTACGGGCAAAACGTCGTTCGTCTCGGGCCGGTCGATATGCCGGTCGTCGGCGCGAAAGGGGCGCGACGCGGACCGCCTCCGGCGCGGGAGTGTCCGGAGTGTTCGGCGGTCGTCGCGTCGGGATACGCGGCTTGCCCGGAGTGCGGGAACTTGTTCCCGGCGCCGCGTCGTTCGGACGGGCTCGACGCCGAAGCGTCCGACGCGGAACCGGTCGACAAAGGCTCGATTTTGGAGTACGACGTCGACGCCGTTTTTTACTCGGAACACGCGCGGCGAGACGCGGAGCCCGACGCGCCGCGAACGCTCCAAATCGATTACGAAATCGCGCCGAGAAAATACGTTCGCGAATGGCTTTGTCCGGAACACGTCGGGTTTATGCGTCGCCGTTTCGAAGATCGTTGGCGCGCGCTTTCGAACGTTCCGCCTCCCGCGACCGCCGAGGAAGCGGCGAACTTGGCGACGTCCGGAGCTTTGGCGACGCCGCTTCGGATTCGCGCGACGCGCAAACCGGGCAAGAAGTTCGCCGAGATCGAATGGCTCGAAGCGACGGAAGTTCCGGATTTCGACGGCGAACGTCGGACGAACGGCGGCGGTTTCGAAGAGTTCGACCGTTTCGACGAACCCGATTTCGACGCGCCGTCGTTTGAAGAAGACGAACGCGGAACCTTGCGAACGACGAACGTTTGCGGCGTCTGTTCGCAGTGTTTGAATTATTCGTTCGGGTATTGCGCGGCGCTCGACCGCGACGTCGACGGGAACGCGCCGATTTGCGACCAATACGTCGTCAACGACGACGATATACCGTTTTAGGCGCCGCTAGACGCTCCGGGCCCGCGTTTCCGCGCCCGCCGAAGGCGGTTTTATCCGCGTTACCGAGCGAACTTGTTTTCCTCGCTCCCGTCGGTCGCTAACGGTTGAGCCCAACAGTGTTTAAAGGGAAAGTCAATGAACGAAAACGAGACGAAAGATTGTCGAGAAGTTCCGGAAAACGAATCCGCCGAGGATTTGCGTCGCGAGACGATAGAGTCGCAATTTGAAGCGGCGACGTTGCCGAACGGGTTGGAAACCTACGTCCTGAAAGGAACGCGCGTCGTTTCGCAGGTCGAGGAAATCGCGAGGCTTAACGAGCGAATCGCCAAAGAACGCGAGGAAAACGACGGATTGAAGCAAGTTTTGACGCGTCGTTTGAACCGCGTTCAAGAGCTTGAAAAAGAACTCGGCGAAAGTCGGGAGCGAATCGCCGAACTTGAAGAACGCGTCGAGAAGTTGAAGGAAGCGAGCGAAATCGTTGTGAAAGATTGCGAAACCCGCGTCGCCCGACTCCAAAAACTCTTCGAGTCGACGAGCGCCGACGCTCGCAAAATCGCCGAAGAGTTGGCGGAAACGCGTTCGCAGGTTTTCCGTTGGCGGCTTATCGCGCTTTCGGGCTTTGCGGGAGCCGTTATCGGTTCCGTTATTAACTGTATTCTCCAAGGATAGAAAGGGGAAGGTTTATGCAAATTGCGCAATCGCAAAAAGTCGCGTCGCTCGTTTCGGGGATTGCTTCCGAACGCCGAGCGGTCGTCGCGGTCGTTACGTTTTCGAATCGAGATCACGCCGGAAACGACGCGAGCGTTACCGAAGCGCAACTCGATTTAATTTTGGCGAAAATTCGCGCCGAACTCGAAACTTACGGCGTTCAAGTCGGAGCTTGCGCGACCGTCGCGACCTTCCCGGCGACGACGCTCGAAGACGGGGAAACGCTTCGACTTGTCGCCGAAGCGACGCTCGAAAAGCTCGCGCCCGACCCGCTTCCGGAGATCGACGAAACGGAAGCGCTCGAACCCGAACCGGCGACCGAAGGCGAAGAACCGGACGTTGCGTCGGACGAAGCGGAAACGCCGAGCGCCGAATCGCTCGACGAACCGGAAGAAACGCCGACGGAGGAACCGTCCGCCGCGCTCGAATCGGAAGAAACGCCGACGGACGCGACGAGCGAACCGGTCGAAGGCAAAGCGGAAGAAGCGTCGCCCGACGCGTCGCCGACGGAAACGGCGTCCGGAGACGCGACCGACGAAATTCTTGAATTTGTCGAGGAATAACGAGAAACGGAGCCGCGCGAATGCAAACGATCGGACTCGTCGACGCGGACTTGCTCGACGGCGGAACGCGCTTCCCGAACCTCGCGCTAATGAAGATCGCGTCGTTCGAGCGTTCGCGCGGCGCCGCCGTTCGACTTTGCTTAACCGCCGCCGACGCGACGCCTTGCGCGAAGATTTTCGTTTCGAAAGTCTTTACGAAGTCGCGCGTTCCTCGACAGATTGAAGAAATCGCCGACCGTTGCGAGTTCGGCGGAACCGGTTTCAACCTTGTCGACGCGCCGCCGCTTCCTCCGGAAGTCGAACGTTCGAAACCGTTTTACGACTTGTACAAACCGTTCGTCGATTCGTTCGGCGACGCGCCGCCGCGTTGGCTCGACGCTTACTCGAAAACGTCGATCGGCTTTGCGTCGCGCGGTTGTTTTCGCCGCCGTTCGTTTTGCGTCAATCGAAAAAAAACGCGTTCGGAGCGTTGGTCGCCGGTCGCGGAGTTCCTCGACGAAACGCGACCTTACGTCGATTTGCTCGACGATAACGTTTTCGCTTGCAAGGATTGGCGCGAAATTTTCGCGGAGTTGGAATCGACCGGGAAGCGTTTCGCGTTCAGACAAGGGCTCGATATTCGCTTGACGAACCGCGAAAAGGCGGCGGCGCTCGCTCGCGCTAAATATCGCGGCGACGTAACGTTCGCGTTCGACAATATCGCCGACGAACGAGAGTTTAGACGCGGCGCCGAAAACTTTCGCGCCGAATGCGACAAGCAAGCGAAAGCGTATTTGCTCCGCGGGTTTTATAAACGCGGACTCGACGAACTTCGCGACGTTTTCAAGCGACTCGACGTTTTGGCGGAATACCGAATTTTGCCTTATTTGATGAGACACGAACGGTATGAAAACGACGAATACAAAGCGGTTTACGTCGACGTCGCGCGTTGGCTCAACCAGCCGGGATTTTTCAAAAAACTTTCGTTTTTGGAATTTGCCGAAAAGGCGGGATCGCGAAAAACGCGCTCGACGCTCGCGTCGAACGAACTCGCGTCGCTAAAACCTTGGTTGGAAAGACGCTTTTGGAAATAGGAGACAAAATGACGACGGAAACTTTCCCTTCGTTTAAAGGCGACCCAAACGCAATTCGACGCGCCGTCGTTCCGTTGACGGTTATGACGCCGCGCAAACTTGAAAACGGGAACGAGGTTTGCGACCATACTTGCGGTTCGGCGACGTTAATCGACGTCGTTAAAGTAGCGAACGGGGCGTTGGTCGGCTTATGGTTGACCAACGCGCACTGTCTCGGAAACGACGCCGAATGGGCGACGCTCGCCTTTTGCGACTTCGACGGTCGCGCCCCGCGTTTGTCGGCGGCTCGCGTCGCCGGAGTCGACAAGGTTTCCGACCTCGCCGCTCTTATCGCGTCGTTTCCGTCGGAACGCGACGTCGCTCGTCCGCTCGAAATTTCGACGCGTCCGATACGTCGAGGGACGTGGATTTATCGCGCCGGATGGGGAGCGAGCGCCAAAGGCGACGGCTTTACGATCGCGAGCGGACGCGCCGTCGAACTCGAACGCGTCGATCTTTCGAGGTTTGCGACCAATTCCGCTTTACGCGCGATTATCCCAAAGTGCGTCGGTTTCGACGGCGCGACGCGACCCGGCGATTCGGGCGGGGCGTTCGTCGACGCGGAGACGGGCGAACTGATCGGAATCGCGCTCGGTCGGCTCGGCGAACAAACGCTCGATTCCGGGCTTTCGTCGCCGGTCGGGGTTTGCTTAGAGTTGCGCGAAAGGGCGGCGAAGATCGACGAAATGAAAATATGGTTCCGCGAATTTTACGGCGAGGGCGCGAAATGACTTTAAAAATCGGCTCTTTGACGATGAAAGACGGTTCTAGTATCGTCGGGAACGGCGAAGTTTTGTTATCGCTTGGCGGAACGGCGACGTTAAGCGAAACGGCGACGATAAACGGCGTCGCGGTCGGCGATTACGTCGAGTCGGAGAACGGCGTTCTAGTTCGCGTCCACTGCAACGAACTCGTTTGGGAGTCGCGCGTTTCGGGCTCGAACGTCGAAATAACCGACCCGCTTCTCGCCGACGACCGGTTCGTTTTTCGGTTCGACCGTTACGCAAACGGCGTGTTCGTCGAGTTTTACGCGACCGACTCGCGCGTTTCCGACGTTTCGGCGTCGGCGTATGAAACGACGTCGAACTGGAACGGCGTCGCGTCGCCGACGCTCGTCGACGCGAGCGCGGAACCCGGTTGGAACTACTACCGCGTCCGACTCGACGAACCGGTCGAGAAGGGCGGCGTCCTTTTGAAGGCCTACGCGTCGCCGACTCGCTACGTCGCCGTTTGGGTCGGAAACGACGAACCGACGCGGACTTACTACTATCGCGGCGGCGCGAAGGGCTCCTTTATCGAGCCGAGCGACTGGGTTCTCACGCCCGACGGACTCGTTCCTTGCGTCGAGAAACCGACGCAAGCGGGCGCGACGTTTTACGTCGGCGGTTCGTTTGAAGTCGTCGAAAGTTGAGAAAGGAAACAAGAATGACGCTAATTGCGCAACGGACGGCGCCGGACGGCTCTTTGCCGGAAAATTTTAAGTATATTCGCTTGCTCGAAGTTCCGCGAATCTCCGTTTTAGGCGACGGTTTCGTCGAGCTCGTCGACGTAATGGGAAGCGACGATACGATTTGCCGCGACGCTCGCGTTTCGACCGGTTCGGATTGGGGCTCGGACGCCGAAAACGAGCGCCTTATTCGCTACTTGATTCGGAACCGGCACGACTCGCCGTTCGAGCAGGCGGAGCTGAAATTCCGCGTTCGCGCGCCGATGGACGTTTGGCGTCAATGGATTCGAACGCGAACGGCGAACGTCGTCGAGTATTCGACGCGGTATTCGGAAGCAATCGACGCGGCGCGAACGACGGCGCCGAACGCTTGGCGTCGTCAAGCCGCGTCGACCCGCCAAGGAAGCGACGGGGTTCTCGACGAGGAAACCGGCGCCGAATTGTCGAAAGACGAAGCGGTTTTGCAACGTATGGCTCGCGACGTTTACAAACGGCGGCTCGAACTCGGCGTCGCTCGAGAGCAAGCGCGAAAGGATTTGCCGCTCTCGACTTACACGGAGGCGGTTTGGAAAATCGACCTGCGCAACTTGCTTCGTTTTCTCGAATTGCGGCTTGACGACGCGGCGCAGTTTGAAATTCGAGAATGCGCGAAAGCGGTCGCGTCGATTACGCGCGAACTTTTCCCGAAAACGTATCGAGCGTTCGCCGATTACCGGTTGAACGCGACGACGCTAACGCGATTCGAAACGGACGCGCTTCGCGATCTCCTCGCGAAGAAAGGCGTCGCGTTCGGTCGCGGCGAGTTCGACGAGCGTTTCGTCGAACTCGAATCGGAATCGGAGCGAACGGAAGCGCTCGCGAAATTCCGTCGGCTCGGACTCGTCGCCGAGTAAAAGGCGAGTCGTTTTATTTTAAAGAAGGAGCTTATATGAACGCCGAACAAGCTAAAAATCTCGCGACGCGAATCTTCGCGGCCCTTCGCGACGGCGAAACCGTGATCGTCGGCGGCAAGTCTATCGACCTCGTCGCTTACAAAGACGGCAAAGTCCGCGCTTATCAACTGCTCGACAAGGGGCTCGTCGCGATCGACGTCGCGAACGTCGAAGTCGCGATTTACGCCAAGAAAGAAGTCCTGCACGCTCCGGCGGCGGTCGCGCAAATTTAACGGCGAATAAAAGACGCGGAACGCCGACGAACGCGTTTCGCGTCTTCGCTTCTCGATTCGCGCGTCTTCCGGGACGCGCGATTTCCGACGCTCTCGCAAAAGGAACCAAAGATGGAAGAAACGAAAAACGAAACGTTCGACGTCGCCGCTTTGACGACGTATGAACTCGCCCAAAAGCTGTATCCGAACGAAGACTTTTCCCGATTTAAAGACGTCGCCGATTCTTTCGACGCGTTGTTAAACGCCGAAACTCTCGACGTTACGGGCCCGCGACGATTGGAACTCGAAGGCGTTTCGGGCGCCGTTTGCGCCGCGATGTGCGCGCGGGCGCAAATGGCGCCGACGGTTTGCCGCGTCGTCGCGGTCGGCGAACCGGACTTTGGCGTCGATATGACGAGCGGCCTTGATAGAAATATTGCGCGAGCGGTTTCCGACGCGGTCTCGGAGCGCGAGCCGACGCTAAAAGTCGAAATCTCCGACGCGACGATCGACGATTCCGCCGAAACTTGGCGAGCGTTCCGCTTTTGGCGACCGTCGGTCGTCTTTGAAAGCGCCGAGAACGGAGCGAAGAACGTCGCGTTCGTCCTGCTCGGAATCAAGACTCGCAAACCGGAAGGGGAGGGCGACGAAGAATGAACGAAGGAATTAAAGACGAGAAGTTCGCGTTTCCGGCGCGGGCGCCGCGCGTCGGCGAAATCGCGTTGACGGCGAACGGCGACGCTTATTTGACGCTCGATTCGACCGGGCTCGACGGTTGCTCCGATTGCGACCTCGCGAACGGATTCGACGTCGAAACGTGTCCGCGTTATAAACAGTGCAGCGCGTTTTGGCGCGAAGACAAGAAAGCCGTTCGGTTCCGCGCCGTCGAGAATTTCGACGAAGCGTTGGCGCAAACCTTGCTGACGCGTTCCGAGCCGATCGACGTCGTAACGTATCCGACCGGCGCGAAGCGCGAACGCGACGACCGAAAACCGCGCTACGACCTTATTTCGCCCCTCGCCGAAGAGCGAATCGCGCGACGGCTCGCCGAGGGCGCGGAGAAGTACGGCGAACGGAATTGGGAGAAAGGCGTTCCGATTTCGCGATGCGTCGCGTCGGCGCTCCGCCGCTTGCACGCGTACCGGCGCGGCGAAATCGACGAAGACCACCTCGCGGCGACGGCTTGTAATTTGATGTTCGCGCTTCACTTCGAGGAAAGCGTCAAGAGCGGCGCGACTCCGCTCGAAGTTCTCGACTTGCCGTTTCACGCCAAGAAACGGCTTAAAAAATAATATCGACGTAAAGAAAGGACGCTTATGTCAAACGCGTTAATTATCTCGAACGACGGCGCGACGCGCGAACGTTGGACGCGGCTTTGCGCTTCGAAGCGCGTCGTCGCCGTCGCCGGAGAGTGGAACGTCGGGCCCGACGGCGGCTGCGACAAAACGTTGTTCGGGGACGGCCCTTACCGAGTCGCGTTTTTCGACGCGGCGACGGTCGCGATTCCGATCGGCTCGGCTCTTTCCGCGATCGCGAAATCGTTTCCGAGCGCTCAAATCGTTCTCGTTTGCCGGTTTCCCGACGATCTCGACCCGAAAATCGCCGCCGGTTGCGCCGCCGTCGTCAAGCGCGAGCGGTTCGAAGACGCGTTCGACGAAGCGTTGCGCGCCGTCGAAAAAAGCGAAGCGTCGAAGCTGCGCCGATTCGACCTTGAGTCGCCGCGACTCCGCCGACGCTTGATCGGCGAGCGTCCGAGAATCCGCGATCTGGAGCGGAATCTCGATTCCGTCGCGACGTCGACGAAACCGATTTTGATTCTCGGGGAACGCGGTTCGGGACGCTCGCTGATCGCCGAGCGAATCGCGTCGTCCGGCGTTCGCGCGAACGCGCCTTATCTCGTCGTCGATTGCGCGAACGTTCCGGCGACGACGCTCGAACGCGAACTTTTCGGCGGCGGCAAAACGTCGGGGAAAATCGCTTACGTCGACGCTTGCGGCGGAACGCTCGCGCTCGATTCCTTCGACCGGATTCCGGCGTCGCTCGAACGCGCGGTTTTAAGCGTCGCGTTCGGACGTTCGTTCAAGCGTCGCGGCGCGACGGAAGAAACCGCCGTCGAACGGGCGCGCTTCGTTTTTATCGGCGAGCCGGAAGCCGCCGGAGCCGAACCGCCGGAGTGGCGCGAGCTTTTTAACGCGGCGGGATTGACTATTTACTCGCCGTCGCTTCGCGAGCTGACGCCGAAAGATTTGCGCGAAATCGCCGACGCGGCGGCCGCTCGAGCGCGAGCCGTCGTCGGACGCGACGTTGTTTTAGACGAAACGGCGAAAGCGGCGGCGATTCGCGCGGCGAAATCGGTCGCCGAATTGACGGAGATCGTCGACGCGGCGGTCGCGCTTAACGTCGAAGGGACGCTCGACGCCGCCGACCTCGAATCCGCGATTAAGCGAACGCGCTTGAATCGCGGCGGCGCGTCCGGACTCGCCGGACGTCGGTTCGCGCAAATCCGCAAAGACGCGCTCGTCGAAACCTTGAACGCTTGCGGCGGAAACCGCTCGCAAACGGCGCGAATGTTGGACGTTTCCGATAAAACGATTTTCAACTGGTTGCGGGAGTTTAATTTAAAATGACGCGCTCTCGGTTGCCGTCGCGAACGCTTCGCGTCGTTCGCGAGTTGCGTCGCGAAGGGATTTCGGCGCGAAAAATCGCCGCCCGACTCGGCGTTTCGCACGTTAGCGTTTTAAAAGTCGCCCGGAACGTCGAATCGCTCGACCTCGACGAACTCGAACGCGACGAAGCGGAAAACGACGAGCGCGGGTTCGAATACGTCGTCGACGAAAACGCGCTTCCGTCGCGTTGCCCGACGTGCGGAAGAGTCGTCGCGCCGCCTTGCCTTCGTTGCTTTTTGGAAGCGCGCGGCGTCGGCGAGCCGTCGGAATTGTCGCTCGAAGAAGCGTTCTTTTACGACGGCGTTTCGCCGTTCGGCGTCGACTTGACGGGCGCCGAACGCGTTCGATACGACAAGATTCGAGCCCTTAAAGAGTCGAAAAAAAGCGCGGGACGACGGCCCGTCTTGAACGACGACGAACTCGCGAGCTTGTTCGGGCGCGACGCGAACGATTAACGCTCGCCGTTTTGCGTTGAACGGAACCTTTTATGCTTCTTAAAAAAATCGACGTCGCGGAACTCAAAGATTTCGTCGCGCGTCGCGGACTCGTTCGCGACGTTCTTCGCGACGTCGCCGGAATCCCCGACGAAATTCTCGATTCGCCGCGACGCGAACATCCTTGCCCAAAATGCGGCGGCTCGACGCGCTGTCGGCTCGTCGACGTCGACGCGGGCGCCGTCTTCTGTTCTCATTGCGGTCGCAACAACGGCGATTTTATCGCGACCGTTCGTTGGGCGCTCGACGATTGCGATTTCGCGGTCGCGCTCGACGCGATCGCCGAACGCGTCGGGTTCCGCTCGAACGAAATTTCCGCGCCGCCGACTCTGAGCCGCGCCGCCTCGCCGGAATCCGAAACGGTTTACTCCTATTTCGACGCGGAAAACGTCGAACGTTGGCGCGTTCGGCGACTCGATTTCGCCGACGGTCGCAAGACGTTCCGCCAAGAGCGATTTGAAAACGGCGGCTGGGTCGCGTCGCTCGCCGTCGATCCGGAAAGCGGCAAAAAAATCGTTCCCGTTCCGTATCGCTTGCCGGAAATCCGGAGCTTCGGCGTCGCGGAAATTTACGTCGTCGAGGGGGAGAAGTGCGCCGATTCGCTCAACGACCTTTTCCGTTCCGTTGGGGCGCCGCGCGTCGCGACGACGCTCGCGGGCGGTTCGAACTCCGCGCCAAATTGGGCGTTCGCGGCGCGTTATTTGCCGGGAGCGCTTCCCGTCGTCGTCTTGGCGGACGCGGACGAGCCGGGGCGAAAGGCGGCGGCGAAAACGTTTGAAATTCTTCGGCGCGAAGGGCGCGACGTTTCCGTCGTCGAGTTCGCGCCGCCGCCGACGTTTCGAGGCAAAGGTTTCGACGTCGCCGATTGGCTCGCCGACCGCCGCGCCGAAGGACTTTCCGCCGCCGAAATTTTCGACGCGTTCGAACGAGTCGTTCGACCTCCGGAAGCGGCGCCGGAGCCGAGAATCGCCGCGACGGTTCGAGCGCTCGACGAATACGAAGACCGCGATTTCGAGTGGGTTTGGCCCGGCTATATTCCGTCGGCGGGAATTTCGTTAATCGGCGGCGAGCCCGGCGTCGGCAAGTCGACGTTCCTCGCTTGGTTCGCGGCGACGCTGTCGACCGGGCGACCGTTCCCGAACGAGCCGACCGTCGAGCGCGAACCGGCTTCCGTCTTGCTCTTTCGCGGCGAAGACGACGTTTCGCGCGTCGTTAAAAAGAAGGCGTCGCAGTTCGAGGCCGATTTGTCGAAAATCGTCGTCTTCGAAGAGTTTGTCGAGAGCGGCAAATTGGTTCCGCCGTCGCTCCAACGTCTCGACGCGTTAGCCGCCGCTGTCGACGCGACCGAACGCAAAACCGGGGCGCCGTGTCGAGCGATTGTCGTCGACCCGGTTTCGATCGCTTGGGGGGACGGCGTCGACGCGAACAAGCAAGCGGACGTTCGCGCCGTGTTGCGTCCGCTCCAAATTTTCGTCGAGGAACGCAACCTCGCGGCGATATTGGTAACGCACCTGCGCAAATCGTCGAGCGCCGACAAATCGTCGTTGAAAGATCGTTTTTACGGTTCGATCGACACGTTGGCGGCGGCTCGCGTCGCGTACAATCTTCGGGCGCTCAAAACGCGTCCCGGCTATTCGGAGATGCGTTGCGCGAAATCGAATTGTTTCGACTATCGGAGCGTCGCCGCGCTCCGTTGGACGCTCGACGATTGGGGGCGGCTTTGCGTCGAGTTCGACGACGGCGCGAACGACGGAGAAACGAACGCGTCGCCGAAACGCAACGAGCGGGAAGAGCGTCGCGGCGCCGCGCTCGATTGGGCGTTGCGTTATTTCCGCGAATACGGCGAAGACGTCGCCGGACGCGGACGCGCGGTTCGACGCGGGCAGTTCAAGGCGAGCGACGAGGCGGTCGGAATCTTCGGCGCCGCCGCCAACGAGGGGCTTTTCACCGTGTCCGAAATACGCCGCGCGTTGCAAGAGCTGAACGTCGACGCGTGGAACCGAGGGCGCGAGTACTTCTATTCGCTCCCGCAAAATTAACGGAGGAACAACGATGAACGTCGAAACTCAAAAACCGCGCGTCGCGGCGCCGTTCTCTTGGACGGGCGCGAAAGCGCGAATGCTTTCGAGAATCGTTCCAATTTTGGAGGAAACGCGTCGCGGGCGCCGGGTTTACGTCGAACCGTTCGGCGGGAGCGGCTCCGTTTTCCTCGCGCTCGCGCCGTTCGAACGCGAAGTTTACAACGACGCCGACGAACGCCTCGTCGACTTCTTCCGCGCGCTCGTCGACGACGAATCGCGCGCCAAGCTCCGGCGTTGGGGCGAGACGTTTCCGTATTCGCGGGCGATTTTCGACGAGATGAAACGCGATTGGATTCGGTCGCCGGAACTCGCCAAACGAGCGTTCGCGACGTTTTACGTTCAACAATTCGCGTTCGGCGGCAAACCGTTCGCAGCGTTCGGCTATCGGAGGTTGGCGGGAACGCGCGACGCCGCCGCGACGTATCGGCGGAAAGTCGCCTCGCTCGACGCGTTCGCCGAACGGTTTCGACTTGTCAACGTCGAACGGCTCGATTGGCGCGACGTCGTCGACAAACACGATTCGGAACAAGCGTTTTTCTATCTTGACCCGCCGTACCAAACGCCGACGTCGGCGATGTATTCCGCCGCGACGCGACCGGTCGATTGGCGCGAACTCGTCGAGCGTCTCTTGACGCTCAAAGGGGGCGCGGCGTTGAGCTGTTACGATTGCGACGAGTGCGCGGCGTTGCGGGACGCCGGTTGGGAACGATTTGATTTCGCGGCGTCGTCGAGCGTCGCGCATTCGTCGCGAAACGCGAACCGGGCGCGAGTCGAAACGCTTTATGTGAAAGGGGAAGCGGTATGAATTTTGTTTCGTTGTGTGCGGGAATCGGCGGGGAGCATATCGCGTTAAAACGCGCCGTCGCGAAGGTTTGCGCGTCGTCGCAAAATCGATTTCACGCTTGCGACGTCGACCCGCGTCGCGCCGCGTCGTTCGCCGCGAACTTTCCGGAAACGACGTTTCGCGTTCGCGACCTCGCCAAAACGACCGCGCTCGACGAAGGCTTTGAAGCGGGCGAAATCGATTTTCTTTGGGCGTCGCCGCCCTGCACGGAATTTTCGCGAGTCAAAGGAACGACGGGACTTAGCGCCAACGTCCAGAACTTGGCGAACGACGTCCTGAACGGTTGGATTCGAACGGCTCGACCGCGCGCTTTCGTCGTCGAAAACGTTCCGGGGATGCAAAATTGGGGCCCGCTCGACGCGAACGGCGCCCGCGTAAAGTCTCGGCTCGGCGAGTATTGGAAGCGATTTTTAGACGAGTTGCGGTCGTTGGGGTACGCCGTGTCGACGTTCAAGCTCGACGGCATTCAATTTGGCGGCGCCTCGAAGCGCGTCCGTTTGTACGTCGCCGGAGTCCTCGACGCGGCGTCGCCGTTTACGCCTCCGGAAGCGCCGCCAAAGGTCGCGACGAAGACGATTCGCGACTGCCTGCGCCTCGACCTGCCGACGAAACCGCTCGCAAAACTTCGCGGCAAAGCGACGTTGGCGCGACTCGACGCCGCTCGCGACGCCGGTTATTCGGACGCGCTTTTTCCCAACCACGGTTTCCTGCACGAAGCGTATCCGCTCGACGGCGCGTTCCCGACGTTGACGACGCGTCCGATGATGTTCGTCGGCGACAACCTCAAAAATTATCGTTACTTAACCGCGCCGGAAGCGGGCGCCGCGCTCGGCTTTCCGGACGATTTTATTTACGTCGGAACCGGAAGCGACGCGTATCGCGGCGTCGGCGGAAGCGTTTCGGTCGACGCGACCGAAGCGATTTTGGCGAAGCTCTTCGGCGAAGTTTTTTGACGGCGCCGCGACAAAAAAACGCGCCGGGAAGCCCCGACGCGCTTTCGGTAAGCGACGTTATTCGCCGATTTTCGCAAGTCGCGCTTCCGCCGCTTCGAGCGCAAGCTCGCGGACGGCGACGGCGAACTCTTCGTCGGCGTCGATCGCTCCGTTAATCGTCGCGAGTTCGGCGTCGGTGAAGCGTAAAATCGTTTTATTGCGACGAAGTTTCGACGCCGGTTTCGGTTTGCGTCCGCGCCGCAAGTTTTCGGCGAGGCGACGCATTTCGGTCGCGACCTCCGCGTCGTCGATTAAGTCGGCGGTTTTGTCCAAGTCTTCCGCCGTTTCGGCGTCCGTCGCTTTTTCGGGGAAGAGGCAAAATTTATCGCCGGGTTTGGCGGTCGCGGAACGAGCGATAATTTCGGTTTCGACGAGGTCGTTTATCGACGTTCCGGCGTTGGGGTCGACAAGTTTAATTTCCATTGGTCGCGTCGCTTTCTCGGGCGGTTTTGAAATCGTATCGTTTGGCGACGTCGGCGGTCATCGCGTCGCGAACTTTGTTCAAAAGTTCGTACAGCGTCGCCCAATTTTGCGAACGTTCGCGCCGATTTGAAGCGAATTGTATCGCCGCCAACAGCTCCGACGCGCCGACGCATTCCGCGCAAATCGCTTTATTCATTAGCGACCGCGTGTTCGTCGTGTTACCGTATTTTTCCTGCAAGTCTTTAATCGGCATAGCGTTTACTCCATAAAAGCGCCGCCCGCGTTTTTGAGGCGCGGGCGACGGCGACCGAAGCCGCTAGGTTGAGGGTTAGACGAGACGTTCAATCACGGTCATCACCCAACCGTCGTTCGCATAATATTCGGTGGTTTTCCAGATTTGGCAACCCGGACGCTTACGCGCGGCGGTTTCCATCGTCTTGAATTTCCCGACAATTTTTTGACGCCGCACCGAATAATAAGTAACAAACGTGTCAACCATTTTAAAAGCCCTTTTATTCAAAAGTAGCGTTCCGTCAAGAGTTTGGAGAACCGTTCTCCCTCTTGACAAAAATAAGTATACCATATTTTAAGAGTTTTGCAAGAGTCTTTAAAATAATTTTCTTGAAAAACCCGAAAATTTTCGCTTAACCGCTTGCCGCGTCGCGGGTTAACGACGTCGGAAGCTCCGTTTTTTGTTTTGGTCGTTACAACCGGGCGGCGGGGGCTGGAACTATTACAAAATTCCGGTTTTTGGAATGTTTAAACTTTTGTTTTTCAAGTATTTATATATAATATCAGTATGACTGAAAACTCGAAAAAACAAGGCGGAAAAACGCAAGCGAACGTCGTCGCCGTCGCTCCAAAATCGGGCGCGGTCGTTCGGCCCGTTCGGCGGTGTTTTTTGCGTTCGACTCGCTACGACGCGACGCGTCCCGAAAGCGACCTCGACCGATTTTGGAGCGGGGCCGACTCGCGGAGCGTCGACGCGTCGCTCGACCCGGAAACGCGGCGCAAACTTCGCGAACGGGCGCGTTACGAAGTCGCGAACAACTGCTACGCGACCGGGCTCGGACTGACGATCGCCAACGCCGTCGTCGGGAGCGGCCCGCGTTTACAAATTGTCGACGCCGACGACCGAACGCGCCGCGACCGGCAAAAAATCGAGTGGGCGTTTTGCGAGTAGAGCGAGGAAATTCGGCTCGCCGAGAAGTTGCGGGCGATGCGGTTCGCGTTGGCGACGCCGCGCGGGACGGGGAAGACGACGTTTTCCGTCTTGGCGGTTCTTTGGGCGGCGCTGACCGGGAAAACCGATTACGTCGTTTTGATCGCCGCGTCGAGCGACCGCGCTCAAAATTTGCTCGAGACGATCAAGACTTGGCTGGAAACGAACGCCGAGCTTGCGACCGACTTCCCGGAAGTTTGCGTTCCGATTCGAAAACTCGAACGCGTCGCGCATCGGCAAAAGGGGCGGCGTTATCTTGGCGTTCCGACGCGGATCGAGTGGGGCGCGAACAAAATCGTTTTCCCGACGCTCGAAGGAGCGCGAACGTCCGGCGTCGTTATCCAGTGCGCCGGTATGTCGGGAGCCGAGATTCGCGGGCTCCAACACGCTCGCGCCGACGGAACGCTCGTTCGCCCGACGCTCGCTTTCGTCGACGACCCGCAAACGCGCGACTCGGCGCGAAGCAAGGCGCAAACCGACGTTCGCGAGCAAATTATTAAAGCGGATATTCTCGGGATGGCGGGGCCGGGGAAAAAAATCGCGCTCCTGATTACGACGACCGTCGTTTGCGAAAACGACTTGGCCTGTCGCTTGCTCGACCGAAAGAAGAATCCCGGTTTTCGCGGCGAAAAGTATCGGCTTTTGGAGTCGCCGCCGACGAACGCCGCGCTTTGGGACGAGTACCGCGCGATTCTCGAAGCGGAACTTGCGAACGACGGCGACGGTTCGCAGGCGACGGAATTTTATCGGGCGAACCGCGAGGCGATGGACGAAGGCGCGGTCGCGTCGTGGCCCGCGCGGCATAACGACGACGAACTGTCGGGGATTCAGTTCGCGATGAATCTCAAATTCCGCGACGAAGCGGCGTTTATGAGCGAGTATCAAAACGAGCCGGTCGTCGTCGACGAAGGCGACGGCGAGGTGTTGAGCGCGGAGGAAATCGTCGCGAAAACGAGCGGTTGCGGACGCGGCACGGCGCCGACCGAAAGCCAAATCTTAACCGGCTTCGTCGACGTTCACAAAGACCTGCTCTTTTGGGCGGCGGTCGCGTGGGAGCGCGATTTTGGCGGCGCCGTCGTCGATTGGGGCGTTTATCCGGAGCAACCGAAGCGCGATTTTTACCGCTTGGCGGACGCGTCGCCGACGCTTCTCGACGCTCATCCCGGCGCGGGGCTTGAAGGCGCGATTTACGGAGCGTTGAAAGCGCTGACCGACAAAATGATCGGCGACGGCGTTCCCCGCGACGACGGGTTGATTATGCGTTTCGACCGCGTTCTTATCGACGCGAACTGGGGGCAGTCGACCGACGTCGTTTACCGTTTTTGCCGCCGTTCGCCGCACGGGGCGATTTTGACGCCGTCGCACGGCGTTTACGTCGGCGCGTCGTCTCGACCGTTTAGCGATTACCGGCGCAAGCGCGGCGACTTAATCGGCCCGCATTGGCGCGTTCCGGCGGAACCGGGTTCGCGCAACGTTCGCCGCGTCCTTATCGACGCGAACTTTTGGAAGACGTTCGTTCACGGGCGGCTCGCGACGCCGGAGGGCGACGTCGGTTCGCTTTCGTTGAGCGGCGAGGAAAGAGAACGCGCGGCGCTTGCGAAACACTTGGCGGCGGAATATCGCGTCGCCGTCAAGCGCGAAGATTCGGAGCGTCGCGTCGACGAGTGGAAGATTCGGCGCGGACGTCCGGACAACCACTGGTTCGACTGTTTGGTCGGTTGCGCCGTCGGCGCGTCGATGAGCGGGGCCGTTTTGCCGACGTCGCGCAACGCCGAGCCCGAACCGACGGAGGCGCGTTTGGCGCCGCGTCGCGTTTCGTTCGCCGAAATTCAACGAGAACGCCGTCGCGGACGATAGCGCGGCGCGACGGCTCAGCTCCCGTTGGTCGCCAACGTTTTCGCTCAACCGCGCGGGGCGCGATAGAACAAACGCTTTGCGTTTGGCTTTCGGCTTGCTTCGTTCGGTTGGCGCGGCGCGGCGCATAAAATTGGCGCGGCTTGACGCGAGCGGGCGTTTAAGAAAATTGGGCGAATAGGCAAGCGACCAGCGGGAGCGAGGAAACCGAACTCGCGCGGTAGCGCGGGCCCGGAGCGCCCGGCGGCGTCGCGGAGGTTTTGTTCCAAAAGACGGCGGCGGGACTCAACGTTTAGGAGAACGAGAATGGAAAACGAAAAAATCGACAAGAGACTTGAAGAATTTGCGGAACGCGCCGCCGCGCCGAAAAAGGTCGCGACCGACGCCGGAAGCGTCGAGCAATATTCGATCGCGGAACAAATCGCCGCGCAGGAATATTTGCGCAAACGCTCCAACGGCGGCGCCGCGAACGCGATGAAAAAAGTCGGGTTCGCGCGCTTCCGACACGCCGATTAAGCGCGGTTCGGCGTCGAGGTTCTTAGTCGGCGGCGTTCTTTTGCGCGATCGCTTCCAGAACGAGATTGCGCAAAACTTCGCCGGTTTCGCGGGAACCGACGAACGCTTCGACTTCGCGATATTCGGCGGCGTTGAAGCAAACGGAAAAACGAATCGAACGGCGTTCGCTTTCCGGTTTCGGCTTGCGTCCCGTTCGGCGTTTTTCCGCCTTGGCGCGTAATTTCGAAACTTCCGCGTCGCGCCAAGCGAGCAATTCCTCGTCGGCGGCCTCGTAATCGGGGTCGCGCATCATTTGGTCGGCGAGCATATCTTCGACAGTGAAACTACCCGTTTTCTTCCTCGTTTCCATCTTGGCTTTCCTCTTTTTTCGCCGTTTTAAAGTCGTATCGTCGCGCGATTTCGTCCTTCATTTTGTCGAGCGTCGCAACGGCGCGTTCCCAATACGGTTCGAACGCCGGGTTTTTAACTTTCGCGCGATAAAGATCGTCGACCAAACCGCATAACTCCGCGCCGCCGGGCAGTTCCGCGCTAACCGCTCGACGCAATATGACGCGGTTTTTGCATTTTGGGCCGTAAATTTGCCCTAATTCGCGTATTCCCATCGGTTGCCTCCGTTTATTTTTGTCAAAATCGCCCCGCCTCCCTTGCGGGAGACGGGACTTTCGGGGTTATCGACCGCGCTACTTGGTCAGCCGTTTCGTCAGCTTGATTTCGAGAACGGTTCTCGAATCAAACGCCAGGCGGGCGAGGAGCCGCTTGAAAAGCGCTCCGCCGTCGGGCATAGCCTTGTAGGCTTCGCCGCGTTTGGGCGTCGCCAAGACCGCTTTGCCTTTGGGCCCGTAAACGCGGTAGATAATCTTAGCGCCAATCATTGTTTGTCTCCTATTCTGGAGGTGAAACTGGTCGCCGAAAAGGAAGGAAGTCTTCCTCTCCCCGACAAATATAATATAACATATTTAAAGCAGATTGTAAGATGTTTGTCGCGCTCTTCTCGAAAAAAACTTAAAAATTTTGCTTAACCTATTGCGCTTGACGGCGACGCCGAATCTCGCAAGTTTGGCGACGGCGAGAAAAAACGCGGTTGGCGTCGGTCGCGCTTCCGCCGCTTCGAACGATTTTCCGACGTCGCCGACCTGAAAATTTTAACCTTTTTTTCGCTTAAACGTTTTTTTTCGCGTCGCTCGTCGTATCCGTTGCGACGGACGGTTAAAACAAAGGCGACGCGAGGGCGATTTTGGGGTTTTTCGGGCGATTGATAAGGCGACGACGCGAAGAAGCGAACGAGGCGAGCGAAAACGTTTTGTTCAAAGAACTCGTTTTGCGCGCGGCGTCTCGGTACGACGCGGCGCGACCGTCGCGCGAACTCGACGCTTATTGGAGCCGCGCCGATTCGCTCGGCGGCGACGCGGCGCTCGATCCGGACACGCGACGGCGACTTCGCGAGCGGTCGCGGTACGAGTTCGCGAACAACTGCTACGCTCGCGGCGCCGGGCTTCTTTGGGCGAACGCGGTCGTCGGAAGCGGCCCGCGTCCGCAACTGCTCGGCGACGATCGCAAGTTTAATAAGCGCGTCGAATGGGCGTTCTGCGAATGGGCGGAGGAAATCGGACTCGCCGCGAAATTACGCTCGATGAGAGTTTCGCGCTTCGTCGACGGCGAGGCGTTCGCGCTCTTGCACGGAAACCCAAATCTCGCCGGGCCGGTAAAGCTCGATGTTTCGCCGTTCGACGCGGAGCGCGTTCGGGCTCCTTACGATTCGAACGACCCGCTCGACGTCGACGGGCTGAAAATCGACGAATACGGGAATCCGGTTTCGTATCGCGTCGCGTCGACGCGGCTCGGCGACTTGTCGGTCGACTTTTGCCGTTACGGTTCGCGGCGGTCGGTTCCGTCGAGTTGGGACGTCGCGACGACGTACAAGGCAAACGAAGTCGTTCATTGGTTTCGCCGAACGTTTTCCGAGCAACGACGCGGAGAACCGGAACTTGCCGTCGCGCTTCCGCTTTTCGCGCTTTTGCGGCGCTACACCTTGGCGGTCGTCGCGGCGGCGGAGATCGCGGCGGATTACGCGGCCGTCCTTAGCGCCGAACGAGTGCGCGGTCGAGTACGGCTCGAAGCCGCCGGAATTGCCGAAATGGTTCGACGAAGTCGAAATCGCGCGCGGGTCGGCGACGACGTTGCCGGAAGGCTATTCGTTGACGCAACTTCGAGCGGAGCAACCGACGACGACTTACGGCGATTTTAAGCGGGAACTGCTCGGCGAAATCGGGCGGTCGTTGCAAATTCCGGTGAATCTGTTGCTCGGCGACAGTTTGAAACACAATTACGCGTCGGGGCGGCTCGATTGGCAAGAGTACGCGCGGGCGATTCGGCTCGAACAACGCGAATGCGGCGTTTCCGTTTTAAGGTCGATTTTCGCCGCTTGGTATCGCGAGTTCGCGCTGGTCGAACGGCAAAGCGGGCGGAGCGCGCTTTCCCCGCCGCCGGTCGCTTGGTATTGGGACGGGTTCGAACACGTCGACCCGAAAAAGGAAGCGGAGGCGCAAGCGATTCGGTTGCGGTCGAACGCGACGAACCTCGCGATCGAATACGGCAAGTTGGGACTCGATTACGAAGACGCGTTGCGACAGCGCGCGAACGAAATTAAATTGCTTCGAGAACTCGGTTTGCCGCTCGACGAAGCGGTTCCGCAAACGGCGAGTTCCGACGACGAAGACGAAAACGAAGGAGAAGACGGCGACGATGAAGGCGACGAAAATTAACTTGCTTTGCGGCGAACCGTTGAAATTCGCCGCGTCGAACGGCGACGCTCCGGCGCGATTCGAGATGGTCGCCTATACCGGCGCTTTGATGGAAACCGCCGGATACGACTTGCCGGTCGTCGTCGACTTGAACGGAATCGAACTTGCCAAGCCGAAAATCCCGGTCTTTTACGCGCACTCTTTTCAACGCGGAATCGGACGCGTCGAGAAGAGCGAAATCCGCGACGGCAAGCTCGTCGTCGAGGGCGTCGCGTCGCGCAAGACCGAATGGGCCGAAGATTTTACGTCGTCGTCCCGCGCCGGGTTCCCTTGGGAAGCGTCGATCGGAGCGTATCCGACGAAAATCGCGGAAGTTCGAGCGGGCGAAACGGTCGACGTCAACGGTCGAACGTTCGAAGGGCCGCTTTACGTCGTCGAAGCGGCGAAACTGTACGAAATTAGCGTCGTCGAATACGGCGCGGACTCGGCGACCTCGTCGACCGTCGTTTGCGGGTCGACGCTCGAAAACAAGGAGGAAAAATCGACGATGGAAACGAAAAACGAAAAGAAAGAAACCGAAGCCGACCTCGAGGCCGCCGACCGTTATCGCGACGCGGGGCTCGAAGAGTTCGTCGAATTGGTTTGCGGTCAACCGCTTCCGCGTTACAAACGCGACGCGAAAGGCTGGTTGCGAGCGGCGTTCTCGACGACCGCGCTTAGCTATGTGTTGTCGCGAGCGGCGAACGCGGCGCTTTTGGCGGGCTTCGAATACGTCGAAAGCGAATGGCGGCAAGCCTTCAAAATTTCGTCCGTTCACAACTTCCAAGCGCGCGAACGCTATCGACTTAGCGACGGCTTGAAATTTGAGAAAGTCCCGCGCGGCTCCCGGCTGAAACACGGGACGGTTTCCGACGAAAAATACGAAGTCAAGGCCGGGACTTACGGGATTATGTTCGCGCTCGAACGCGAGGATTTGCGCAACGACGACCTCGGCGCGCTGACTCGGATTCCGCACCGCGTCGGGATGGGCGCCGCCGACGCGGTGAACGAAGCGTGTTGGGAGCTTTTCCTGAACCCGCCGAAAACGAAAGACGGCAAGGACTTCTATTCGACGGCGAATAAAAACCTTTTGACCGGCGCGAAGTCGGAACTTTCGCTCGACGCGATCTCCGAAGCGCGCAAGCAGTTCGCCAAAATGACGCGCAAGGGCGGGGCGCCGATCGGCGTTCGTCCGTCGATTTTGCTCGTTCCGCCGGAACTTGAAGACAAGGCGTTGACGTCGTCGAAAGCGACGCAGTTCGTCGGCGGCGCGGACGGAACGTTGTCGCCGTCGAATTACAACCCGCAAGTCGGGCGGTTTAAGGTCGTTTCGTCGAGTTATTTGAGCGCCGAAGGTTGGACGGGCGCGAGCGAAAAGGCTTGGTTTTTGTTGACCGACCCGAACCGTCTCGCGGCGTTCGAAGTCGCGTTTCTCGACGGGAAAGATCAGCCGACGGTCGAGCAAGCGGACGCGGACTTCGACGCGCTCGGCGTCGCGGCGCAAGACTTTCGCGGCGTCGTCAAGTCGACCGGGGAGGCGTAATCGTTGGCCGACTCGGAGCTTAAAGGGAACTTGCGCGTCTTCCGTCGGAGCGACGGAAGCGGCGGCGAACTCGCCGTCGAATCGAGTTTAAGCGTCGGCGGCGTCGCGTTCTCGGAGAAGTTGGACGTCGCGGCGGTCGCTCCGCTTTTCGACGCGTCGAAGGTTTACGTCGTCGGCGACGTCGTCGCTTTCGGCGGGCGGTTTTGGCGACGCGTCGCGGACTCGGCGACGCCGAGCGAGTTCGTCGAAGACGATTGGGAAAAGAAAACGTTAATCGAATTGATAAAGGAGACGTAAATGGCTGTCGCTGTGCGAAAATATAACGCGGGCGCGATCGATTGGCTGAACGACGCGGGTGAAACGCTGGAATCGGGCGCGGTCGTCGTCGGGAACTTGGTCGGCTGTCTCGTTCGTCCGACGGCGCCTGGCGAGGTCGGGACGTTGGAAACGGACGGCGTTTGGGAGTTCCCGAAAGGCGCCGAGTCGTTTTCCGTCGGCGCGGCGTGTTATTGGGACGACGCGACGGAGACGATCGTTTCGACCGGGGACGTTTGCGTCGAAGAGGCCGCGTCGGACGCGGCGACCGTTTCGGTCGCGCTGAATTATCGGGCGGCGTAATCTTTGGATTGGGTCGCGCTTTACGATTACGATTCCGGCTCCGAAACGGAAGCGATTCGCGTCGGAGCCGGAACGCGCGTCGCCGTTTACGACGCCGAGACGGGGGACGATTTGACGGACGAACTGGAAGTCGCCGGAACGCTCGTTTACGCGGAATCGGACGAAACCGACGGCGCGCTCGACGCGTTGGACGGCGCGTTTTCGACGTTTAAAGATTGGACGCGCGTCGCTTTGGTCGCGCTCGACTTGTAGCGCTTAACGCGGAGGACGAAACGACGGACGTTTTGCGAGAGGGTATCGAATATTTGAGCGATTCTTTGCGTCGGTTTGCGGCGCAAGACGCGGCCGTCGTTCGCGACGGAAACATAATCCTCGAAACGCCCGTCGTTTTGGGCGCGACGCGAGTCGAGATTTACGACGAGTTCGGCGCGAAAACGACGTCGAGAAAGGTCGATTTGATCTTTTTCGACGCCCGGCTTTACCGTCCGAAACGCGGCGACGTCGTTAAAACGAACGGCGAAACCTACGTCGCGACGCCGATCGGCGACGAGCTTTGGCGCTATTGCGACCCGCAACGTTCGGCGTTTCGGGTTTGCGCGCTGCGGACGACGCGCTTTAACGGAGCGAAAGATAAATGAGCGAAAATAAAACTTCTTCGTCTTTTGCCTTCGCGCGGTCGCTCGCGAACGTTGTCGGCGACGAAATCGCCGTCGACGCGACGGTCGAAGCGACGTTCGCGCCGGTTTACGAAGTCGGTTCCGACCGAGGTTTGAAAATCGAAATCGCGCCGGTCGCTCGACGCGCCGTTTCGACGACTCGCGACGGTTGGTCGTCGACGCTGGTCGCGCAAATCGCGATTCGAAAACATATCGGAACGGAGCGCGACTTCGAGCGAATCGACGAACTTATCGCGCTCGAAGAACGAATCGAAAAAGCGCTTTTGCTTCGGCGAGTTCCTCTTGCCGACGGGCGCGAGGTCGTCGTTGAGAGCGTCGAGGCGAAGGCGGTTTACGACGCGGCTTCGCTGACGAATCAAGGCGTTTTCGTCGGCGTGTTGGAAGTCGTCGCGTCGACCGGCGAGCTTTATTTTTATTGAGGATAAGACGATGAGACGCTTTTTTTTCGCGGCGGCGGTCGCTTTCGCGGCGGTTTGGGGCGCCGAGCGCGTCGAAGCGCAAACGCCGCGCCGCGTCGAGAATTTGACCGACCTCCACCGCGCGACGTTCCGTTTGCGAGC
>JAGBDD010000085.1 GCA_017937685.1 Thermoguttaceae bacterium | reverse complement strand
GTCGTTGACTTTGAATGCAAACGCGAAACTAACCCTTGCAAACGCGACGGTTAAAGCAAACGCGTTGACGATTCGAAACGGCGCGACGGTCGAATTTAACGCCGGAGCGTCGACCGACGAAACCAACGCAACCGCCGCGACTTCCAACGCAATCGACGCGACTTACGTCGACGCGATTTTGACGGCGACGGAGAGCGCGACCGTCGGCGCCGCGACGTTTACGGGCGCCGGTTATTTCGCGACGCCGCAAGGAACCGACTTGACCGCCGCGACGTTCGCGGAAACAATTCGCGTCGTCGACTTTGGCGCCGGAGTCGAAACGTTCGCCGCGACCGCGACCGGCCCGACGACGGCAAGACTCGAATGGAGCGCAACCAACCCGACGGCGAGGGTTTGCGTCGAGCGGGAAAACGCGGCCGCGCCAAACGGTTGGGAAGTCGTCGCAACAACGCCGACGGAAGGCGCGTCGCCGCTCGAAGTCGCGCTAAGCGGAAAAGAACGCTTCCGAATCTTCGACGGCGCGACGTTTACCGTCGATTCGGCGGACGGTTCGCCGCTCGCGCCGTTTTGGCAAGTCGCGTCTTGGGCCGTCCTCGGCGCTGAAACTCCCGGCGCTCCGGAAGACGGCGACGCAGCGACGCGTTTTTCGGTCGCGGCCGCTTGGGCCGTCCCGGTCGATCGCGCCGTTTAATCGTTGGAAAAGGAGGAACGCCAAGCAATGAAAACAGTTCAACTTACGCAACGGCAAACGCCGAGTTTTCGGGCTCTGATTCGCTCGGAAAACGGCGCGCTGTTCGACGCGGCCGCAAACCTCGCGACGCCCGAAGAACTCGCCGCCGAAGGAATCGACCGCGCCCCGATTTCTTGCTCGATTTATTACGCGACCGGTTCCCTCGCGCTTTATTCGGCGTCGACGTTGAACGCGGCGCCGGTTCCGGGGTTCGAAAATCTCGAAATCGATCCGTCGGCGTTCGTCGAGCCCGACGCGGTCGACACGAACGGGCTCGATTACAACTTCCGTTACTCGCCGCCGAGTCGCGCGTCCTTTCCGTTCGAAAAACCGGGCGTTTACTTCGTCGACTTTTTGATTTACCCGAAAACGGGCGCGGCGCTCGCGTTCCGAATCGGCGCGGAGGTGAAATGACGACGCTTCTTCCCCTTTGCGAATTGTTCGCGGACGTCGCGACGGCGCGGTTCCCCGACTTTTTGGTCTTCTCGAACGCCGACGCGAACCGCGAATGGACGGGAACGCCGACAGTCGAGTTCGTCGAAACGGACGCGACGACTGAAACCTTCCTCGACGGGCGTTTCCAACAGACGCGAAAACTGACTTGCGCTTGCCGCGCCCAAACGCAGGCGGACGCGGTCGCGTTAGCGGCGTTGCTTCGTTCGAAAATCGCCGATTTTTGCGTCGAGTTGGAGCGAGACGCAAGAATCGCGTCTTGGACGCTCGACGATCTCGGAACGCTCCCCGACGAGCGCGGTTTCGTCGTCGGCGAAACCTTTTACGGCTTCGTCGACTTTACCGTTTTAACCCCGATTAGCGATTACGTTTAACGCAACGAAAGGAACTTCTTCGCTATGTTCGCTTATCAAATGTTTGTCGCCTTCCTCGCGCAAGACCCGAACGGGACGAATCACAACCCGGTAACCGATCCGGCGGTCGTCGGCTTGAAGTTCGGGACGAAAAACGCGATTCCGGAAGGCTACGTCTTCACGAATATCAGCCGCTCCGGCACGACGTCTGAAACGCTCGAACTAAACTCGATTAGCGATATGGACAAGTACGCGCGGTACGAATCGGGAAAAACGACGCCGGGAACGATTACTTTCGCGTCGCGCCGCCCGTTCGATAAGGCGTCGATTTACAAGACGCTCGACGCGATTCCAAACGTCGCCGACAACCGCCTCGGGCTTTTGCTCGTCGGACAATATAAGGAGACGCTTCAAGACGGGAAACGCGTTTACGTCGTCGGGTTCGCGACCGCCGCGCTCATTACCGAAGACGGCTCCATTAGCGGCGAAGCGAAGGCGCAAATCACGTCGAACCTCGCGTTTCAAGCGTCGGGGCGTCCGCTGGAAGGCTCGGACGTTTGCGCCGCGACGATGACGGTCGACCCGAAAGACGGAACGGTCGTCGTCGAGAAAACGACCGCGCCCGCCGCCGCTTGATTAAGAAAGGAGAATCGCGATGCAGATTAAACCGCTCCCGCAGACGCCTCGCCGCGTCGATATTTCCGAATGGAACGACGAAACGGAGGCGTTTCTTCGCCCGATGAACGGGTTCGAAGCGCTCGTTTTCAACGATTATTTCGTCAAATTTTACCGCAAGGACGACGCGCCGGAGGAACGTTTCGACGCGGGTTTTAAGGCGGCGCTTCTCGCGCTCGTCGACTCCGACGGCAAGCCGCTTTTGACCGAAGCGGACAAGTCGGCCGTCCGCGCCGCGTCGTTCTTGCCGTTCTTCCGGATGTTTTCGGTCGGCTTGACCGAAACGGCCCCGGACGGCGAAGAGTTCGAAACGGCAAAAAAAAATTAATCGACGACGCCGACTTCGCGTTCCTCTTTCGCTTGGCGTTCGCGCTGAAAAAGAGCGTTCAAGAGATTTTGGCGCTCCCGACTTGGGAACGCGAAATTTGGCGATCGGTTTTCGACCTGTTCGGCCCGCTCGACTGGAAACGCGACGACTACCTCGCCGCCCGGACTTGCCAATTCCAGTCGACCGGCTCCCTTCCGCTGAAAGATTTTATCCTTTTCCCCGACCCGACGCTCGAACGCGAGCCGACGGCGGCCGACCTTTGGCGCGGTTTGGGACTTGAACTCAACGAAACGACTTTGGAGATTCGCAAAGAATGAACATCGGAAACAACGACGGCGTTCTCGTTTCGCTCGACTGGTTGCGGAGAGTCGACGCGGCGGTCTTTCGCGGCGCTTCGGCGAACGGCGCGGCGACGGGAAACGGATCGCTTTTTTACGACGTTCGCCTTGCGACGATACACGGCGCCGGATGGAGTTGGGACGTCGACGCGGAACGTTGGCGCTGTTATATCCGCTTCGACGATATTCCTTGGGCGGCGCAACCGTCGCAAAAGGCTTACCTTCCTTGGAGGAAGCAGGAGGACGGCAAACCGTTTATTTCCGGGCGAATTTGGGTCGTTTGGCGCGGACGTTGGGACGTTTTGACGACCGACGTCGCTCGCGAAATCGGAATCGGCGATTGCATCGGCGTTTCGCTCCGTTACGACGCGACGACGAACGAATTAAGCGCGACCAACCTCGGCGTTTTGAAAGCGATCGTCGCGAACCGCAAAAACGTTTCGTCCGACGCTTACGGCGAACGTCGCGCCAACGTTTGCTTTTCGTCGGACGATTTTGTCGGCGTTTCGTTTACCCCGGGCGCAAGCGGCGACTCCGTTTCGACCGGCGGCGCTAGTTGGCTCGAAATTTCGCTCGCCAAAGACTACAACTTTTACGCGAAATATTTCCCCCGCTCCGATTCGCCGCAAACCGAAACGGTCAAGATTACCCAAATTCAAGTCGCGAAAGGCTCGACGCTTGCCTCGGTCGGCGCCGACCCGACGACCGGCGCTTCGACGCTTTTTATTAAAGCGCTCCCGACCGTCGACGTCGAAGTCGTTACCGACGTTCGATTAAACGACGACGGAACGCTAAGCGTTTCCAAAACGACGATTAAAGCGCTCGCGTAAAGACGTTTACTCGGCGAGGCGCGCCCGGGCCGCTTCCAAAGCGAGAGCGCGAACGGCGGCGGCAAGCTCCAAGTCGTCGTCCGCCGTCGCCTTTTCGATCAACGCGAATTCGTCGGCGTTGAAGCGAACCATCGTTTGAATCGAACGGCGTTTGTTCGCCGGTTTCGGTTTGCGGCCCGCCCGCTTGAGCGACTCGATCGAGCGGGCGAGGTATTCGAGCGCGGCGTCGTTTCCCGCGAGCGAGCGTTTTCCTTCGAGTTCGGCGAGCGCTTCGGCCCGCGTTAATTTACGTTCGATCACCGTCGGCCTCCCCTTTCGCGGATTTTAGGTCGTACCGTCGAGCGATTTCGGCAAACATCGTTTCCCGCGCTCGAATAAGCGCGTTGTGAAGGCGGCGCCAATCGTCCGACTCGTTGCGGTTCTTCGCCGCGACTTCGAGCGCGACGAAAAGGTCGGTCGCGCCGGGAAGTTCGGCGCGCGCCGCTTTGCGCAACGCTTCGCGAGGTTTTCCTTTGTACCTTTCGACTAATTCCTTAATCGGCATTGTTGTCTCCTTTTTAAACGGGCCCCCTCCCTTGCGAAAGGGGGCCGCCCCAAACTATTGGCGAATCAAAATTCGACGATTACTCGCGACTTGCTCGCCCGCTTCGAAAAAATATTCGACGCGCTCGACGGACGCTTTTTTATCGGCCTCGCGGTCGTAAAAGAGAATCGCGTCGAGAAGTTTTGGAAAGAACGCGAGGACTTCGCCGTCGCGAACCACTTCGAAAAGAATTGCTCTTTTCATTGATAATCCTCCTAATTCAAGGGGAAAATAAGACCGAGAACGTCCCGGCCTTCGTTTGTTAGTATACCTTATTTTGAGTTACTGTCAAGTTACCAAAAACTATTTCAACGAATTTGTTTTGCCAAGGAATCCCGCCCGATGAACCCGCGCAAACTTCTTTCCCGACTCGCCGACGCGGTCGCGCTCCCGGCGACGCTGACCCGACGCGACGGCTCGACGCTTGCGCTCCGCGTTCGACCCGAAACGGCGGCGAGCGCCGAAGCGCTCGACGCGACGCGCGGCGCTCGCGCCGTTCCGCTTCCCGTTCGTTCTTGGTCGGCGTCGATCGACGCGTTCTCCGACGTCGACTTGCGCGAGTTCGAGCGGTTCGCGACGTTAACCGTCGTCGGCGACGACGGCGTCGAGCGGTCGTTTCCCGTCGCTCGCGACTCCGCGTCCGGACGGCTTTGGCGTTGGCGGTACGCGACGCCGGGAAGCCGAATCGTTTTCTTTACGTCGACGAGCGGCGACCGGTCGCGACCGCGCGAGTTCGGTTTCGTCGCTCCCGTCGGTCGCTAATTTGCTCGTCCAACTAAATTTAACGAAAGGGTTAAACGTTGGCCGGATATTTCATCGAAGGTTTTATCGAAGCGTTCGAGGGGCTGATCGAGTCGCTCGAAGAGATGAACGACGAACTCGCGCCACGTTATCGGGAAGCGCTCGACGAATGGGCGACCGAAACGGCGCGGCTCGCCGTTGAGAATTTGAGTCGGCCGCATTGGCTTCTTTCGCGATCGATCGGCGACAAGGTGAAGGACTATCGGAAAGACCGGAAACTTTGGGCGATGGCGGGGTTCCAGTTCCAGCATAATTTGTTTCGGTCGAGAGACCCGCGCGACCCCGGCGAGTACGGCCAATATCACGAAGGCGGTTGGCGGCCCGGAAGGTATCGCGTTTCGGCTCCGGATCATTTTTTGCGACGCGCCAAAGCGGAAACGTATTGGACGCTCCTGCAAAAAATCGCGGAAATTAACGAAAAAATGGTCGGGGAAATCTTCGCCGAAAAACGACGCCGAACCGCCGCCGCGCGCGAACTTCGCGAAATGCAAAGAAAAGCGCGTCGGAAGGGTTGAAATCGGCGCAAATTTCGGTATCCTTAGAGAAGAGGCGCCGCGCTTCGAGCGGTCGGAACGCTCGCGCCGTCTCGCCGAAAACGAGAGGAACCGAAAACGATGCGAATCGCTTATTACCTGAACGACGGAACGCGCAAAATCGGGAATACCGAAGAATTTCGACGCGATTACGACGCCGGAAACGTCGACGCGTCGCGCCAAGCGGCGATAGAAGTCAAATCGAAGATTCACGCCGGCTTCGCCGCGCGAACGCTTGCGCACGAAGAACTTCGCGACGGAGAACGCGAAGAACGCAAACGAGACGACCGCCGTCAACTCGCCTATCGACTTCTCCGCGTCGTCGCCGTCGGTTTTTTCGTCGCGACGCCCGCCGCCCTGCGACGCTTCGACGAATTGCCGGAACCGCTTTTCGTTTTTTTGATCGGAGTCTCCCTTTGGTTGGTTACGGCGCTTATGAAAACGTCCGTCAACCTTTCGCGACTTGCGCGGATAGGGCGTTTTAAATTGCTTGGGTTAGAAAAAGCATACCAAATTTGCAAAGAAGAACGCGAGTTCACGAGCGAGGAGAAAAAACTTCTCGTCGATTACTTGCTTTATCCTTGGAAATACGAACGACGAGCGCCTAGGCGGTAAAGCGCCGCGCGTTTGGCGTTCGATAGAGGAAAATTTAAATGTCGAACGTTATCTCCAGCGGCGTAAAAATCACGGTCGACACGACCGACCTCGACGTTAAATTTTTGAAGAGCGTCGAACAACTGAACGCTTCGTTGACGAAGAGTCAAAAGGCGTTAAAACTCGTCTACAACGAACAAGGACTTTTGACGAACGCGCTTGGAAAGTGCGTCGAGGGGCTCTCGGCGTCGCAAATCAAACTCGGCCAATACGTCGACGAACTGGGGCGCGTCCGGACGCTTCAAGGCGGTTTCGTCGACGGCCTTTCGAAAACGCAGCTCGCGATGGGGTTTTATCGCGACGAGCTGGGAAACGTTCGCAACGCCGCGGGCGAACTTGTCGACGGCTTAAACGACGCGGCGGAAGCGGTCGACGACTTGACGGAACGGCTCGACGACGCGGAGCGCAAGAGTCGCGACGTCGGCGAAGAGCTTTCGGCGTTGGGCGAAATCCTCGACCGCCTGCTCGGCCCGCTCGCCGGTTTCTTCGATTTTGCAAAAGACCTTGACAAAGCGGTCGACGCTTGCCAAGAGGCCGATCTCTCCGCCGCCAAACTCGCGCAAACCTTAGAAGACAAGCTCGCTCGCGGCGCCAACGTCGCCGGAAAAGCGTTCGGCGCTCTAATCGACGCGCTCGGTCGAACGAACGTAAAACTCGCCGCCGGAGCGACCGCCGCTTTCGTTATTTTCAAAGCGATGCAAAAACCGGCGGTTTCCGAGTACGCGGAAGGTTTTCAAGAACTCGAACGCGCGGCGCGGGCGGCCGGAAAGTCGATTCAAACGGTCGGCGAAGCGTTGGAACTCGCAAGCGGTTCGCGCAAGTCCGACGTTTCAAAAGCGTTCGACAAAATCGCGGCGCTCGATCGAACCGGTCTAACGCAAGAACAAAACGACGTCGTCGAAAACGAAATTCCCCTGCTCCGCGCGCTCGGCGCCGACCATATCAACAAAGGCGCGTATTGGCTTCTGAACCAAATTACCGACGCCGACGAAGTGGAGAAATCGGAACATATCGCGAAAATTACCGAGTTCGTCGCCGCGCTCGCCGAATCGCAAAAGACGGAAGCGGAGCAAGCGGCTTCGCAAATCGCCGATCTGAAAGCGATTCTCGACCAAACGAAGCCGGAGGACGCCGCGACGCGCCGAACGCTTCAAAAGGAAATCGAGCGAATCGAAACGGAAATTGCCGACGCAAAAAAGCTCGAAGCGCAAGAGGCGGCCGGAATGGTCGAGTTTGCGCAAGAACGGAAACCGGCGTTCGAAGCGACGCTCGACAATTACGACGCGACCGTCGACGCTTGGCGCAAGCTCGTCGACGAAGGAAACGCGTCGAGCGCCGAACTTGCGACCGCGCAAGAGAATCTTAACGCAAAGTTCCGCGACGCGCTCGCCAAGGAACTCGGCGTCGACTTCGACGCGAAACCGGAGCCGACCGCCGACGAATCGTTCGAAACGTCGCAAAAGCGGCTCGACGACGCGCTCGCCAAGGGCGTCGTTTCGAGCGAACAATTCGCGACCGCGCAAGAGCAACTTCGCGACAAGTACGCCGACGCGCTCGCGACGCGTCAAGCGACCGACGACGCGGAAAAGAGCGTCGCCGCCCAAATCGCCGAATGGAACGCCGCGCTCGCCGACGGGAAAGTCGCGCAAGAGCGTTGCAACGACGCGATCGCGGAACTCGAAAAAGCGGCGAAAGACGAAGCGCGAACGCGCCTTTTCGCCGAAACCTGCGTCGACGGCGAAAAAACGCTCTCGCCGCTCGAAGCGTATAACGCGAACGTCGCGAAATGGCGCGACGCGCACGAACGAAACGTCGTCGACGGCGAGCGTTACTCCGAAGCGGTTTCCCAACTCCGCGACGCGGCCCGGGCGCAAATCGCCGGACTCGAAACCGCTAAGACCGCGAACGAGGAATACGCGGAGACGCTCCGCAAGTTGAACGAAGCGCGCAAGGCGGAGCTGATTACCGAGGCGGAACGCGCCCGGCTCGAAGCGGAAGCGGCGAAGAAACGCGACGAAGCGCGCAAGGGCGAACTCGCCGATCTCGGATACGGCGCCCTGCTCGATCGCGCGGCGGAGCTGGACAAGTCCGCCGACGACGAAGAGAAAACGGCCCGGGAGCGTTACCGCGAAGAGCTGAACAAGTACCGCGACGCGCTCGAAAACGGTCGAATCGTTCAAGAAGAGTTCGACAAGGCGCAAGACGCGCTCCGCAAGATTCGCAACGCGGAAATTAAGGCGGAGGAAAAGAAAGCGGCGGAAGACAAGGCGAAAAAGCGCGACGAAACCCGGTCGAAGCTCGGCGTCGACGCGCTGATGGAGTCGCTGAAAACGCCCGCCGAGAAATATAACGAGACGATGGACGAAATCGCGGCCGCCGCCAAAGCTCGCGAAATTACCGCCGAAGAACGTCAAGCGCTCGAAGACAAGGCCGCGTCCGACTACTGGGAAGCGATGGAGTCGAACAACCGGAAATTCGGCGAAGCGACGAAATCGCTCGCGAAGGCGGGCGGCGGCAAGGTCGAGTTGGCGAAATCGATGAGCTCCGGAAGCGAAGCGCTTTACTTGTCGCAGGTTCGCGGAATCACGGCGAATTACCAAAACCGGATTCAGTCGACGACGGCGGAAATCCGCGACGTCGCGCGGGAGTCGCTTTGGCAAGCGTCGCAAACGAACGGTTATCTCCAAACGATGGCCGAAGGCGGCGGAGGCGGAGCGCGTCGTTTTGTTTTTTCGGGCAATTAAGCGGAACGGTCGAAACGGAAAGGAGAAAACGCGATGAGCGTCGTCGACGCAAAATTGAAGGCGGACGGTCGCCAAGTGAAGGAAACGTTTACCGGCGTTTGGTTCAAGGGCAAGCCGGTCAAAAAGGTTTCGGGCTCGATTATTTACAACGTTTGGTCGGATCGCGAAGACGAGCTTCCCTTGACGATATTGAACGACCCGCGCCTCCCGACGCTCGGCGACCGTTACGTCGAGAACGGCGTCGTTTTCCGCAACGTCTTCTTTACGGACGCGACGCCGCGCTTTATGGGGCCGTCCGGAACGCGTTGGCGTTGGGAAGCGACGTATTCGGTCGGCGGCGAGTTCTCGAACGCGTCGACTTCCGACGAGCCGGAGGAAGACGAAGAAACGGAAACGACGCTTTTGAGTTTCTCGGCGTCGATCGAGACGGAGGACTTTGCGTCGGCGGTCGACCTCGACGGCGAATTGAACGCGAACAGTTTGGGCGAGTTCTTCGCCGACCCGTTGATCTTCAAGAGCGGAATTTTGAACCTGAACTTTTCGCGTCAAGAGCGTCGGAACCCGCTGTCGAAATCGATCGCGTTTTTCCAAGCGCACAACGCGGCGCCGCTTTGGGACGTTTTCGCGCCCGGGACGGTCAAGGTCGCGGACGTGAGTTTTTCGTCGACGACGACCAACTTCGACGTTACTTACGACGTGAGTTACAAGCTCCAATACCGCCCGCGCGGTTGGTTCGTCGAGAAGGCGAACGCCGGTTTTTACTGCGTCGACGCGGCGAGCGGCGCGACGGTTCGCGCGCTGAACGCCGACGGAAGTCCGACGAACGACCCGGTTTTGCTCGACCTTTCGGGCGCGCGCCTTGTTCCCGGCTCCGCGCCGATTTTCAAAAACTTCCGCGTAACGAACCCGATGGACTTGAACGCGCTGAACCTTCCGAACCCGTTCGAAATCTAAGCGGCGGCGCCCTTCCCGCTCGCGTTCGGTTTCCAACGCCCAAAGCCGAAGCGGGCGACGCAAAATTTCAGTTGTAAAGAATTACTTAACAACTGAAATTTCTCCTAACCGCCGCTTTTAAAAGAGGTTGCGACCGCAAGCGCAAGAGGTCGAAGCCGAGGCGGGAAAAATCGACGCGCGCCTTTTCCGCGCCGTCGCGAGCCGTAAGCGCGACCTGTCCGCGTCCGTTCGGCAACGGATAGACGATCATTTCCGTATTCTCTTCGCGTTCTTCCATTGGGGTAGACTCCTTAGGCGTTCGTCTTAGATTCGGGGAAAGTCCGTCGGCGGCGCGCCTTTACGCTTCGCCTTTTCGCGTTCTTGAAAACTCGCCGTCCATTCGTCGTCGATTCGACTGGTCGCCGTATGCTCGGCGTATCCGAGGGCCGTTAAACGGTCGAGGGCTTGTTCTAAGGCGTCCTTTTGTTCGGGCGTATCCTGCGGAAGTTGGAAGCGGTTGCAAGAATACTCGTCGAAGCCGATCGTCTTGAGGCGGCGAATAACGACCTTCTCGCCCGGCGTCGCGAGCGCGCGCAACAGGTTGCGCTCCAAATCCGACAGTTTTTCGCGCTTCCAAATCCCGAAAATCTTCTTCCTGAAAAATCCGATAATTCCCATAATCGCAGCGATAACAATCCCCGCCGCCCACGTTCCGAGGCTCTCGAAAAACGAACGGGTCGTCGCCTCTTTCGCGACGTCCGCGACGCCCGCTTGGTTAGGCCCTTCCGTTTGCGAAACTTCGGCTTCGGCGGCGACGCTCTCCAAGGTTAAAAGACGACTCTTCCCAACGCCGAACGCAATACACGCGACGGCGGCCAACAGGAGCGCGACGCTCCCGACGTTCTTCAAGTTCATTTTGCGATTCCTTGCTTTGCCGTCGCGGAGTGGCGTCGCGGCGGCAAAGCGGTTTTTAGGTTAGGTTATGATTCAAGCGATTATAGCGCCGCAACCGGCCCGGCGCAAGAGCCGTCTCGTTTTAGCGCTTCCAACACTCTTTCCAGTCGCACGCCTTCCAATCGCACAAGGGGTCGTGCGTAAAGAAAAGTTTTTGGAGTACGTCGTATTGTTGCAGAGAGTTAGAAATCCCTAAAGTATAACTGGGCTCAAGAGCAAAAGTTATTCCTCCAACATTTCGCACAAGCCATTTTACAACGTCGGCGTCCTTTGTGAAATATTTTTGAATTTTGGCCGGAGACCATTTTTGGAGTTTGCTTAAATCGCGACCATAGAAAAAGAAATCGAGGTCGATATCCAAGTAAAACCGATCTTGGTAAGCGTAAGTCGATTTGTTGGGCGAATCAAGCGCCGAGTCTAGCCGACGCAGGCTGTCGACGTACTTAATCCGATGTGTATTGCCGTATCGGTCTGGGTAGTATCGCGTGCGGAACTCTTTTGGTATATCGCGGTACTGTCGATTCAAAAGGTAAACGTCGCCAACTAAGTTAAGCATAACGGCCGGATAAATATGGCCGTCGTTCATAGGATGCAACCTTAGCCAAGAAAACAAGGCCATTTCGTTTGTTTTATCGTAAGCGATATGGTCAAATTCTTCTAGGTCAAAATCGCAATCGC
>JAGBDD010000009.1 GCA_017937685.1 Thermoguttaceae bacterium | reverse complement strand
TTTACCGACGCTAAGCGTCGACGCGAGAACGATTTCGATTGTCGAACCGCGTTCGAAGACGGTTTCGTCGGGGCGGACGACGTCGCCGGGTTGGGCGTTTTGAATCGCTTCGGCGAGCGAACCCGCGCCGGTCGACGCGTTCGACGTAAAATAAACGAAGGCCATCGGTTACGCCTCCGACGCTTCCGGTTCGACGGCGGTTTCGGCGATTGCGGCCGCGGCGGACGACGTCGCGTCGTTTTCGCCGTTTCCGTCGGTCGCGACGTCTTCGCGCGACTCGACTTCCAACGACGACGTTTCGTCGAGCGGTTCCGCTTCGGCGGCGTCCGGAAGCGGGTCGGGCGCGACTTTCGAGAGGGTCGCGTCGACGTCGAGACGAAGCGTTTCGTCGTTCGCAAGTTCGACCGCCGGAAAACGCGTCAAATAAGAACTTGTATTCGTCGCGCCAACGACTTCGAGCGTCGCGGTCAACGCGTTGCGTCCGGTTTCGATCTGCGCTTCGGTCGGGTCGCCTTCGACGATTGCGCCGTAAAGAACGACGGTCGCGCCGCTCGGAACCTTCGCAACGGCAACGGTTTTCGTTTCGAGAAGTTCTTTCATCGTTGACTTTTTCCTTTCGTTTCGGCAAGCGCGTCAAATTTCTTCCGGTTCGCGACGGACGAAGAAGCCGGTCGAGGAAAACGGGCCGCGTCGTTCGGGCGCCGTCCGGAGCCAACACGCGAGACACTTCGTCGACGCGAGCGCCGCCCCGCACGTCGGACAGCGACGCGCCTTCTTGACTTCGGCGCGAACCTGCGACGCATACGGACGCGAAACGCCGAAACGTCGAGCGACCGAGCCCGGCGATTCTCCGGCGGTCAACGCGGCGACGACGGCGGCTTTTGTCTTCGAGTCGATTTTCTTCGGCATTCGGGCCCCTTTCCGAGTCGGCGGCGATTATACCATTTTTATTTTTACATCCGGGGGTCGGACGGCGATTTTTTCGCGTTTTTTCGAAAATTGGGCGCGTTTCGACAAGAATTTTGCCGCCAAAAGTTTTTTGAACGTTTTAAATTTTTCGTACTCGCGCAAAACCGCCGTTTAGACGCGTTGAAAACGCTTTTTCGACTTACGAGCCGACGCCGTCGTCGAACGCGTTAGGGAGCGAAAGACAAGTTTTTTCAAGAAAATTTATCGAGCTACTTGAAAATAGCCCAGAATATGATATACTTATTTTTGTCGAGAGGGAGAACGGTTCTCCAAAAGCTCTCGACGGTTCGTTTTAGCTCTACTTTTACAAGAGGAGTTAAAAATGTCGGATAAGTACTCGATGTTCGTCGTCTTCCGTAATGGGAAAATCGTTGGTTTCTATCACTCGCTCGAAACCGCCGCGCGTAAGCGTTTCGGTTGCACGGCGGTGAAAATCACCTTCGAATTCAACTGGAACGGGCTCCAAGACGTCGAGGTTGAAAGACTCGTCCTCTAACCTTTAACAAGCGTTCTTCCCGCGTCTTACGACGCGGGGAGGCGTTTTTGGGAAATAAAGCTATGCCGGTTAAAGATTTACGCGAAAAATACGGAAACGTCAAACGAACTCGCTCGCTCCTTAACAAGGCGATTCGCGCCGAATGCGCCGGGGCGGACGGGGTGTTGTCGGCGCTCGATTTCGCCGCGCAACGTTGCCAAACGTCGAAAGATTGGGCCGAAATTTACGAAATCTTGCTCTCCGCGCGGGGAGCGATGACGGCGGAAATCGCCCGCCGATACGATTTTAAGTCGGAGACCGAAACGAATGAGCAAAATCAAACTCCTTGAAAACACCGACGACGCCGGAATTTTTGAACAACTTTTAAGCGGGTTCCAAGCGGCGACGAAAGACCTCAAGCCGGGTGAAAAGTTCCATTTTGTCGTCGAACGCGAAAACGACGAAGCGACGGCGGCCCGGCTCGACGAAATCGCGACCGAGGAAGCAAACGACGCGGAAACGGTCGCCGAAGCGAAAGAACTCGCCGGGAAGTTGCGACGCGGACGCAAGCCGAAACCGGCGTCGCAACTCCGGCGCAATAAAATCTTTTTACGCTTCACCGATTCCGAGTACCGCGACCTTTTAAGCGTCGTCGACCCGGAACGCGAACTCGCCGAAGCGGCGCGGGAACTGACTTTAGAAGCCGTTCGGGCGCGGTTGGCGAACGCCGCCGAATAACGACGCGCCGATTTATTGCTCCGCCTCCCCTTCTTCGTCGTCGATAAACTCCCAGTCGTCGCGCCTAAACTCGCTTCGGCGCAACGGGAACGGTCGAACGTAAAGAGACGGCCGCCCTCCGGGATTGTCGTATTCGGAGACGATCTCCAACTCGTCCAAGCGGCAAGCGCCGAGCCGCAAATACTCGCGGTCGGCGCCGCCGTCGTCGAGCGGTCTATTCCGCAACCGAGCGCGGCGCCCGGCGAGCAAACCGGGCAAGACGTCCGCGAACTTCATCGGGCCGCCTCCGTTTCCGCGCTCGACTCCGGCGCTTCCGCGTCGCCCGTCTCTTCTTCGCCGTCGTCCGCTCCGAGCGACGTCAAGACGACCGTCTCCGGAAACTCGACGCTCGCGATCGCGTCCATTACGGCGCCGCGATACATTTTCACCGCGAACTCGGCGGCGCCGCGCTCGTCGCCCGAATCGCCGTCGAAGCGCATTTTCACCTTCGCGAGGATTTCGAGCGCCCGCAACTTCATCGCCTCGAAGCCGCGCCGCGACGAGTTGGCCGCGAGGGTCGCGAACGCCTTGCCGAGGTTCTTTTCGACGCTCTCGTTTTCGTTAAATTCCAGTTTCATCGTTTCCATCGTCGTTTTCCTTTCGTTGTTAAGTCGAGTTATTTCAACCGATTCGAACGCCGAGTCGCGCCGCGATTCGCTCGACCGCGTCGACCGTTCGCCGCCGTTCGTCGTCCGTTAAGACGGGGTTCGTCCGCGCGATCGCGAGCAAGTCCCGGAGCGCGACGAGCGTTTCCGCCGCTTCGCTTCGACTCGTTCGCGCCGTCCGTTCGGGCGCCGCCGTCATCCCCGCGCCTCCAAGTTCGCCGGGTCTTCCGCGAACCAAAGTTGGCCGTCGCCGTCGACGTAAAACGCGCGGACGTTCCGCGTTTCGCCGTTCTCGTCGACAAAGTAAACGTCGCCGAAATCGACGCTGTTTTTCAGTTCCTCGTAAGTCGCCCGATTCATCGTCGCCCCCTTTCGTTCAAAACACGACTACCGCGACCGCGATCGCCGCGATCGCCGCCGCTCCGCACCATTCCGCCGCGCGGCGGTAAACGTCGACGTCGTTCAACGCCGCGTCGAGCGCGACGCGCCAACGGTCGGCGACGCGTTCGGCGTCGGCCAGTTTTCCCCGAAGCTCGATTTCAGCCTTTCGCGCGTCGGCGGCAAACTCTTCGCGACGCCCCCTCGTTTCGTCGAGCGACCGCGACAACTCCGCTTTCTCGGCCATAAGTCGGACGACGCGTTCCTTGACGGATACGAAACGATTTATCGCGTCGTCGATTTCGGCGTCCAGACCATTAACGCTAGCGCGCACTTCGCCAAGTTCGAGTTCAAGACGTTTGAGTTCTTGAAGAACTTCGGGCTTCGTTTCTTCCGTCGTTTTCTCTTGTTCCATCGCTTTTACTTCTTTCGTTTAAGCGTTTACGCCGTCGCGAGTTCGCGTTTGGCGAGTTCCCGCAAGGCGTTCCGGATTTCCAGCGCGACGCCGCGCGACTCGCAGGCGTCGGCGATTCCGCGTCGGCGAGCGACCAAACGCGAAAAGTCGGCGAACGGCAAGTCGAGTTCCGACGGCTCGAACCCGGCGGCGACGGCGACGAGTTCGTCGACGCTTCGTTCCGGCGTCGCGGTCGGCCCGGCGTTCGCCGTCAAGCGAG
>JAGBDD010000084.1 GCA_017937685.1 Thermoguttaceae bacterium | reverse complement strand
TCCGCGATGTTGACGACCCTTTGGAGCGAATTTCCGAATATTCGCATTTTGCAAGACGGCCCGGCGCGTCGCGAACAACCGCGCAACCCGGCTCGCGAAATCGAAGGCGCGCACTGGGTCGAAGGCGTCGAATTTTCGGCGGGCCGTTTCCGCGAAGCGAAACTCGTCGTGAAGCAAGTCCGCGACGCCGAATATATCGTCAACTTGGCGATGTTGAAGCTCCACTCGTATCCGTACAATTATATGGAAGACGGCGACGAAGGCCAAACGGCGATCACGATGATCTCCAAGAACCACGCCGGCTCGATTCGCGGCACGGGCGAGCTTCACGAGTACATCAACACGAAGCAAAAAGGGACGAAAAACGCCTATAATCCGCTCGTCGACCTTTGCGCGTCCCCCTCGTTGGGCGGAAAAACGCTCCTTTGCCTCCTCGACGGCCTTTATTGCGGGCGTAAATGGCGCAGTTATCCGCAACACTTCCCGAACGCGCCGTTCAACAACAAGACGATTCCGTACGAAAATCCGGAATGGCCGGCTTGTTTCCTCGCGTCGTTCGATCAAGTGGCGATTCAAGCGGTCGGGCTCGATATTTTGTACTCGCAATCGAAAAACAACGAAGAACCGGCCTACCACAACGTGCCGCGTATTTTGCTCCGCGACAACGCCGACGATTTGCTCCGCGAAATGGCGACGCCTTACGACGCGCCGTCCGGAATCGTTTACCGTCAAGGGGGCGAACCGGTTCCGAGTCTCGGCGTCTTCGAACACTGGGATAACGACGAATCGCGCCGATACTCGCGCAACCTCGACCCGGAAAACGGCAAAGGAATCGAGTTCGTTTACATTCCGATGGGGAGCACTCGCGAAGCGTAAACCGTTCGTCATCAAGGTTTAAAAACAGGAACGCGTTCCTAAATCGGCGCGCGTTAATCAAACGGGGCGCGGTTAAAAAAATCGCCCCCGCTCCGCCCCAAAAGCGACGCGGTTAGAAGAATCGGGACGCGACGTCTTTGAACGTTGCGTCCCGATTTCTTTTTAGCGGTTTTAACGATTTCGCTAATTTTAACGGTTTCAACGATTTTAACGCCGCTAAACTTCCCTCTTTTTCGCTAAATCGCCGCGTCGCCGTCGCCGTTTCGTCGCCAAAGTCGACTTGTTCCTTCGGCGATTCGCGTCAAGACGACGAACAAAACCGGCGTTATCAAGATTCCGACGAAGGTTTCGGTCAGCATACCGCCGCAAACCGCCGTTCCGATCGCCCGCCGACTCGCCGCCCCGGCCCCGGTCGCGACCGCCAGCGGAACGACGCCGAGAATGAACGCTAGCGACGTCGTCGCGATCGGCCGCAACCGCGTTTTTCCGGCGATTCGCGCCGCGTCGACGATTCCCCTCCCCTCCTTCAAGCGCAACTCGCGAGCAAATTCGACGATCAAAATCGCGTTTTTCGCCGAGAGCGCGACCATCAGCGTCAGCCCGATCTGCGTAAAGAGGTTGACGTCGAGCCCGGCCAGCGCGACCGCTCCGAGCGCGCCCGAAACGCCAAGCGGAACCGCCGTCATCACGATCAGCGGCGCCGACCAACTCTCGTACTGCGCCGCCAACGCCAAAAAGCCGAAGAGCGTCGCCGCCGCGAAAATCCAATACACTACCGAACCGGTCTCCTTTTCTTGATAAGACGCGCCGACCCAATCGACCGCAAACCCAATCGGTAAACGACGTTCCAACGTTTCAAGCGTTCGCATTCCCTCGCCGGTCGCAACGCCGGGCGCGAGGACGCCGGTCATAAAAATCGCCGGCGACATATTAAATCGACTCAAATATCGCGGCGCCGTCGTCTTTTTCAACGTCGCAACGCTTTTCAACGGAAGCGTTTCGCCGTCCGCCGCGACGACAGGCAAGTCGAGCGCCTCTTCCTCGTTTCGCCGAAAGGCCCCGTCCGCTTGCGCGACGACGCGAAAAACCCGACCGAAACGGTTGAAATCGTTCACATACGTCGAGCCGAGAAGCGTTCGGAGCGTCGCGAAGAGTTCGTCCAAGTCGACGCCCATCCGTTTCGCCTTTTCGCGGTCGACGTCGAGAAAATATTTCGGCGACGCCGGGTTAAAAGACGACGCGACCGTTAAAAAGTCCCCGCTTTCGCTAGCTTTCGCCGTCAAAGTTTGCCCCGCTTCCCAAAGCGCGACCGAACCGACTTCGCGCCGGTCGAGCAATTCGAACTCAAGCCCGCCGGACGTCCCGACGCCTTGAATCGGCGGGGGCGAAAAAACGAGCGTTCGCGCTTCCGGAACGCGCCGCGCCAGTTCCGCCGTCAGCCGCGCCTTCAACGTTTCGGCGCTCTCCTCCGACCCGCGCTCCTTCCAATCTTTCAGCGTCAAGACGGCCAGCGCGAGATTCGGCGCCGCGACGCCCTCGATCATCGAGTACCCGCCGACCGCGATCGTCCCTTCGCCCGCCGGAATTTCCCGCAAAATCCGCTCAATTTCCCCAAGCGTCGCGTCCGTCCGCTCCGCCGACGCGCCGTCCGGAAGGCGAACGTCGACGAACAAAACGCCTTGATCTTCGTTCGGCAAAAAACCGGTCGGCAAGGTTCGAACGCCGATCAAAAACGCCGCGATCGTCGCCCCCCAAAAAATCGTTCCGAAAATCGGAAAGCGCGTCGCGAACCGCAACGCCCGCTCGTAAAGCGCCGCGAACGTCCCGAACGTCGCGTTAAAAAGCCCTAAAACGATAAAGCGCGCCCAACCGCCAAGGAGCCAAAATTTCGCCCAATTTTTCCAATTCGCCCAACCGTCTTCTTTTCGTCGTTCGCCGCCCGCGCCTCTTGCGCCGTTCGCCGAAAGCGCCGCGTTTTCCTTTCCTCCGTTTTTTTCGTTTTCCCTTCTTTCCTTGGAAGCGATAGAATTAATAGCGTCGGCAGAATCGACAAATCCCCCCGCGACGCTCCCGCTTCCCCCGCTTTTCAAAAAGAGCGCGCAAAGGGCCGGCGACAGGGTCAACGCGCAAATCGACGACAACACCGTCGAACACGCGATCGTCAGCGCGAACTGCGAATACATCCGCCCGGTCGTTCCGCTAACGAACGTCGTCGGTAAAAAAACGGCGACGACGACGCAGGTGGTCGCGACGATCGGCCCGAAAACTTGCTTAATCGACCGTTTCGCCGCTTCTCGAGCCGTTAAATTCGGATTTTCCGCTAAAACCCGATTGGTGTTTTCAACGACGACGATCGCGTCGTCGACGACGATCCCGACGGCCAACACTAATCCGAAAAGAGTCAGCGAGTTCAGCGAAAAGCCGAGCGCCGCCATCGGGCCGAAACAGCCGACGAGCGAAACCGGAAGCGTCGTCGCCGGAATCAGCGCCGCGCGCCAATCTTGCAAAAAGAAATAAACGACGCCGACGACGATTAAAACGGCGAAAATCAACGTTTCCTCCACTTCGTCGACCGCCGCCTTGACGAACCGCGTCGAGTCGTATCCGACGACCAGCTCGAGCCCGTTTTCGTCGAGTTCCGCTTTCATCGCGTCGAGTTCGGCGCGCACTCGGTTCATCGTCGTCAACGCGTTCGCGCCCGGCGTTTGATAAATCGCAAGGGTCGCCGACGGATAACCGTCAAAACGAGAAAATCTCGAATAATCGTACTTTCCGAGTTCGACCCGAGCGACGTCGCGCAACTTCAAGACGCGTCCGTCGGCGTCCGTTCGAATCGCCGTTTCGCCGAACTCCTCCGGCGTTTCGAGCCGTCCTCGCGTCGAAATGTTCAGCGTTTCGACCTGCCCCCGCGGAACCGGCTCCGCTCCGAGCGAACCGGCGGCGACCTGAGTATTTTGCGCTTGCAACGCCCGCAAAACCTCCTGAACCGACACGTTCCGCAACGCCAGCAAATTTGGGTCGAGCCAAACGCGCATCCCGAAATCGCGCTCGTCCATCGGCGACGCGTCCCCGACGCCCGGAACCCGCGACAGTCGCTCCTCGATGAAAATCGTCGCGTAATTACTCAAATACAAGTCGTCGCGAGTCGGCGGCAAGGCGCGCCCGGCCTCGTCGCGCCGTTCTTTTTCGCGCAACGAACAGAGCGCGAGCAGGTTCGTCGACTTCTTTTTGACGACGACTCCGAGTCGCCGAACCTCTTCCGGCAAGCTCGGCTCGGCCAGCGCGACGCGGTTCTGCACAAAAACGGTCGCCATATTCGGGTCGGTTCCGACTTCGAAAAAGACGTTGAGCGAGTAGGTCCCGTCGGCGCCGCAGGTCGACGACATATAAATGGAGCCGCCGACGCCGTTGACCTCCCGTTCGATCGGAACCGCGATCGACTCCGCGACCGTCTCCGCGTCGGCGCCGGGAAAAGTCGCTCGAACGTTGACGACCGGCGGCGTTACGTCCGGAAACTGCGCGACCGGAAGCCGAACGAACGCGATCGCTCCGAGCGCGAAAATCGTCAGCGAAACGACCGTCGCGAAGATCGGTCGGTCGATAAAAAACCAAGAAAACATCGCCGTTTTTCCCTCCGCGTTCTTTCGCTATTTTCCCTAATCCGCGTCAATTCTCAAAATTCGGTAAAATTCGACGCCGTTATTTTCGCTTCGACCCGTTTAACCGGCGTCGTTTTATTATCTTTTCAAATCGCGTCTTCGACAAAATAGCTTTTTTTGTCAAAAAAGGGGGCAAATCGCGAAAAAAAACGCCCTCCAAGGGAAAATTGGGGTATTACAAAACGGACAAATAGTATATAATGAGGACGATTCCTTATCTTGGAGCCGACGCGCGGGAGTAAGACGCCCCGGTCGCCTCCGACGCTCGGCCCCGACGTCGACGCGCTTCGTCCCCGCTTGCGGCGCCGGGCGGCTCGACGTTCCGTCCGACGCCGCGTTCCGAATCGTTCGTTCGCTCGCGCTTTCGAGCCGAACCGATTCCCGAACCCGCCGTCCCAGTCCGAGCCGCGACGATAAAAGAGCAAAAATCAAACCGACCTTTGGAGGCGTTTAATGGCCAATTATTTTAGCGACAACCAAGACATTAAATTTCTTCTCGACTACTTCGACCTGAAAGAAATCGCGGCGATTCAAGAACGCGAAACGCCGAACGGCGACGCCGACTACGCTCCGCGCGACCTCGACGACGCCGTCGACAACTATCGCCGCGTCTTGGAGATCGTCGGCGAAATTTCCGCCGAAACGCTCGCGAAAAACGCCGAAAAGGTCGACGAAGAAGGCAATACGCTCAACGCGAACCAAACGGTTACCCTTCACCCGCTCGTCCAGGAAAACCTTGACAAGATGAGCCGCGCCGACCTGCAAGGTTTCACCCTGCCGCGCAAATACGGCGGGATCAACTGCCCGACGCTGATTTACACGATGGCGACCGAAATCGTCGCGCGCGGCGACTGCTCCTTTATGAATATGTTCGGGCTCCAAGGGATCGCCGACACCATTTACGCCTTCGCCTCGGACGAAATTAAGGACGAATACCTCCCGAAATTCGCGTCCGGCGAAGTTACCGGCGCGATGGTTTTGACCGAGCCGGACGCCGGTTCCGACCTCCAAGCCGTCCGTCTTCGCGCCGAGCAAGACGAAAACGGAAACTGGTTCCTTAACGGCGTTAAGCGCTTTATCACCAACGGTTGCGGCGAAGTTCTTCTCGTCTTGGCGCGGAGCGAAGCGCAAATCGCCGACGGTCGCGGTTTGAGCCTCTTCATCGCCGACCGCGGCCCGACGGTGAAGGTTCGCCACCTCGAACACAAGCTCGGGATTCACGGCTCGCCGACCTGCGAACTCGTTTTCAACAACACCCCCTGCCGCCTGATCGGCGAACGCCAACGCGGCCTCATCACCTACGTCTTGGCGTTGATGAACGGCGCCCGCCTCGGCATCGCGGCGCAATCGCTCGGCGTCGCGGAAGCGGCGGCCCGCTTGGCTCGCGACTACGCCAACTCCCGCGAACAATTCGGCGCGCCGATCGAACAACTTGCTCCGGTCGCCGAAATGGTTCTCGATTCTCGCGTTAAGATCGAAGCGGCGCGCGCCCTCGCCTACGAAACGGCCCGCGTTTGCGACTTCGAAAACAACACGAACCGCCTCCTCGAACGCAACGCCGACGCCCTGACCGCCGAAGAAAAGAAATCGTTCAAGCAAAAGGCTCGCGCCTACAAGAAGCTGAACGCGATGCTCACCCCGATGAGCAAGTATTACTGCAGCGAAATGTCGATTTCCGTCGCGACCGACGCGATTCAAGTCCTCGGCGGAAGCGGCTACATGAAGGACTACGCGGCGGAACGCTACCTCCGCGACGCCCGCATCACGACGATTTACGAAGGCACGTCGCAACTGCAAGTCGTCGCGGCGATTCGCGGCTTAACTTCCGGCGTTTTCCAAGGTTACGTCGCCGAATTTGAAGCGAAAGACCTCGGCGACGAAGCGCTCGAAGCGTTGAAAGAAAAGCTGGTCGCCGTTCGCGCGGAACTCGACGACGCGATCGCTTACGCCCGCGGTCTCGGCGCCTCTTACGTCGACCTGCGCGCCCGCAAGCTCGTCGACGCCGGAATCGCGATCCTCGTCGGCCATTACCTCCTGTCGCAAGCGACGAAATGCGACCGCAAGAAGAAGGTCGTCGATTACTTTGTCGCGAAAGAGCTTCCGCTGATTCGCGCCGCGATCGCGACGGTTCAAAACGGTTCGACGCGGGTTTTGGACGACTATCTCGAGTTTGTCGGCCCGGTTTCCGCCGACGCTTGATTTTGACGCCGCGGCGCTCGGAGCGAGCGTTCGTTTTTCCCGCTCGCTCCGCGACGGCGCCTCGCGCCCCAATTAGCGCGACGTCGTTCGCCGACAATTAACGTCGCGCCGTCAAAATTCGCGACAATTTTTCGCGTTAAAAAAGGACTCGAACGCCGTTTCGAGTCCTTTTTTCGTCCCGCGTCGACGCCGTTTCGAGTCTTTTCGCGTTGCGCCGACGCCGTTTCGAGTCCTTTTTTCGTCCCGCGCCGACGCCGTTTTGCCCGGTTCCGCTCTCGCTCGGCCTTCCTTTTTCTTTTTTCCTTTCCCCGCTTTTCAGTTTTCCGGAGTTTCCCTAATGCAAGACGAATGCTTGATTTGCGGCGCGCCGTTAGAATACTTGCTCGAAGACGTCGAAATGAAATGCGCGATTTGCGGCGCGGTCGAGCGTTCGAAAACCCGTTGCGTCGCCGGCTGTTACGTTTGCGACGCTTGCCATTCGTCCGGCGTCGACGCGATTTTCGGCGTCTGCTTGGCGGAGAAGTCGCTCGACCCGCTCGCGATTTTCCGGCGGCTGACGGCGCTTCCGTTCTGCAATTTACACGGCCCGGAACACCATATTATCGTCGCGGCGTCCCTTTTGACGGCTTATCGCAACGCGGGCGGAAAGCTCGACTTACGTTCGGCGCTCGTCGAAGCGCGCAACCGCGGCGGACGCGTCCCGGGCGGCGTTTGCGGTTTTTGGGGCGCTTGCGGAGCGGGCGTTTCGGTCGGCATTTTCGTTTCGATCGCGACCGGTTCGACGCCGCTCGCCGGTCGGGAGTTCGGGCTCGCCAACCTCGCGACGTCGAAGGCTTTAGGCGAAATCGGCGCGGTCGGCGGCCCCCGTTGTTGCAAGCGCGACTCTTATTTGGCGATCCTCGCGGCGGTCGAGTTTTCCCGCGAAAACCTCGGCGTCGCAATGCCAATCGCCGACTCGCTCCCGGTCGTTTGCGCCCATTCGACGCGAAATAACCAATGCCTCGGCGCCCGCTGCCCATTTTTCCCGCAAAACCGTTAACCCCCGCCGCTTAACGCGTTCCTTCCAACGCCGCGTTCTTTAATTCGACGTTTTTTAACGGTTTGCGCCGTCCTTTTTTCGCCGACTTCCGCCGTTTCGCCCGCCGACGCCGCGACGATTATTCAATCGCCGTCGCCGTCGACGCCGGGATCGTCGTCCGCTCCGTCGAACGCCGCCTCCGCGTCGCCCGCGTCGGTCTCCTTGTTCGGCTTTTTCCCGTCAAGCCCAAACGCGGCGCAGAAAAACGCGACCGCCGCCGCCCAAAGAACGGCGATAACCGGAACCGCCGTCAAGAACGCCCAACTGCCGCCGGCGCTTATCGCGCACCCCAAACAGAGCGCCGTTTCCAGGAACGTCGCCAAAACGAACGTCGCGACGAGCCGACCGCGATAACGCCGAATCGTTTCCCGCCGCGCCGGTCGCCGCAACCGCGCCCAAAACCAAACGCCGTAAACGAGCGCCGGCCCGAAGAAAAGCGTCGCCCATCCCCTCTCCGGCCCCAAAGTTAAGCCGATCGTCGCCCCCCAAACGACGGGAAACAACGCCGCCGAAAAGAGCAACGACGTCGCCAAGTCGCGGAGCCTCTTCCGCCCCGTCCCGCAAAGGTCGACGCAAAAGGCCGGAAGCCAAACCGCCAACGCCGGGAACCAAACGGGAAACCCCAAAAACTTAATCGAGTCGTCCTCTTTGCGAAACGCCCAAGCCGTCGCAATCAACGCCGCCAGCGCCAAAATCGCCGCGATATAAAGGACGAGCCCGACCGGATTTGCCGTTTTATCCTGTTTTTTCGTTTCCATATCTCGTTTCCTTCCAAGAGTTTACTCCGACGCCTCCGCGCCGAGCGTTTCGGCGTTTCCGCCGACGTTATCTTCCGAAATCCGACGATAAAATTCTCCCCAATCGCGCGGCTCGTTTTTCCCGGCGTCGTCGCGTCGCCGTTTGGGGCAAAGAACGACGGCGCCCAGCGCGCACCAATGAAAGGCGATCAGGGGAATTATCCCGAGTCCGACGGTCAGCGAACAAAAGAAATGTTCCTCGGTCGCCGCCGCCCGGAAGAGCGCCTCGGTTTCGACGAGCGCCAAAATCCCGACGGCCGCCGCCGTCCGCCAACGCCAAAACGCCGTTTTCGCGATCGCCGCCAACCAAACGCCGAAAGGAATCGCCGCGATAAGCCCGGCGAGCGGCGGCGTCAAGAAGCAACAGCAAATCGCCAAGACCGCCGACGCCGACGAGACCGCGAAAGAAAGGGGCCAATCGCGCCAAAGGCTTCGGTCGCCGAACGTTGCGCAGAAAAACGGGAAGTTCCAAAGGAGCGCGAGATAGAACCAAAAGCCGTCGTCGAACGCTTCCCGCCCCCAAAGCGCAAACGCCGCAAACGCCCAAACGCCCGCAAAGTAAGCGACGAGCCCGATTTTGCGCGGTTCCCTCGCCTCGACCGTCTCGACGGCGACGTTCGCGACGCCGTCGTCGACGTTTTCACAAGTCGTTTCCGCGTCGACGTTTGCCGCCTTAAACGCTACCAATGCAAACGCGAGCGCCGCCGTCGCGTAAAAAACGGCGAGCGCCGTCAAGAGCGCAAAATAACCGTTCGGGGGCCCGGCGCTCGGGTCGACGTTCCCAAAAATCGCGCCGGTCGCTCCGCAAAGCGCCGCCGTCGCGACGAGAGCCGCCAAAATCCGCCCCGGGAAGCGCCGAAGCGTCGGGCCGAGCGCCGTTGTTTTACGTTTGATCGCAAACCAAACGACAAAAAAGAGCGGCGCCGCCCAATAAGGTCCCGCGACCGCCGCCAACGCTCCGACGAATCCCGCGCCGAAAACGCGGCTCGCGTTCGCCCAAAAACGCTCCGAGGACGGCGACGACGCGCAAATTTCGACGAAAAAAAACGGCCCGCCAAACAGAAGCGCGCCCAAAACGCCGGCGACGATCAAGCCGAAAGGCCCGCCGCCGTCGAGTTCCAAGATACCGCCCAAGGCAAACGCGACCGTCCAAAACGCCAAAATCGACGCGAAATAGGACGCGATTCCCTTCCGCTCTTCCCATTTCTTCGTTTCCATAATCCGTTTCCTCTCAACTAATTAAGAACGTCGAAGAAGAACAACGAACGACAAAACGCCGCCGTCCGTTTCCAACGTTATATACGACTTGACGTCAAAAGTCAAGCGACGCCGCGCGATTTTTTTACGTTTTTTCACTTTTTAAATTTTTGTCGTTTTTAACGCCCGCCGCCCCTTCCGCCTCGTTCGTCCCCGCGTTTCCGCAAAAAAATCGGAAAAAACGTTTGCAATCGCGTCCGCGAACTGGTATAATCGACGTTAACTCGACGGCGGCGCTTCGCGTTTTGCGTCGACGTTTCAAGAAGACGCGACGCCGTTTCGCGTCCCGTCAAACAACGACAACCCCTTAAACGACAAGGAGAAACGACTTGGGCAAAATCGGAATCGGGCTGAATTTGGAAGCGGTGCGGACGTCGCACAAGTCGTTCGAACAAGGAATCGCGTTCGCCGCCGAACTCGGGTACGAGTACGTCGAGCCGATGGTTCACTGGGGCCGCGAACTCCTCAGCGAAGCGCGCTATTTTCACAGCGTTTCGATGCTCGACGACCCGTTTCGCGTTCGCGACGCGGTCGAGAAACACGGCCTCAAACTTTCGGCGTTTTCGTCGCACAGCCAACTGTCGAAACCGGAGATCGCCGTCGAATACCTAAAGCAAGCCGCGCGCTTCGCTTACGAATGCGGCGCTCCGATTATCAACACGCACGAAGGGCACAAGCAGCCTTGGACGACCGCCGAGGAGGACTTCGTTCTCATCAAGTATTCGATCAAAGAGGCGGCGAAGGTTTGCGAGCGGCGCGGAATCAAAATCGGCCTCGAAACGCACCAAACTTACTCCCTTAGTTTGGAGGGTTACGACCGCATTTTGAACCTCGTCGACTCCCCCTGCGTCGGCGCGAACTTCGACACCGGCAACGCGCACCTCGGCGGGCTCGACCCGGTCTCTTGGCTGGAACGGGTCAAAGATCGCGTTATCCATATGCACGCCAAGGACATATCGTTCGAGCAGTCGGCGGCGGAACGCGGCAAGGTGATGGGCACCGCGGTCGGTTGCGCTTGCGGCGACGGCGTCGTCGATTGGGAAAAGATCGTCGCGATTTTGCGAACCGTCCCGCAAGACGTCGTTTTGAGCGTCGAATGCGGCACGATGGAGCAAGCGGCGCGCTCGATCGAATATTTACGCAAAGTCGTTGGAAAATAACCGTTTACGCGGCGCCAAATGCAATACCGAAACGCCGTCTTCCTTTACCGGGAACGCGCCGCTTTGATTTTCTCGTTTTAGCGCCGTTTATCGAACTTTGATTTACCAAAAATCGCCCGAAATTCAAACGTCGCCCGACGCGGCGTTGCGCTCGGCTTTTTTCGCCATCCTACGCGGAGTTTCCCGCAACGATCCGACTCAATTTCATTTGGTTTAATCCGTTATTTTTCAGGAGGTTATCCCAATGCGTTCGACAAGACGAGACTTTCTCAAATCGGCGGCTTCCGCGGCGTTGGTCGCGGGCGTCGCGTCGCCCACTTTGATCTCCCGCTCCGCGCTGGCCGACGGAACCCGTCCCGGCGCCAACGACCGCGTCGGCGTCGCGGGAATCG
>JAGBDD010000083.1 GCA_017937685.1 Thermoguttaceae bacterium | reverse complement strand
CGAATTCGAGGGCGTTTTCCGGCGCTTCCTGCGAAAAATCGTCGACCGGCTCCGCGTCGACGCAGTCGTCGAAGTCGGCGTCGGCGAAATCGGCGTCGGCGAAATCGGCGCGACCTCGACCCCGGCGTCGGCGGTTCGCGTCGTCGAAATCGTCGACGAACCCGTCGTCGAAGCGGTTCGAAAAGCCGCGCGGATAACCGGCGCCGCGTCGGCGTCCGGCGTCGCGCGGGGCGCGCCCGTCGACGCGGAAAACCTCCTCTTCCGGCTCGCGGTCGACGCCCTCTTCCCAAAGCGCTTGGCGTTGCGAGCGACCGTCTTGGCGCGGGAACATCTTCGGAACGGCGATTTTCGCGTCCGGATTTTCGGCGGCGGCGTTTTCGAGCGATTGCCGCCAATCTTCGACCGACTCGAACGAGTCGACGCCGTCTTTCGGGAACTCGAAAAGGAAACGGCTGACCATCGCCGGGGAGAAACTCCCGCGGAACTCCCGAAAACGCGTCCGCGAGAGGCGCAGCTCTTCTTCGGCGCGCGTCAACCCGACGAACAAAAGGCGGCGCTCCTCTTCGAGCTGGCGTTTGTCGCGCAACGAACGCTCGTGCGGAAGGACGCCGTCCTCGACCGCGACGAGGTAAACGACCGGAAATTCGAGCCCCTTGGCCGCGTGAAGCGTCATTAACGAAACGCGGTCGTCGTTTTCGTCCCAAGAATCGACGTCGTTGACGAGCGCGATCTGTTCGAGGAAGCGACCGAGCTTGTCGTTCGAGCGCGGACGCTCCGGGAAGAGCGGAACCGGGAGGTCTTCCTCTTTTTCGTTGCGGCAGTCGGCGTCGAACTCGCGGACTTCCGAGAGGAGTTCCTGAACGTTGGCGAGACGTTGAGCGTCCTCTTCCGTTTTCGCCGCGTCGCGGAGATATTCGACGTACTTCGTTTCGTTTAAGATGTGCGATAAAACGACTTCGAGGTCTTGACCGTCGGCGAGGGACGCGCTCGCTTTGTCGACGAGCGAAACGAAGGAGGCGATCGCCTTTTGCGCTTTCGTCGAGACGCCGGCGACGCGACCGATCGCGCGGGCCGCTTCGAAGAGCGTCGCGTTGTTTTCGGCGGCGAAATTTTCGAGTCGATTCAGGGTAACGCGACCGACGCCGCGCGCCGGGAGATTAATGACGCGGCGGAACGAAACGACGTCGTTCGGGTTGTGAATCAACTGCAGGTAAGCGCAAAGGTCTTTTACTTCCTTGCGGTTGAAGAATTCGAGTCCGCGAACGAGCTGGAACGGAACGCCGTATCGCTTCAAGGCGTATTCGAGGTTCCGCGAGAGCGCGTTCATTCGGTAAAAAACGGCGTAATCGCGGGGGCGGCGCTTCCCGGACGCGACCTCGGCGGCGATTTCCGCGGCGATCGCCTCCGCCTCTTCCTGTTGGTCGAGACATTGCAAAACGCGAGGGGCGACGCCTTCGCCGCGCTCGGTGTAAAGGTCTTTATCCTTGCGGAAAAGGTTGTGCTTGATGAGCGCGTCGGCGACCCGGAGAACGCTCTTGTCGCTCCGATAGTTTTGCTCGAGGCGAACGACTTTCGCGTCTTCGAAATCTTGCTCGAAATTCAAAATGTTTTGAATGTTCGCGCCGCGCCAACCGTAAATCGACTGGTCGGGGTCGCCGGTAACGGCAAGGTTCGGGTAGTCGATGGAAAGCGCGCGAGCGATGGCGTATTGAACGACGTTCGTGTCTTGGTACTCGTCGACGAGAATGTATTTGAAACGGCGGTCGAGGTGGGCGCGAATCTCTTCGTTTTCCTTCAACAGAACCGCGACGTGAAAGAGGAGGTCGTCGAAGTCGACGGCGTTCGCTCGGCGGAGCGCGTCTTGGTAGGCCGGATAAACTTCCTCGACGATTTTGCCGAGGAGGCTGCCTTCTTTCGCGCAGTATTCCGACGCGGCGACGAGCGAGTTTTTCGCCCAACCGATGGCGGAGGCGATTTTCGGCAGGTCGACGCCGTTCGGGAGGTCGCGCTTGCCGACGACTTCTTCGAGGAGCCTCTTGCTTTGGTCGACGTCGTAAATGACGTAATTCTCTTGGAGCCCGACTTGCGGCGCGTAATAGCGGAGCAAATAGGCGCAGAAGCGGTGAAAGGTGCCGATCCAAACCCGCGAACCCGGCGAGAGCGTTTGGAGACGCGTCTTCATCTCGTCGGCGGCTTTGTTGGTGAAGGTGAGGGCGGCGATTTGCGAGTCGCGGACGCCGTTTTCCATCAGCCAAGCGATTCGGTGCGTAACGACGCGCGTCTTGCCGCTTCCGGGCCCGGCCAAGACGAGGAGCGGACCGTCTTTGTGCGTCGTCGCTTCGCGTTGAGCGTCGTTGAGACCGATTAGGAGGCGGGCGGCGTTCGAGGCGGCGGACGGGCGGTCGGCGAAAGGCGTCGAGTCGGACATAAGGAGGCGTCGGCGGGGGAAAACGGGGAAACGGCGAACGGGGAAAAATAGGCGAAAGGGGAAAGGCGGCGAAACGGTCGCGTCGAGCGGTTTCGGCGGCGATTCTTTCATTAATATATAATAGTCGTTCGCGGAAATTTTTCAAGGACGGCGCCGACGCGATTTTTCGAGTCGGCGCGATTTGGCGAACTCGGCAAGCGGGGGAAGACGCGGCGTTTGCGTAAGCCGGGCGATTCGCGGCGTCGCGTCGTTCGGGCGTTATTTCGGCGTTTCGGTCGGGTCGAGCGTTTCGTCGAGGAAGGCGAACGCGTCGAAAGCGGCGGCGCGACCGTCGGTTGTTTCGACGACGAAGCGCGTTCGGAGCGAGTCGGCGTTCGGCGCGAGTCGCGTCGGGTCGAAAACGACCGGAACGACGAGAACGAACGGGGCGCCGGGCGCGTCGGCGTCGCCGTCGGGGACGGG
>JAGBDD010000082.1 GCA_017937685.1 Thermoguttaceae bacterium | reverse complement strand
CGCCGAAAATTCGACGCCTTCGACCCAGTGCGCGCCTTCGATTTCGCGAGCCGGGTTGCGCGGTTGTTCGCGACGCGCCGGGCCGTCTTGCAAAATGCGAATATTCGGAAATTCGCTCCAAAGGGTCGTCAACATCGCGGAAAAGAATTGGCGTTTGACGTCGTAAACAAGGACGTTTTCCTCCGGAACGCCCGCTTGGTTCACCAGTTGGCGAACGACGGCCAGGACTGTTTGCGGGGTCGCGTCGCAAAGATTGTCCTTTTTGCGCGTTCCGCTGTTGTTCAGGTTAATTTTGACCGCGACGACTTCGCCCTTTTGATAACCGCGTTCGAGTTTTCGGGTCGTCTTGTTGAAATAACGGAAGATTTTGTCCCAAGCGTCGGCGTCGGCGGTCGCGCCGGTCAACGATTGAAGGGCGACCGAAACCATTTCTTCGCATTTATCGCGGTCGGTGTATTCGTCGAGCCACCATTGGTCTTTTTCTTCCTTCCACTTGCCGGGCCAGCGCGCGGCTTCCGGATAACGAGTCATCACGACGCGACCGGGGAAAATCCCTTTCGCTTCGCCGACCGGCTCGTTCGACGGGCCCGGCTTCCAATCAAAACCGACCGCCGGACGATAACGCTCGTGAGTTTTATAACCGGAAGGATTTGTATTTTCCGCTCCTTGGGCTTCGGAAGTTCCAGCGAGAGTCGTAGCGAGCGGGAGCGCCGCCGTCAACGCGGATTTTGTCAAAAATTCTCGTCTTTCCATAAGACCTCCTTGTATTAAACAACCCCCGGCGACAGAAAACTATCGACGGGGGAAGTCGGCTTAAAAAAACAGTTTCGACGAAAAACGCGCTAACGGGACGCGCGTCGACGACGAATTATTCTTCCGATTTATCGGCCGCGGCGTCTTTCGACGAGGTCTTTTTCTCTTCGGCGTTCACGGCGGCGTCGACTTCTTCTTCGATGCCCGCGACGCCTTTTTTGAATTCCGTAACGCTACGGCCGAGCGAACGCATCACCGACGGAAGGCGATTGCCGAAGAGAAGGAAAGCGATCGCCGCGATGATGATAAGTTGGACGGGAGAACCGGGAAGGGCGAACAGTTCAAAGGACATAACGAAACCTTTCGATTAATATAAACGGGCCGAAAACGACGGCGCGGCGCGACGCGAACGTCCGCCGGACGTCGAAACGTTTCCGACGACCGCAATCGGCATTAGGGGGAATGCGAAGGAGCCCGAGCGGACTCGGCTTCGATTAACTTGTAAGTATTATATCCGAAATTGCCGCGAACTTCAACCAATTTTTTGAATTTCTTCGAATTTTTTCCAATTTCGCGGAGAACGGCGAGTTTTCCGACGCGTCTCGAATACTTTTTTTAAGGAAAACGACGCGTCGGACGCAGGACGAACCGGTTGCGAGACGTTAAAAACGTTAAAACCGGCGCCGTCGGTTAACGGAACGCAAAACAAAAGCGCCGAGACGAACGGCGTCCGGATTCCGCGTCGACCGACAAACGTCAACGCAACACGAACGCTTCTTCCGGCGGGAAGAGAACGCGAAACTTTTCGCTCAACGCTAAAATCGTTTTAACCGACAACGTTTCGGCGCGAATTTCTCCTTCGAGATTCATTTCGGCTAAAATCCGGTCGACCGTCTCCTTCTCGACGCGGCCCTTGAACGCGCTGCAAAGGACGGAGCGAATGAACTTGCGGCGATGGAAGAAAAGGGCGCGGACGAACTCGTGAAAAAAGCGCAAGTTCGGAATCTTCGCCCGTTTTTTCTCGTTGTAAACGCATTGGACGATGGCGGAGTCGACTTTCGGACGCGGCCAAAAGACGCTCGGCGGCATAATACGGACGATTCGGCAGTCGCACTGCGCTTGCATCCAAACGGCAAGGGCCCCGTAATCTTTGGTGCGAGGGCGCGCGACGATGCGGTCGCCGACTTCCTTTTGAATCGTTACCGTCATCGAATGCGGCGGAATATCCGTCAGCAGCAAGTTCGACATAAGCGGCGTCGCGATTTGATAAGGGAGGTTCGCGCAAAGTTTGAAGCGGAAACCGGGGTTGTTCGCCAATTCTTCGCGCAGGACGTCGAGAACGTCGCGGTTGAGGCGGTTTTTATTTTCAAGAATATCGGCAAACAAAAATCGAATATTGTCTTTATCCCAATGTTCTTGTTTCGCCATTTCGTGCATCGTCGGGTCGACTTCGACCGTAACGACGCGCCCGGCTTCAAGCGCCATCGCGCCGGTCAGCGAGCCGGTGCCGGTGCCGACTTCGAGGACGACGTCGTTTTTGTCGAGTTGCGCCGATTCGTGCAGCAGGTGCAGAAGGTTCAAGTCGATGAGGAAGTTTTGTCCGAGTTTGCCGCGCGGGTGAATGCCGAGCGTCTCGAAACGTTGCATCAAATACGACCGCGTTTGGTTGTTGGAAGAACCTTCGCCCATTAGGTTTGCCTTTTGCTTGACGAAATTGGGAAACGGAAACGAATTTCGAAAACGGTTCGAAATCGGCGTCGTCGCCGCGTTCGACCGTTTTGCGGAACGTTGGGGAGAGGGGCGTTTCGGGGAAAACGCGCTTCGCCTCGCAATTATTTTAATCGATATTTCCGATTTTCCAAGGGCGCGACGGAGGGCGGCGCGAGCTTTTTGCGCTCTTTTCCGCCGATTATGCCGGTTTTGACGGCGCGTCGAAGAAAGGCGAAAGGCGGCGAACGCGGCAGTTTAAAACGCAAACGCCGATTGAAACGATTTTAGCGATTAAAACGGCGTCGGTCGGCGGAGAATTTGACGGTTTTAACGGGCGGCGGCTTCGAACTCGTCGACGGCGCGAGCGAAGCGGGCGTTGAAGTCGGGAAGGAGGCGCAACGTCGCGGCGACTTCCGGAGCGGCGAAGACGCGAACGCGCTTGACGTAATCGTCGAACTGCTCTCGCGCCAACGCTCGAACGACCGGCGAAACGGTCGAAAGGGGGCGGTAAACGTTTTCTTCCGGGTAAAAAACGTCGATTTTGAACTCGACTTCCTTGTCGACGGGGGGAGCGTCGACGAGAAGGCGGCCCGGGACGCCGAGCGCGGTTGCGAAACGCTCCGAAATTTCGCGCAACTCGGAATAAGGGCGCCCGGCAAGTCGCGGGTAAAGGGCCGGTTCCTCCGTTACGCTGAACTGAAGAACGCGCTTGAAAAGGCGGCGCTCCGGCCCGAAGAGTCCGAGCAGGAGGCGGCGAGCGTCGCGACGGCGAGCGTCGACGGGGGAAAGGGACGCGGTTTCGTCGTTAAAATCGGCAAAATTATTAACGTCGGCGGCGAGCGTCGTCTCGGTGGAAAACGGCGAGATTTCGGCGAAATGGGCGGCGTCGGCGGAAGACGGCGAGTTTGACGGTCGCGCAAGGCGGAGAAGATAGATTGCGATTTCGGCGTCGGAGAGGCGGCGAAAGTCGGCGATTAAGCGTTCCGTCGGGACGTCTTGCGCGATCAAATCGACGGCGCGTTGGAACATAACGGTCGCCGAACGGGACGCGTGATGCCAATAAACTTCGCTGAACATAACGTATCGGGCGAACACCATTAACTCTGCGGCGGTTTTGCCCTTTGTCGAAATCGCGATTCCGTCGCCGCGCTCGTTGAGGCAAACGCTCCCGATAAGCCGCTCGACGTCGTAATTTTTGCCGTAAGGGACGCCCGCCGCGCAACTGTCGCGGAGAAGATAATCGGTCTTGTCGACGTCGATCGGGCCCGAAAGAACGCTCGCGAGGAGTCGGAAAACGGTTGAGCGGCGGGAAAATTCGGCGTCGGAGTCGGTCGAGCGGCGTTTCGGCGCGCGCTTGCCCAAAACGGCGCAAACGTCTTCCGGGTCGACGTTCCAATCGGCGCGAATCGTCGGGGCCAACTCGCCGAGAAGGTAAGAGGCGGCGGCCTCCTCGTGCGGGACGAGCCCGGGAAGTTTGAGGTCTTCGAGGAGGTGGCAAAAGGGAAAATGCCCGACGTCGTGCAGGAGCGCGGCAAGGATCAAAATCTCCGCTTCCTCCGGGCGAACGAGGGCCGCGAACCGCTCGTCGTGCGCGAGGCGTTTCAATATTAATAGGGCGACCCGGTAAACGCCGAGGGAGTGTTCGAACCGGGAGTGCGTCGCGCCGGGGTAAACGAGGCGAACGAAGCCGAGTTGCGAAACGCGAGCCAAGCGTCGGAAAACGCGGGAGTCGACGAGGCGGCGAACGCGCGGCGTCAGCGGAACGTCGAGTTCAGGCGGAATCCGAACGAGGGACGAGCGAGCGTCGAGCCCGACGATTTCGGGGATTAGGAGGAGACGGCGGACGTCGAAGTCGGACATAGCGGCGCGGAAGGAAGCGTTTTAAAGGGGAAGAAGGCGTTAAAATTGCAAAAAACGTTAAAATCGGGTCTTTTCCCCCTTTTTCCGACGTTTAAGGGAAGCCGAACCGGCGAAGGTTCAACTTGGAAAACGGAGGGGCGCGCTTGCGTTAGTCGTCGGAATCGTCCGGATCGTCGACGACGGGAGGCGGCGCGAAGGCGGGACGGGGGGCGGAGGGGCGCGGCGGTTTGATTTCGGCCAATTCCGCGTCAAAAAGTTCGCGGAGTTCGATAACGACTTCGTTTTGCGAGAGTCGACGATAAAGATCGCGAACGCCGGGAGTCGGGGGAGCGGGGCGACGTTCGCCCGAACGCGGGAAGGGGGCGTTGGGCGAGTCGCCGCGTCCGATGGAAGCGACGACGTCCGCGTCCGTTTTCGACGGGTCGAGCAAACAACGAACGACGACGGGTGCGCCGAGACGTTGGGCGAGAGACGCGCCGATTTTTTCTTTTTCGCGTTCGCAATATTCGCGTTCTTGGCGTTTTGAGCCCGGGAAGGAAACGATAAAAACGTTCGGCGCTTCGGTCGCGACCGCGCAAAACGTCGCCGCTTGCGTCGGCAAAATGCAACCGAGTCCGCGCGTCGCGTCGAGCCAAGCGGCGGCGAGTTCTTGCGAGGAAAGAGCGAACCAAGGGGCGGCGGCGACCGATTCGCGAGACGATTCGCCGTTTGGCTCGCGGTTTGACGTTGGCGTCGCGTTTAGGTTGTTTTCGTTGCGGCAATTCGGGCGCGGCGGAAGGGGGCGACCGACGATCGACGGCGCTTGGAAGGAACGCGGCGGTTCGGCGAAACGGGACGAAGTCGCCGGGGACGCCGAAATTTTCGGGCGAACGGGCGTCGGCAACGCGTCCGAAACGTCGACTTCCGTTTCGAACGCCCCCGATTCGGCGAGAAAATAAGGAGGTTCTTCGTCGACCGGCGGCGCGTCCGGAGTCGGCGGAACGGCGACGGCGGGACGTTCCAAGCGATTCGGCGTCGTCGCGGCGGGGCGAACGACCGGAACCGGAATCTGAACCGAGCGCGAGGGCGCGGCGTCGGCGGGAACGGG
>JAGBDD010000081.1 GCA_017937685.1 Thermoguttaceae bacterium | reverse complement strand
CGACGACCAGCGCGGAGTACGACGGCGCTTCGACGACGATCTTGCCGTCGACGATCTTCGCTTCGACCGAGCGCGGAACAATGCGGTTGGCGGCGCCAATGTCGTTGCGTTGACGCAACTTAGCTTTCGCGTCGGCGGCTTCAGGCGAAACGACCGTCGCTTTGACGGCTTTCGCTTTCGCGTCGGCGAGGGCGACGCGGTACTCGACGTCGGTTTCGCGGTTGTTCACGGCCTTGAAATACAACGTTTTACCGTCTTCCGACTTCGTCGCGACGGCGTTGATGACCGGCGTTTTGCCGTTCATATCGGCGACGTCCGATTTTAGCTCGACGCGGTTCGGAGCGTAAGATTCGCGCCAAAGTTTCATCACGACGTAGTTCGGCGCCGGGAACCATTGGTCGTTATCGAAGTTGACGAACGCGTTGTCCCAAGCGGTCGCCGAGACGTGCCGCAGGAAGAGGGCCGGGGCCGCGATTTCCAGCGTGTCGCCGACGCGTTCGAAGCAGTTCAAAATCCCGCCCGCGTGCAGGCCGGTGCGCCAGTCGGTCGATTGCGCGTTCCATTCGGAATCGAACATCTTAATCGCTTTATTCGGCGACTTAGCGATCATGTCGCGACGCGATTCGAAGAAATATTGGTTTTCCCAAGGATTCTTAACGAAGCCGTTCGGGTCGTCGTAACGGTGCGTCGACAGGTAGTCGAAGTACTCGCCGGCGCCGTTCAGAATCGCGGAGTCCCAAGCGTCGCGGTCGCCCATCCAGGAACCGCAAGCAATCACCTTGACGTTCGGGTCGATCGCCTTCCAACGCGGGACGAGTTCCTTGATGATCGAAATGTAACGTTGCGCCGGGGTGTCGGAGCCGCGAACTTCGTTGTCGATTTCCCAATATTTGACGCCGTAAGGCTCCGGATGACCGTTCTTAGCGCGGACGGCGCCCCATTTCGACGTCGCCGGGCCGTTGCAGTATTCGAACCAGTCGACCGCCTCTTGAATCCAGTCGACGCCGTTCACCGACGGGCCGACCGCGTCCGTCCATTGCTTCGTGCCGACGTTGACGACCATAATCGGTTCCGCGCCGACTTCGCGACAGAAGGTAATAAACTCGTCGAGCCCGAACGAGTTGACGTCGACGTCGTTCCAAAGTTCGAGCGGATACGACACGCGGTCGTCTTGCGGACCGATCCCGGATTTCCAACGGTAAGCCGACGCGTAACAGCCGCCCGGCCAACGAATTAACTTCGGTTGGATTTCCTTAATCGCGTTGAGCAGGTCGGGGCGGAAGCCTTTCGAATTTTCGGCCCAAGAGCGGGGGAAAACCGAGATTTGGTCGACGTCGAGCGACGCGCCGTCGTTCGGAGCGAGCGTCAATTTGATCGACCCGGCGTCGGTTGTCGCGGGCGCTTTAAATTCGCCGACGTACTTGACCCAACCGTCTTTAGCGTCGACCGCGAACGCTTTTTCGGACGCCGCTTCGCCGTCTTTGACCGCGGAGGCGAAGGTCGCTTTCCCGGCGCCGCGAGCCCAGAAGGAGTAGTCGTAAGTTTCGCCTTCTTGGAACGCGAAATTCGGTTGCGAAATCGCGCCTAACCCGTTGAAACGGACGTATTTCGCGCTGTTGCGAGCGTCGCCGGTTTTGCGTTCGGCGTCGCCTTCGACTTTCCAGAAGCGGACGTCGACTTTGGCGTTTTTGAGCGCGACCGGTTTTTCGGAAGTCGAGTCGTACAGCGTTTTACGGTTCATGTCGCGAACCAAAACCGTCCCGAACTCGGCGCGAGTTCCCCAAGTCCCGACGCCGACGCAACCGGATTTCGGCGCGTCGTCGGCGAAGTCGGCGACTTCGAGAACTAACTCTTGATCCATAAAGACTTTAATGTTGGCGCCGACGACTTGAACGCGGAAGTCGTAAATCCGCCCGTTTTCAATCGCCGGGAACGGTTTGCGCTCGCCGACGATAACGCGGCGACCGTTCGTCGCGGGCGTTTCCTTTTCGATCGCGATGAACTTGTTTTCCCAACCGCCGACGTTGACCCAGTAATAGCTCGACTGATCCGGCGCGGCGCGGAACATGATGAGGAAGCCTTCGGAACCGTCGATTTTTTTGGCGGTTACGCGAATATCGTAATCGGTCCAAGGGGCGTCGCCTTGCAGTTCGGCGCCGAGAAGAAGGCGGCGGTCGTTCGCGCGGGAGTCCTGCTTGATAACGCCGTCGGCCCAGCTCCAGCTTTGGTCGGTTCCGGCCTCGAGGGAGCGGTTCCAAACGAGTTCGCCCCAAAGCCCGCCGTTGCAGGAGTTGTAAATATGTTCGAGGAAGTGCGAGTAAACTTTTTCGTCGATTTTATTGACGACGTTTTGCGAAACGATCGTCGCGTCGACCGGGTCGGCGGCGAAGAGGGACGGCGCCCCCAACGAAGCGGCGGCGAGGGCGAGCGCGGCGCCCGACGTTTTGAGCGAGGTGAACGGTCGTCCGAAAACGAACGAACGAAGCGAAGGTCGCGACATAAAAATCTCCCGCGTCCGACGAGCGGCAAACTCGGCGGAACGTTGCGTTAAAATAAGAAGACTTTGCGAAAAATGCCGAACGAGCGGCCGTTCCAACGACGGAACATTTTAATCTTAACAAAAGCGGCGTCGATTTTCAAGCGGCGCGCGGCGCAATTTTTCGAAAATTAACGTTTTTTTTCGACCGGCGCGACCGACTTCGGCGAAACGAGCGGGCGGGAAACGTCGGAAAAGAGAAAAATCGTCGAAAAATCGGGACGCGCCGAATAAAACGTCTCGACGTCGGGAAATTTTGGGGTAAAATAACTTAAAATGCGCCTATTTTTTTGCGTTTTTCGCCCGATTTTACCGGTCGCGCCGGTTTTGACGACAGGCCAAGCGGACGGCAAACGAGGCGAAGAAGGGCGGCGGAAAACGCCCCGACGGTAAGCGAAAAACGGGCCCTATAGTAATAAGGACAAAATCGCGTTCGGCTTTTTTACGTCGGCGCGCTTTAAATAACGGTATTTTAACGGATTGCGAGCGAAAACGGCGAGACGGCCCGCGTTCGACGTTGGAAAACGTTGGGGAGCGGGAAATCGGCTCGACGCTTAACGCTCGACGGCGCCTCGAACGACGCCGCGTTTTTCGGTCGACGCAAGTCGGCTTGTTAGAAAGGTTACGCAATGTACGATAAATGGCTTTCCGATCGTTCGCGCAAGTTCGATTCGTCCGGCATCCGCAAGGTCTTCGACCTCGGCGCCAAGCTGGAAAACCCGATCAACCTCTCCATCGGCCAACCGGATTTCGATATGCCGCAACCGTCGAAAGACGCCGCGATCGATGCGATCAACGCCGGGAAGAGCGGTTACACGCCGACGCAAGGCGTTAAACCGTTGATCGACCGCTTGCAAGCGAACGTCGACGCCGAATATAACGACCCGAACCGCAAGGTTTTCGTTACCAGCGGAACGAGCGGCGGGCTCCTCTTGGCCGCGTTGTCGTTCGTCAACCCCGGCGACGAAGTGATCCTCTTCGACCCGTATTTCGTTATGTACGAGTCGCTCGTGAAGATGGTCGGCGCGACGCCGGTTTGCATCGACACTTATCCGGACTTCAAATACGATCTCGACAAAGTCGCCGCCGCGATCACGCCGAAAACGAAGATGATCATCTTCAACTCCCCGGCGAACCCGACCGGCGTCGTCGCGACCCGCGAAGAAGTCGAAGGGATCGCTAAGTTGGCCGCCGACAACGAGATTCTGCTCGTCAGCGACGAAATTTACCGTTGCTTCTCGCACGGCGCGTTCACGTCTCCGGCGCAATTCAACCCGCATACGCTCGTTTTGGACGGGTTCAGCAAGTCGCACGGGATGCCCGGGTGGCGCGTCGGTTTCGCGCACGGCCCGGCGCCGATGATTCAAACGATGCTGAAGTTCCAACAATACACGTTCGTCTGCGCGCCGCACGCCGCTCAATGGGCCGCGCTTAAGTCGCTCGACGTCGATATTTCGGAACACGTCGAAGCGTTCCGCCGCAAGCGCGACATGTTGATCGAAGGCCTCTCCGACCTTTACGACCTCGGCAATCCGGTCGGCGCGTTCTATATGTTCCCGAAAGCGCCTTGGGGAACCGCTTCCGAGTTCGTCGAAAAGGCGATCACGAAGTACAAGACGCTGATCATTCCGGGGAACGTTTTCAGCCGTCGCGACGAATGCTTCCGCTTGTCTTACGCCGCGAGCGTCGAGACGATCGAACGCGGCGTCGACGCGTTGCGCAAGTTGGCGAAAGACCCGAACTGACGGTTTTTCCGACGCAAAAAACGAAACGAACGCGAGAACCGGTCGGCGCCGCCCCGTTGAACGACGGCGTTTAAGAACGACGTTCGGTCGGTTCCGCGTTTCGGCGTTTTGAAATTTTTTGACGCGCTTTTTCAGCTCGGCGGTCTCGGCGACTTCCGAGCCGTTCGGCGTTTCTTGCGGCGATTCGAGAGAGCGCGTTTTCACCGGCGATTATCTTGAAAGGAGACGCGAACGATGCGAAGAGAACGAAACTTGAAACGACGCTTCCGGAATCGTCGAGCGGCGATAAGTCTTTTGAGCGCGGCGCTTGCGCTGGGCGTCGGGACGGCGTTCGCGGCGGCGCCGTCGGCGAAGTTGGTCGGCGATTGGCGGGTCGAAACGGAAGTCGCTCCCGGCAAGACGGTCGCTTTCGACGTCGCGCCGACGACTTGGAAGACGGTTGTCGACGAGAAATACGACGCCTTGCCGACGTTCAATCCGGGCGGCGCGCCTTGGGCGAAAGGGCAAGTGTTGAACGCCGTCGACGCTTGCGAATGCGCCGTCGCGGGCGCGCTCGACCCGGCGTCGGTTGTCGTTAAGTTGGCGGCGACCGGCGAAACGTTGGAGCGCGGGAAAGATTATCAGTTCGACGACGCTTGGTCGGCGCTCGGACGACTCGACGGCGGGAAAATCGCCGCAAACGACGCCGTTTTAATTAGTTACCGCTGCGTCGAATCGCGAATCGACTCGCTCGTTTTGAACGCCGACGGTTCGACGGAAGTCCTTAAGGGCGAAGGGCGCGTCCTCTCGCCGCAACCGCCGACGCTCAAAAAGGGCCAAAAGCGGCTCGTCAACGTTTATACGACCGGCCCGATCGCTAAGTTGAGCGAAGGAAACGTTTTCCCGATCGACGAAGCGTTCGCGGAAGCGAATCCGGGCGACGTCGACGCGTTCGTTTCCGGCGTCGCTCGGTTCAACGCCGACCCAAAAAACGGCGTTCCGGCGGTTCCGAGCGTCTCCGACGTCGGCGCGGCGAAGCGGTTCCTCCCGAAAACTTGGGCGAAACTGACGTCCGGCGCCGAAGTGCGGATTCTCGCTTGGGGCGACAGCGTTACCGCCTGCGGGTACATTCCGGACGAATGTCGTTGGCAAGTCCGGTTCGTCGAGCGACTGCGCAAACTCTTCCCGCAAGCGAAGATAACGCTTATGACCGAGGCTTGGGGCGGGCGCAGCAGCGACTCGTATCGCGCCGAACCGCCGGGGAGCGCGAAGAATTACGCCGAAAAGGTGTTGGCGCTTAAACCGGACTTGATTATTTCCGAGTTCGTCAACGACGCGTATATGAACGAGGAAACGGTCGCGCGGCGATACGGCGAAATGCGCGCCGACTTCGAAAATATCGGCGCCGAATGGGTGATTATGGGGCCGCATTACGTCCGCCCGGACTGGATGGGGCTGACGTCGGAACGGAATTGCGACGCCGACCCGCGGCAACTGACTCGCGGTTTGCGCAACTTCTGCGCCGACAACGAGATACCGTTCGCCGACGCGCCGACCCTGTACGGCAAACTGCACCGCGCGGGCGTCCCGTATTTGACGCTGATGACGAACAACATCAACCATCCGGACGCGTTCGGAATGGAGCTGTTCGCGATCGCCGCCGCGCGACTCTTTGAAGTCGCCGAAACGGCGGAGAAGGCGCAAGCGAAGTAACGGCGCGACGTTAAGTTTGAGCGGCGCCGGCGGTTTACGTCGCGTCGCTGGATTGTCAAGAAAACGAAAAAAGCGAGTCGGCGGCGAACGTCGGCTCGCTTTTTTATTGTCGACGGGACGCGGTTGGGCGGCGGGCGGTTTGGTTGGCGGCTAAAAATCGTTTAACGCCGGAACGTTATTGGGCGGCTAAAAGTCGTTTAACGCCGGAACGTTATTGGGCGACCGAGGCGGCGGTCGACGCTTTTTCGGACGTCAGCCGTTCGAAACCGCGTCGGCGGCCCAAGAAGTAACCGGCGAAAAGGACGACGGAGGCGACCGTCCAAGAAAGCGGGTACGAAACGAAAATCGTTTCGAGCGCCGGGCGCGTCGGAAAAACGAGCGCAATCCAAACGACGCGCAAAACGCAAACGCTGAAGAAAATCGCAAGCGTCGGGAAAAGGGAGTAACCTAAACCGCGCAAGGCGTTGCCGCAAACGTCCATCATACCGCAGAGGATATACGTCGACGCCAGAATAACGACGCGAATTTCTCCGGCGCGGATCGCCGCTTCGTCCGGAGTGAAAACGCCGAGCGCCTCCCGACGGAAGAGGAGCGCGCCGCCGCCGAGAAGGAGGCAGGCGATAACGTCGAGCAAAACGCAAAGCGCGACCGCCCGCTTGACCCGAGAATAGGAACCGGCGCCGACGTTTTGACTCACGGAAGTGGTTGCGGCGTTCGCGAGCGCGTTTTGAGCGACGAAAATTAACGATTCGATCTGCAAACCGGCCGCCGCGCCCGCCATCGCCGTCGCGCCGAGCGTGTTGATCGCCCCTTGAACGACGACGTTCGAAAAACTGAACATCGAACCTTGGACTCCCGCCGGGATTCCGATGTAAAGCAAGGAACCCAAACGGGTTCGGTCGATACGCAGGTCGCGGTAATTAAAGCGGTACGCGGCGTCCAAACGCGCCAAAAAACGGAGCGTCAAGACGCAGGAAACGACCGACGCGATAACCGTCGCGATTCCAACCCCGGCGACGCCCCAACCGAAGAAAACGACGAAAATAAAGTTGAGAACGACGTTCAAAATCCCGGCGACCGTCAAATAATAAAGAGGCCGCCGCGCGTCGCCGACCGCTCGCAAAATCGCCGCCGCGCAGTTGTACAACGCTAACGCGGGAAAACCGGCGAAATAGATTCGCAGGTAAAGCGCCGCAAGGGGTAAAACGTCGTCCGGCGTCTCCATCAGCCGCAAAATTGGCTCGGAAAAGACGATTCCGACCGCCGTAAAGAGAAGCGAGCCGAGCCCGACCGTCGCGAACGAAGTCCGAACCGTTTCCCGAAGCGCCGCGTCGTCTTTCGCTCCGTAAAAGCGCGAAACCAAGACGCCGACGCCGAGCGTCAAGCCGCCGATCAAGCAAACAAGCAACGAAACGAGCGAAGCGTTCGAACCGACCGCCGCCAACGCCTCGTCGCCGACGTATCGCCCGACGACGACTAAGTCCGCCATATTGAACGCGATTTGCAGGACGTTCGACGCCGCCAACGGAACCGAAAAAAGGATCAGCTTCGACCAAAGCGGGCCGACGCTCATATCGATTTCGGTCGAGCGCGATTTCGAATGCGAACCCCAAGGGAAATGGAGATGTAAGTGCGGAAAACGGAAACGGTTCGGCGACAAGCGGCGCCTCCTTGCGCGTTGCGGAAAAGACCGCTCTTGGAGTCGACGGAGCGGGAAAGGATGATTTTATCGGTTTTGCAAGTTTTGACGGCGGTTTGGCGTTGAATTTTGGAAAAGCGGCGCGAAAAAACGACGCTCGAAAGTCGATTCGCCCGCAAAGGCCGACTTCCGAGCGCCGGAAAACGCGCCGGTTAAGCGCCGTCGTTCAATTACTTAACGACAAGGTTGACCATCTTGCCGGGAACGATAATCTTTTTGACGATCGTTTTCCCTTCGACGGCGGCGGCGATCTTCGCGTCGGCCAACGCGGCGGCTTCCATCGCGGCGGCGTCGGCGTCGGCGGCGACTTCGATTCGCGAACGCATTTTGCCGTTGATTTGAACCGGAACGACGACGGCGCTTTCGCGGAGCGCGTTTTCGTCCCAAGTCGGCCAAGGTTCATACGCTAAAGTCGTCGAAGCGCCGAGCAACTGCCAAAGTTCCTCCGCCAAGTGCGGCGCGAACGGCGAAACGAGAAGAACGAACGTCTTCATCGCCGATTTCGGGCGAACGTCTTGACGGCTGAAGAAGTTGGCGCACTCCATCATACGGGCGATGGCGGTGTTAAACGACAGCGCCTTAACGTCTTCGGTCGTCGCTTTGATCGTTTTGTGCAGGACGCGGTTTTGTTCTTCGGTTGGTTCGACGTCTTGAACCGCTTCGTGAAGCTCCGTTTTTTCCGGGTCTTGCGAAACGATCATCCGCCAAACGCGGTCGAGGAAGTTGCGGACGCCGCTGACGCCGTCCATATTCCAAGGTTTGACCGCTTCGAGCGGGCCCATAAACATTTCGTACAGGCGGAGCGAGTCGGCGCCGTATTGCGCGACGACGTCGTCCGGGTTGACGACGTTCCCGCGGCTCTTCGACATCTTTTCCGACTTGCCGATAACGACGACCGCCGAATCGGACGCGAGGACGTAATTGTCGCCGCTCTTCGCGACGTCTTTCGGCGCCAGTTTGACCGCTTTCAGCTCGGAACCGTCCGCTTTCAGCGTCGCGACGTTCGTCGCTTTGTCGACGTCGACGTCGCGCGCCGAAACCCAAGCGCCGTCGGCGTTTTGGAAGGCGGTATACTCCATTTCGCCGAGAATCATCCCTTGGTTGACGAGGCGTTGGAACGGCTCTTTCGACGAGACGTAACCGAAGTCGTACAAGACTTTATGCCAAAAACGCGCGTAAAGCAAGTGCAGGACGGCGTGTTCGGCGCCCCCGACGTAAAGGTCGACCGGGCCCCAAGCCTTTTCGATTTCCGGGTCGACGATCGCGTCGGCGTTTTTCGGGTCGAGGTAGCGCAGGTAGTACCAGCAGGAACCGGCCCATTGCGGCATCGAGTTCGTTTCGCGCTTGTATTTTTTGCCGTCGCGCTCGACGTAAAGCCAATCGGCGGGAGCGTTTTCGAGCGGCGGTTCGGGACTGCGTTTTTGCGCGTCGAAGACGAGGTTCGCCGGAATGTCGAGCGGGAGTTCCTCCGGTTCGAGCGCGCGAACGACGCCGTTCGGTTCGCCGTCTTCTCCGAGTTCGCGGAGGAGCGGGAACGGTTCGCCCCAGAAGTGCTGGCGGCTGAAGAGCCAGTCGCGGAGCTTGTAATTGACCGTTTTGCGTCCCAAACCGGACGCGTCTAAACGCTCGGTAATCAACGCTTTAAATTCGGCGGTCGGCGTGCCGTCGTATTCGCCGCTGTTGATCGCGACGCCGAGTTCCGTGAACGCCGTTTCCATCTTCGCGACTTCTTCCGCCGAAACGCTCGATTTTTCGGTCGGCGCGACGACTTGTCGAATCGGAAGATCGAATTGCTTCGCGAACTCGAAGTCGCGAGTATCGTGCGCCGGAACCGCCATAATCGCGCCGGTTCCGTAAGAGGCCAAGACGTAGTCGGCGATCCAAACCGGAATCGCGCGCCCGTCGACCGGGTTCAACGCGTAAGCGCCGGTGAAAACGCCGGTCTTTTCCTTCGCGAGGTCGGTGCGGTCGAGGTCGGACTTGAAGGACGCTTGACGGCGGTACTCTTCGACCGCGTCCTTTTGCTCCGACGTCGTAATCCGTTCGACGGCGGGGTGTTCCGGCGCGAGAACCATATACGACGCGCCGTAAAGGGTGTCGGGGCGAGTCGTGAAAACGCGAAGAACGTCGTCGCCCGGTTTGCGCGGGAAGGACGACGCGGCGCGGGCCGCTTTCCAAGCGTCGAAACCTTCCGGAGCGCCGATATAGAAGTCGACTTCCGCGCCGACGCTCTTGCCGATCCAGTTGCGTTGCAACGCTTTAACGCCCTCCGACCAATCGAGGTCGGCGAGGTCTTCCTCCAAACGGTCGGCGTAGGCGGTGATGCGCAGCATCCATTGGCGAAGCGGAACGCGCTTGACCGGGTAGCCGCCGCGTTCGCTGACGCCGCCGACCACCTCTTCGTTCGCAAGGGCCGTGCCGAGTTCTTCGCACCAGTTGACCGGCGCTTCAATTTGATAAGCGAGACGGAAATCGTCGACGTAACGGCGAACCGCGTCTTCGCCTTCGGCGCGAACGTCGTCCGGAATCGGGAGTTCGTCGATAGGACGGGCTTTTTTCGCGTCTTTGTCGTACCAAGCGTTGAAGAGAATAAGGAAAATGCGCTGCGTCCAACGGAAATAATCGACGTCGGTCGTGGCGATTTCGCGATCCCAATCGTAGCTGAAACCGAGCGCTTTCAGTTGGCGACGGAAGTTCGCGATGTTGTTTTCGGTCGTAACGCGGGGGTGAATCCCGGTTTTCTTGGCGTGTTGCTCCGCCGGAAGACCGAACGCGTCCCAACCCATCGGGTGCATCACCGCGTAACCGTTCATTCGCATAAAACGGCAGTAAACGTCGGTCGCGGTGTAGCCTTCCGGGTGCCCGACGTGCAGCCCTTGCGCGCTCGGATACGGGAACATGTCGAGGACGTAAGCCTTTTTGCCGTCGACGTTTCCGGCGAGGTCGCTCGGAAGACGCGGCGCGGCGAACGTTTTATTCGCTTCCCAATATTGTTGCCATTTCGGTTCGACGACGGAAGGATTGTATCTTGTCATAACGTGAAATTACCGTTGCGCGACGGCTGCGTCGCGACGAAAATAAAGGAAAGGAAGCGAGGCGAACGCCGGTCGACGCGACGTTCGTAACGTTAGGGGAGCGGAGAAGCGCAACGCTCGCGCCGCTTTTCGACATTATACGCCGAAAGCGTCGCGGGCGCAAGGGGGACGTCAAACGCTCGACTCGTTTCGCGGAGGTTCGGGGCGACCGCCGCGATTCGGGCCGCTCGGTCGCTCGGCTCCGAGACGGTTTCCGGCGGGGCGTTCGGCGATTTGCGGTCGCTCGATTCCGGGGCGGTTGCCGGCGGGGCGTTCGGCGATTTGCGGTCGCTCGAAGGCGGGACGATTTCCGGCGGGGCGTTCGGCGATTTGCGG
>JAGBDD010000080.1 GCA_017937685.1 Thermoguttaceae bacterium | reverse complement strand
CGGAAGCGCTATCGACGCGCAAATTTCGGCGTTCCTTTGCCCGTCGGACGGCAATTCGTCGCAACCGTCGCCGGACAAATCGCACGTTTGGCGTTCGAACGTCGCTCTTTCCCGCGGCGACGGCATGTGGGACTGCGAACGTTGCGAAGGTTGGTCGACCGCCAACGACACGCGCCCGCGTTCTCTCTTCAACCCGTTCATGTGGAAGTCGATGGCCGCCGCGACCGACGGCACGAGCAACACGCTCTTCTGCAGCGAAACCGTTAGCGCCGACGTCGCGAGTTCGATGAAAGTGAAGGGCGGCGTCCTCGGCACCGGGAGCCCGACCGCCGTCAACAGCGTCGACAGCAACCTGACCTCGCGCGCCAACTGCTTCAACTCTCGCGACCCGGAAGACAATACGTCCTACGACCCCGACGGTTACGTCGCCGCCTCCGGTTGGCGCGGTTGTCGTTGGGCCGACGGGCGCATCTGCGTTACCGGCTTCAACACCGTTTTCCCGCCGAACTCGCCGAGTTGCATTAACGGCACGATGGACAACAACTGGGGGATCGTCTCCGCGTCGTCGAACCACTCGGGCGGCGTCAACGCGGCGATGATGGACGGTTCCGTCCGTTTCGTCAGCGAAACGATCGACTGCGGCTCCTACCTGACCGAAAAGCAAAACCACGGTCGCGCGAAGAGCCTCTTCGGCGTTTGGGGCGCTCTTGGCACCCCGGCGGGCGGCGAAACCGACGTCCAATAACGTTTAAGTTGAACGTTTAACGAAAACGGCGGCGCGCCTCCGGTCGCGTCGCTTTACTTGAATAAGGAAGCAAAAATGAAATTAACGAAACTTCTCGTCGCGGCTCCGGCTCTGCTTGCGCTCGTCGCGGCGTTCGGGTGCGGCGGCGAAAAACTCCCGGCGGGGATGCCGAAACCGGTTCCGACGACGATTACCCTGACGCTCGACGGCAAAGGTCTCGCCGACGCCAGCGTTACGATGATTCCGGACTCCGGCTCTTACGCCGCGGTCGGGAAAACCGACGCCAGCGGCGTCGCCGAAATGAAAACGGACGGCAAATACAAGGGCGCCGTCCCGGGTTCGTATAAAGTCGTCGTCGGCGCGAAAGACGAAATCGACTACGGCGAATTCGGCCCGCCGCCGACCGACGATCCCGCCGCGATGGAAAAATGGAATCGCGACGTCGACGCCGCCGGAGGAGCCGCGGTCGCGTTCACTCGCACTTCGGTTGTGCCGCAAGAGTTTGCCGCCGCCGACACGACGCCGTTGACGATTACCGTCGGCGAAGGGAAGGTCGCCGAAACGTTCGACCTCGGCGCGTCGGTTCGCGAACAAGTCGAAGTTGAAGAAAAGTAAGTCGAGCTTTTAAGTCGACTTTTGCTAACGTCGCGTCTCCGGGCGCGGCGTTTTTGCGTTTCTTGCGCGTTTCGCTTGTTTTTTCAGTTTTGCGCGTCTTGCCGATCTTAACGGTTGGAGTTGTTAAAAGACGCCGATTTTAACGCCTTTGCGAGATTTTTTTAAGAAAAACGACAAATTTTGACGAATTTTGCGAAACCTTTTGCGTCTAACCCCTAGCGTGAAACGCGACTTGAGTTAAACTAATCGAAATATCGTCGTAGCGTCGCAAGCGTTGGGAAGACGCTAATCTTGACCGTTTTAGGCGAATTAACCCCGTTTCGGCGAAAGTCGGGCGGCGTTTTGAAATACGAGCGTTTTTAAAAACGTTCGAGGGAACGAACGCGCGGGGCGCGAGGAATCGAGCGTCGGCGCGGCGAACGCCGAAAGGCGACCTTTTTTATCTTTATTTGGCGAGGAGATTTTTCAATGGCGAAATCTTTGAAAGAACGACGCGGCTTTACGCTCGTCGAATTGTTGGTCGTTATCGCGATCATCGGTATTTTGATCGGTTTGCTTCTTCCGGCCGTTCAAGCGGCTCGCGAAGCGGCGCGTCGTATGCAATGCACGAACAACCTCAAGCAATGGGGCCTCGGCATTCAAAACTATCACGACACGAACGGGGCGATGCCGGCGGCGCAAAGCTGGTGCGTCGGCGACTCCGCTTACGGCGGCGACGGCTACACGTTCAACTGGTCGGCGACCTTCAAAATTTTCCCGTACATCGAACAACAAGCGATTTACAAAGACATTTACGACCGTCGTCCGCACGTTTGGGAAGGCGGCGCGACCAAGAAAGACGGCTCCGCGTTGACCGCGATCAAAGCCGTTATCGACAACATCCTTTGCCCGTCGGACGGCAACGCGACGCAACCGGGGCTTAACGGCGGCGGTCGTACGAACTACGTCGTTTGCTACGGCGACTGCATCGACGCGAACCAAGGGAGCCAAAACAGCCCTTACGCCACGCTGAGCGCCGAATGGGACTGCTCCCGTCGCGGCGCGTTCGGTTGCGGCGCGTTCAAAAACCTCGCTTCGATTACCGACGGCACGAGCAACACCATCGCGGCCAGCGAAACGGTGACGAACCCGCAAACCTCGAACGGTTACACCGGGATTAAGGGCGGCGTTTACCCGGTTCGTCCGGCGAGCGCGGCGGACTGCTACAACAGCGCGCGCAGCACGACGAACCCGGGCGAAATGTCCCGCGGTTCCGAAAACAGCTGGCGCGGTCACTGGTTCGGCGACGGTCGTCCGGTCAACGGCGGCTTCGTTACGATTCTCCCGCCGAACGGCCCGAGTTGCTCGAACGGCGCCAGCGACGGTTGCTGGGCGATCGTTTCCGCTTCGTCGAACCACAGCGGCGGCGTCAACGCGGTCATGCTCGACGGTTCGGTTCGTTTCATTAGCGAAACGGTTTCGACGAACATCACCGGCACGAGCAACATTCAAGGCCCGAAAAGCGGCAAATCGCCTTACGGCGTCTGGGGCGCGATGGGCACGATCAGCGGCGGCGAAACCGACGCGACGCTCTAATTTCGAGGAGGTTTAAAACAACGATGAAAACGAAATTGTTCGCTCTCCTCGGCGCGGTCGCGTTGACCGCGGTCGTCGGTTGCGGCGGCCCGAAAAAACCGGCCGACCTGCCGGAGCTTTACCCGGTCAAAATTACCGTTATTCAAGACGGTCAACCGCTTGAAGGCGCGTCGGTTATGTTGAACGACCCGACGTTGAAAATCCGCTTCGTGATGGGCGGCCAAACGGACGCGCAAGGCGTCGCGGAAATTAAAACCGACGCGCAATTCCCGGGCGCTCCGGCGGGCGAATTCAAAGTTACCGTCCGTAAAACGACCGAACCGGAAACGAGCGGCGAAATCGCTCCGACCGACCCGGCGGAACGCGCCGAATGGGAAAAGAAACAAGCGGAACTCGCGAACCAAATGGCCGACACGGTCGACCTGAAATTCGGCGATATGACGCAAACGCCGGAAACGATCACGGTCGGCCCGGGCGGCGTCGAAAAGACCGTCGACGTCGGCGAAAAAGTCAACGTCCCGTTCAGCGAATCCCGCAAATCGAGTTCTTGAGCGCCGCCGGGCGCTCCGGGCCCGCGCTACCGCGCCCGCCGAAGGCGGTTTTACCCGAGCTACCGCTCGAACTCGGTTTCTCCGCTCCGTTGTCGCTTGACTTTTTAGCCCAACGAAGCGGCGCCGCCGGGCGCTTCGGGCCCGAGCTACCGCTCGAACTCGGTTTCGGCTCCCGTTGGTCGCCAACGTTTTAGCCCAACGACGGGCGGGGAAGCGGGTAAACGGATAAAAAAAGACGCGTCGAGTTGTTAAAACTCGGCGCGGTTTTTTATTTCTTGCGTCGGCGCGGCGCGTTGAAACGGCGAAACGTCAACAAAAAAGCAAGAGAGAAGGGCGCGTTTAATGAAACGAGAAAACGTCGTTAGTCCCGGCGAGATTTTGTCGGAAGAATTCTTGAAACCGGCGGGAATTTCGGAACGCCGACTCGCGCTCGACTTGGGCGTTCCGGCGACGCAAGTTAGCGAAATAATTAACGGAAGCCGCGCGATTTCCGAAGAAACCGCGCTCCGACTCGGCGCGTATTTTGGCGTCGAACCGGAGTTTTGGCGGAATTTGCAATCGCGGTTCGACCTCTTGACGGCGGCGTCTTAAACGTTTAAGCTCCGCCGATTAACGCCAATAAAAAAAGACGCCGAACCTTGCGATTCGACGTCTTTTCTTTTTAACCGCCGTTGGGCTTAAAAGTCAAGCGACCAACGGGAGCGGGGAAACCGAGTTCGCGCGGTAGCGCGGGCCCGGAGCGCCCGGCGGCGCCGCCGAATCTTGCGATTCGACGTCTTTTTGGTTTACCCCCGTTGGGCTAAAAAGTTAGCGACCAACGGGAGCGGGGAAACCGAGTTCGAGCGGTAGCTCGGGCCCGGAGCGCCCGGCGGCGCTATTTGGTGTAGTCTTTAACGGCGCCTTTGCTTTTGTCCGGGTCGGCCGGGCGTTGCGGATAGCGTTTCGGGTCTTTTTCGAGTTCTTTAAGAAGCTCTTCGATCCCGCGTTCGAGTTGCGGGTCGCGACCTTCGAGCATCGCTTTCGGCTCTTGCCAAACTTCGATATCCGGGTCGACGCCGTGCCCCTCGATGACGTAAGCGCCGGTTTCGTCGTTCGTCGCGGTGAGCGGAACCGAGACCGCGCCGCCGTCCGTCAGCGGGCCGCGACCGGAAATCCCGACGACGCCGCCCCAACTGCGCTTCCCGATCAGCTTGCCGAGACCGGACTTGCGGAAGTAGTGCGGGAAAATGTCGCCGTCCGACGCGCTCGTTTCGTTGATCAAGCAGACCAACTTGGCGTCGCAGGCGATCGTCGGATAAGTCGTCGGCGTTTCGCGAACTTGCGCGAAGCGGGAGCCGAGCAACTTTTGGTTCAGCCGCATAATGATCCAAGGCGAAATGTTGCCGCCGCCGTTGTTGCGGTCGTCGATAACGATGCCTTCCTTGCCGATTTGCGGATAGTACCACTTGATGAACTCGTAAGCGCCTTCGCCGCTCATGTTCGGGACGTGAACGTAACCGAGGCGACCGCCGCTCGCTTCCTCGACGCGCTTTTTGCGTTCGAGAACGAAGTCGAGGTAACGGAGGTTGTCTTCCGACGCCAGCGGAACGTAAACGGTCGTCCAAGCGTTTTCTTCGGAACCGTCTTTGCTAAGCGTCAGCGTAACTTGGCCCGCTTTGTGTTGCAGGAGACGATACGGGTTGTCGTTTCCGACGAGTTTTTCGCCGTCGATCGCCAAGACGTAGTCGCCTTCCGACGCGTTGACGCCGACTTCGGTCAGCGGGGAGCGGTATTTCGGCTCTTCGTTTTGACCGCGGAAAATCTTCGCCAAACGGTAAAGATTCTTTTCGGCGTCGAGTTCGAAGAGAGCGCCCGGGAGCGCGCAGACCGGACGTTCCGGAACGACGTAGTCGCCGCCTTCGACGTAGGTGTGCCCGATGTTCAGCTCGCCGATCATTTCGGTGAGGATGTACGTCAGGTCGCTGCGGTGCGAAACGTGCGGGAGGAGCGAACGATATTGGTCGCCGACCGCGTTCCAGTCGAGGCCGTGCATATTGCGGACGTAGAAGTAGTCGCGGAAACGACGCCAAACTTCTTCGAAGATTTCGTTCCATTCTTCGCGCGGATTGAGGTCGACCGCCAAGCCGTTCGTCGAGAACGTTTTCGCGGAACCGGCGGTCGGCGCGACGTCGTACATCTTGTAGCCGCCTTGCGAAACGAGGATTTTCGAACCGTCCGCCGAAAGGGCGTAACCGCCGATTCCGGTCGCGAAGTCGTTGACTTTCAACGTTTTCAGGTCGAACGATTTCAGGACGCTCTTGCCGTCCGTGCCGCGACCGTAATAGGAGGCGGTCGTTTGGACGAAGTAAAGAACGTCTTTCGCGGCGCTCAAACCGCCGTAGTTTTCGGACGAAATCGGGAGGCGAACGACGCGGCTTTCAATGCCGTCGAAGTCGATTTCTTTCGCGTCGGCGGTTTCGGCGTCTTGCGCTTCGCCGTCTTTAGCGTCGTCGGCGTTTTCGTCGGTTTTCGCTTCTTCCGCTTCCGCGACTTCGGCTTCGTCGCTCTTCGGCGCGAAGATATTTTTGACGTCTTTGCGCAGCGCCATCGCGAAAATACCGTCGAAACGGTCGCCCGCGAAGTTCCATTCGATCGAGCTAAATTGCGGATAATACTCGCGTTGGCCGATGAAGAAGAGCCAGTCGCCGTCTTGCGACCAAGCCGGGGAGCCGTTGTCGAACATCGGGTCGGTAACGCGAACCGATTCGCTCTTTTCCTTGTCCCAAACGTAAATCGCGCGGTACTCGTTTTCCGATTTGATCGCGTAAGCGAGGTAACGACCGCAAGGCGACCAAACGGCGTCCGGGAAACCGGCGTACTTGTCGCGAGCGACTTCGACGAGTTTGTCGCGGCTCGGCGTTCCGTCGTCTTCCGAGCGGAGAAGGAGGGCCCAAAGATGGTTGCGCGCGTCGCGGAACGAAAGCGCGGAACCGTTCGGCGCCCATTCGAGCGAGTCGAGTTTGCAGGTCAGCGAGTCGGTGAGCTGGATTTTGCCCTTTTCGCCCTTTTGGTCGATAATGTAAACTTGGTCTTCGCCGGTTTCGTCGGAGAAGAACGCGACCCAGCGGCCGTCCGGCGACCAAACGGCGCTCCGTTCGTGCGCGCCGGAGGTTTGCGTCAAGTTGCGAACGAGGCCGTTTTCTTGCGGAACGGTGAAGACGTCGCCGCGAGCGACGAAGAGCGCGCGTTCGCCTTTCGGGCTCAAGCCGTAAGATTCGAGTTTATCCGAGACGGAAACGCGTTTCGGTCGGGCGGCCAAACCGTCGTGCGGAACGACGATCGAAAGTTCGCGCGTGTCGCCGGTTTCGGCGTTGTAAACGCGGAGAAGCCCGCCGTATTCGTAAACGATTTGGCTCTTGCCGTCGCTCGACGCCCAGCGAACGTCCCAAGTCGTCGAATCGGTCAACTTTTGAACCGGTTTTTCGACTTCTTCCGGGACGTATTTGTAAAGGTTGAGGGTGCCGTCGCGGTCCGAAACGAAGTAGACGCGGTCGCCGACCCACATCGGGTCGCGGTCGGTGCGCGGCGTCGTCGGGATTTCGGCGAACTCGTTCGTTTCGCGGTTGAAAATGAGGAGGTATTGCGCCCAACCGCCCTCGTAACGCTTCCAGTGGCGGAAGTCGCGGTAAAGCGGGGAGTAAACGAGGCGCTTGCCGTCCGGCGAGAGGTCGCCCGCGCCCGCGACCGGCGTCCCGATTTTCGTCGGGAGGCCGCCGTCGACCGAGACGAGGTAGATGTTCGTCAGCGAGTCGACCGAGTTCGAGTCGCGCTTCGAACGGAACATGACTTGCTTGCCGTCCGGCGTCCAGCCGAGCGTTTGCGCTTCGACGCCGCGACGCGGAGCCGCCGCGAACGGGGTCGGGTAATACGTCAGTTGGCGCGGTTCGCCGCCGGTCGACGGGATGACGTAAACTTGGTCGTCGCCGTCGTATTGGCCGGTGAACGCGATCCACTTGCCGTCCGGCGAGAATTTCGGGAAGACTTCCTGACCGGCGTGCGCGGTGAGGCGGACGACGTTTTTGCCGTCGAGGTCGCTCTTCCAAATATCGCCGGCGTAGCAGAACGCGACTTGGTTTTCGAAGACGTCCGGGTAACGCAGCAGTTTCGTCGGTTCCGGAGCCGGAGCGGCGTCGTCTTGCGCGAAGACCGGCGCCGCGAGGGGCGCGGTCGCGAAGAGCGCGGCGGCCAGGAGCGACGAAGCGAACGAGCGTCGTTTCATACTGTTCTCCTTATTAATATATAGGGGGGAAATGGGTTTGCGTCGAAAAACAAGTCGAACCGCCGAAGCAAAAAACGGCGACCGTCCGCCGAGAAAACGGCGCGAACGTTCCGACTCTAACGATATTTTAAAATAAAACGATAAAAAAGAAAGGGTGGAAAATGGAAAATTAGTGAATTTTAACAAAATAACCGCTTTTTAGGCGTCGACGGCGGCGGGGTAAACGGCGGGATTTAAGCGGAATAGATAAGATAAGAAAAAACGAGAAAAAAACGCCGCCGAACGAATCGCGCGGGGGAACGTTCGGCGGCGCGGGGAAAAGCGCGACGTTTTGAGGTTGCGAGAGCGTTGCTTGATTACTGTTTCGTTATTCGAGCGACGCGACGCTAAAGCGGTCGACTCGCAACGCCGCGTCGCAAGCGCGGACGCCGACGCGACCGGAAACGAACGGCGCGTCGTCGACGCAACGCAACGCTTCGGCGCCGTCGACGAAAACGACGATCTCGCCGCTGCGCGCTTCAATTCGCAAGTCGATCTTTTTGTTCGGCTCGAAACGGAACTCATTGCGCGCCAACTCTTTCCAGTCGAACTCGTGTTTGCCCAAAACGACCGCGTTCCGAGCGAAACCGACGAAGTAGCCGCGGAAGAAATTCGTTCCTAATTTCGGCGAATTGTTCGGGCCGCCGAGCGCGGGCGCTTGGACGCGGAAAACGAGACCGCCGTTTGGACGCCCGTCGAGGAATTCGAGCGTCGCGTCGACGCGGTAGTCGCCCCAAGCCGCGTCGCCGTAAAGTCGCTTGCCGAACGGGTTTTTCCCCTGCGAAACGAGCGCGCCGTCGACGACTTCCCAAGCGCCGTCGGAGTAAGCGGTCGCGTCGAAGCGGGGCGCGAAATCGGTTTTCTCCGGAAGAGCTGCGCCTTGCGTTAAGTCGAGGCGCGACAGGAGAAACGACGAACCGGGCGCGGCGGCGATTCGGAGTCGAACTTTTCCCCGGGGAAGCGCGATTCGGCGGCGGAGCGCGGTCGCGAACGCGCCGTCTTGCGTCGGAGCGAGGGCGATTTCGACCGTTTGCGGCGCGGCGGAACCGGCGATTTCCAGCGTCGCTCGCGCTTGCTCCGGCGCCGAGTAACGGAGCGCGGCGTCGTAAAGCCCGGCTTCCGCGACGTCGAGTTCGAGGGAAATCGCGTCGCCGTTTCGGAGTTCCGCGACGCGTCGGCGCTTGCCGCTTTTCGTCGCGACTTCGACGGGAGCTTTCCCCGCGACCGTCGAGCGGTAAGCGAACGAAAGGGCGCCCGGAACCGGTTCGGCGAGTCGCGCGGCGCTCCGGCCTTCGGTCGCGGCGGTCGCGCCGAGGAAACCGAAAAGCGCGTCCGGCGTCGACGTAAAATAGCCGATTTTCCCGCCGTCGAGCGCGGCGTTTTCCAACTCGGCGAGCTTGCGATCGTCGACGTAAAACGCGTAACGGCTTCCGGTTCGCTCGACTTGAACGGAACGGAGCGACGCGAACGAAACGGTTTCTCCGAACGCGGAAGCGGGAGCGGCTTCGGTCGCCGTTTCCTCGCCGTCGACGGTCAAAACGACGCGAACGCGGTTCGTCGCGCCGTCGATTTCGACGCGACCGAAGTTTTGCGCGTCGCGGTAAGCGAAAAGGGCGCCCGCCTCGCCGGTTTTGTTCGGAAGCGCGACGTTGAACTCGGCGGTGAAGTCGGCGTCGAAAGGGGCGTCGCGCAAGAGGACGGCGGCGTCGGCTCCGAGTCGGAGGAAACCGTTTTCGAGACGCGGGGCGGTTTCCGGCGAGTTCGCGTCGGCGTCGGCGGCGAGCGGTTCGAGGCGCGCGAGGTCGGCGTCGGCGTCGAACCAAGCGGCGGCGTCCGGGAGCGGGAGCGTTTGCGGCGTTCGCGTCGGCCCGACGACCGTCAAAACGTCGCGGTTCAAGACGAGACGGTCGATTCGAGCGTCGCGAACCGGCCAGCCGCGAACCTTGCCGCGTCCGAGGAGCGTGTGATAAGCGAGGTAATATAGGTCGAGATTCGGGCCCTTGACGACCGAGTTGTGCCCGATTCCGACCGGCGCGCCCTCCGTGGAGACGAGAACCGGATTGTCCGGAACCGGCGACAGGTCGAGCGGCGACGGGCCCGAGGCCGCGTCGATTCGGTACCCGCGGCTGAAGACGTGGTTGCCGCAATACGTCGCGTAATAAACGCCGTCGACGCGGAAAACGTTCGGGCCCTCCGTCCAACCGCGCATATTCAGCTTCGTCGCGAGCGGTTTCGGGTCGACGACGTTCGGCGCTTTCATTCGGTAAGCGAGAATCGCCGGGTCGGCGGCGGAGTAAAAATAAGCGTCGGCGGCGCCGGTTTCGGCGTTCGGTTCGTCGTCGATAAAGGCGGAACCGTCGATGCTAAGGCCGAAGTTCTCCGTAACGCGCTCGAACGGGCCGACCGGCGCGGCGGCGCGGTAAACGTAATGGCCGCGTCCCGCCGGCGACGTAATCATATAGAACGCGTCGTTCCAACGGAAAACCTCCGGCGCGTAGGCGCCTTTCGAGGTCGGGTCGACGCAGCAGACGCCTTCGTAACGCCAGTTCGTTAGGTCGCGCGAACTCCAGCAGCGGACGCCGATTTGGTCGTCGCGCGTACTCGGGTAAAGGTAATAGCGACCGTTGAAGCGCAGAACGAACGGGTCGCCGAAGCCGTAATCGGGCCAAGCGTCGGGCGTTTCGGCGGACGCGACCGGGTTGCGGTAAACGACGGAAGGGAACGGCGCGGCGGAGTCGGAGGAAGGCGCGTCGGCGAACGTCGGAACGGCGGCGAGCGTCGCGAAGACGAAAGAAAGGAGCGTTCGGAACATCGAAAGAACCTCTTGCGAAAGGCGGACGGCGGACGGGAAGGAAAGGAGCGGGAAAAATCGCGACCGGGGCGACTTTGCTCCGATTATACCGCCGATTTCGCGGTTTCGCAAGAACCGGAGCGCGTCGAAAGAAGAAAAACGAGAACGAACGGCGCGTCGACGAGGGAAAGAACGAAAACGCAAGAAACGACGGCGCGCCGACGCGTTCGGAGCGGCCCGACTTCGGAAAGGCCGTCGCGGTCAAACGGGAAGACCGCCTCTCAAAAACGCGCCGACGAGTCGACGGAACAAAAGACGCAAAAGCGACGTTGAAAGAGACTCGCGACCGTTTTCGCGACGCTTAAGAACGTCGCGGAAAACGGGGGACGCGGGTCGTCAAAAGTTGTTAAATCAAATGTTGCGTTTCAAAGGTTGCTCGTCAAGGATGAAGTTTGCGCGTCATTCGGCGATAAGAATCGCTTCGTCCGCGTAGGCTTCTTCGGTCGTCGCGAAACTCGGCTCGGCGAGTTCCGGCGACGCTTCCAGTTCGACGTCTTCGGCGATTTCGAAATCGGCGTTTTCGACGATCGGTTCCGGTTGCGGAGCCGGTTCCGGTTCTTCGAGGCTAACGTGAGCGTAGCGTTCGCCGCGTTCGGCGAGCCGCGCCGCGCTTTCGGCGCGTTGGCGTTCCCATTCGGCGTTCGGATTTTGCGCGGTCGTCGCGACCGACGCGGCGGAGCCTTGCGCGTCCCAATCGCCGCCGAGAGCGCGGTAAAGGCGGATGACCGAGCCGCTTTGGTTCGTTTTGCATTGAACGTATTGGAGCTGCGAGGTCAACAAACCGGCTTGCGCTTCCAACACCGGTTGGATGTTGTCGGCGCCGCTCGTGCGACGGAAGTTCGCGAGGAGCAAGGCGTACAGGTAGTCGGCGTTGGCGCGTTGCAGTTTGTGGTTGCGGTTGTTTTCCTTGACGTACATAACCAACGCGTTGTCAACGTCTTCGGCGGCTTCCAGAATCGTTTGGCGATACGTCGCGATCAACTCTTCTTGAACGAAACGTTGCGCTTCGATGTTGAAGCGGTATTTGCCGAAGTTGAGGATGTTCCAACGGAAGGCGGGCCCGACGCCGGCGGCGATCGAATCGCCGTCGAACATATTCGAGAACGTGTCCGCTTCAAGCCCGAACGAACCGCTCAGGCTGAACATCGGGTAAAGGTCGGCGACGGCGACTCCGACGCGAGCGTTTTGCGCGATAATGCGTTGTTCCGCGGCGCGAACGTCCGGACGGCGACGGAGCAAGTCCGCCGGGATGCCGACGAGGATTTCTTCCGGCGTTTTCGGCGTCAGCGTCGGGAGCGTTTCTTCCAACCAAGCGGTCAGAATTTCAAGGCGTTTCGATTCGATTTCCGCGCGGATTTCTTCTTCGGACGCGCCGCTTCCGGCGACTTTCGATTCCATATCGGTAATTTCGCGCAGAAGAGCTTCCAGTTGGCCTTCAAGCTCTTTGGCGCTCATTTCGTCGATGTCGTCGTTCGACAGGTACATCAGTTCGTCGACGTGGCCCGGCGCTTGACCGACGAGAATGCTCAAACGGTTCAACGCTTGTTGATATTGCGTTTGCAACGCGTCGAGCGAAGCGTCGGTAACGTTCAGCGGCCCGCGAGCGCGGCTCAAATCGAGGTGCGACATCGAACCGGCGTCGACGTTGTCCTTAACGAATTTTTCCGTAAGCTCTTGAATCTTGATGTTCCACTTCGCGACGCGAATTTGTTCTTGGTACGAACGGGCGTCGACGTAGGTTTGCGCGACGTCGCCGACGAGAATGACGTAAGCGTCGCGATACAGTTCCCGCTGAACCTCCATATCCGCGGTCGCCGCTTCGATCGAGCGTTGGAGCCGCCCGAACACGTCGATTTCCCAACTCATCGAGGTCGCCGTCGAGAAGACGTTTTGCGTGTTCCCGCCGAAACTTTGGAACGCGTAACCGCCGTCTTGCGCGAATTGCGGAAGCAGGTTCGCGTTCGTCGAACCGAGCGCCGCGCGCGCCGATTGAATACGGAACATCGCTTCGCGAAGCGTCAGGTTGCCGGAGAGCGCTTCCTGCGTCAACTGCGACAACACCGGGTCGTTGATTTGCGACCACCAGCTCGAAACGTCCGCGCCGACTTGTTGTTGAACGCCTTCGGATTCGACTTGCGTGTAAGTTTCGTTAAGTTGCGCCGACGCGTTCGGACGCCGATAGTCGGAACCGACTTTGCATCCGCCGCCGACGACGAGAGCTAAGAGCGCGCTCAGCGCCGCTCCGCGTTGAAAATAAGGTTTCATCCCTGATTACCTCTTTTTCCGTGATGTGTAAGGATTGACCGAAGTCCTGTGCGGTAACAGTATCGTAAATTTCTTTCGCGAGACTTTAACCGGATTTGGAGATTTTACCGCGAAAAACGGTCGCTCCGAACGTTGCGAAAGCCCTGAAACAACGGGTTGTAGCGCGCGTAGCGAAAAAGCGAAGAGAATCGATTGTAGTAGTGGTAACGGTTGCGTAAAATAGGCAGGATTTAACGGGCGGCGCCGCGACGCGCAATCGGTCGACGGGGAGAGAAACTTGGACTTTTTGGAGAAAATAACGGAAGAAAAAGCGCCGCGTTTTGAGGGAAGCGTCGGAATAATCGAAATCTTTTAAGAATTTTTCAGAAATTTGAGAAAAACGCGTTGTTTCGCCGACGTTTTTGCATACCGCCGGGAAAGAGTCGCCGACGGAGGCTTTCGAGGCGAAAAAAACGAAAAAATTTTTTCAAAAAAATTTTTGCCGAACGCCGCTCGCCGAAAAAGACGACGCGCTTGGAGAACCGCCGGAATAATCGGTAAAAATAGACTCCGCGCCGCGTCGCCGACTTGCGCGAACGAGCGCGCGGAGTCGTAGGCGTTAAGACGTTATTAATATATGCGTTGTTTTTGCCTTTCGCGCCTCTTGCTCTTTTGGAAAACTCGGGTATCCTGTAAGTCGAAACGAACTTTTGATTTTGACGGTTGAAGCGGTTCGCCGCCGTTCGACCGCCTCGGCGCTAAGGGGAACGCGAAACGCGACGAGCGCGCCGCCGTCGCCGCCGATAGGGAATCGGCTTTATTTTATTCGCGTTCGAAAAGGAGAACACGTGTCAAACTTATCGTTAATTCGCGGAACGCTTTGCGGAACGCTTCTATTGGGGGCCTGCGTCGTCGCGCAAGCTCAGCCGGGGATGGGGCCCGCGTCTAAGGCGACGGTCGTCGCGGAACAAGCGGGAGAAGTTTACCCGGAAACGACGAAAAAGTACGTCGCTTCGGTCGACCCGATCGAACGGGCCGACTTGGTCGCTCGCGTCGCCGGGACGCTTTTAGCGCGTCAGCGCGCGGCGGGGCAAAAGCCGGTCGAAGACGGGGTCGCCGGGCTCTTCTCCGGTTCCGAACTTGTCGCGAACGCCTTGCAAAAGACGCTTCAAGATATGAACGCCGCCGGGCTTTTGGAAGATTTGCCGGGCGTTAAAGCGGCGATGGAAGACTCGTTGGCGCGTTTGCAAGCGTCGAACGCGGCGCCGAACGAAACGTTCGTCGAAGGCGGTCTCGTCAAAGCCGGGCAAAAACTTTTCTCCGTCGACAAAACGCGCTACCAAGCGAACGTCGGCGTCGCGATCGCGACCGTTCAAGAGTTGGTCGAGCGGATCAAATACGCGAAAACGAACTTTGAGCGCGTCAGCTCGCTTTACGCGAAAAACGCCGGGTCGCTCGACGACAAACAAAAAGCCGAAACGGAGCTTCGAAGCGTTCAAGCGCAACTCGGACTCGCCGTCTCGCAACTGAAACTTTCGGTCGACGATCTTTACCACTCCGACGTTTATTCGCCGATCGACGGTCGCGTCGGCCGCGTCGAGCGCACGACCGGGAACTACGTCAAGGCGAACGACGCGTTGGCGACGGTCGTCCAAACGAACCCGATTTACGTTCGGTTTTCGCTCAGCGAACGCGACTTCCTGACGATGTTCGGCGGCGACTTCGGCAAAATGAAAAAAGAAGCGAAAATCGCGCTGAAACTCTCCGACGGCTCTTATTATAAAAAACAAGGAACCGACGAAGTCTGCTACGGCGTCGTCGCGATGCGCGACAACGTCGTCAAAACGACGACCGACACCGTCAAAATTTGGGCGACGTTCGAGAATCCGGCGTCGGCGAACGGCGACGAACCGCTCGTTCCGGGGGGCGTCGTTACGGTCGAGCTGACGCGCAAGGAAAACGAAATCGTTCCGTCGGTCAAACCGTCGGCGGTGATGTTCGACGGCGAAAGCTATTTCGTTTACGTCCTGACCGACGAAATCTCGAACGACGAGCTTTACGAAGAAATCAAGCGCGACGCCCGTTTCAAAGCGCAAGTCGAGGAAGTCGAAAACGGCGCCAAAACCCGCGACGAGTTCTTCGCCGAGTTCTTCAAGCGATACGAAACGAAAGACCCGAAAACCGGCGAAGTCGTTTCGGTCGACTTTAAAGACGGTCAAGTCGTCGACGGCGCCGACAAAGCCGGGAACGCGCTCGATTACAAGATGATTCTGCGCCGAACGGTCGTTCCGGGCCCGACGCAAGGGAACGTTCAAGCGATTTATTCCGGCGTCGAACCGGGCGACCTCGTCGTGATGGACGGGACGCACAAGGCGAAACCGTTCGAAATCGTCCGTCCGGTTGAAGCCGCGTTCGCCGGGTCGACCGCGCCGCGAGTCGACGGAGAAAGCGCCGACGCCGCCGAAACGACCGGGGAAGCGACCGAAGCCGCGCCCGCCGTCGAAGCGGAAGCCGTCGAGGAAGCGTCGGCGCCGCAAGCCGCGTCGAGCGTCTTTTCGAAGGAAAACTTCCGCTTTTTGGCGACCGGCGCCGTCGTCGCGTTCCCGATTTTGGGCTTCGCGTTCTTCCGCGCTCGCCGTCGTTCCGTTAAGGACGGGGAGGCCGAACTCGAATGATTTCCGATATTTTTATCAAGCGCCCTAAATTGGCGATCGTTATCTCGTTGGTGATGATCCTCGCCGGGGCGATCTGCATTCCGATGCTTCCGGTCGCGGAGTATCCGGAGATCGCGCCGCCGACCGTTCGCGTTTCGACGAGTTACGTCGGCGCCAGCGCGCAGGTCATCACCGAAACGATCGCCGCGCCGCTCGAAGAGCAGTTCAACGGCCTCGAACACTTGCTTTATTACTCGTCGACGAGCGACAACAGCGGGAACTACTCCTGCACGATCACGTTCGAATACGGAACCGACGCCGACATCGCGCAGGTCAACGTGCAGAACGCCGTCAAGCGCGCCGAGCGGGTCTTGCCGCAGGAAGTCAAGAACCAAGGCGTTCAAGTGCAAAAGCGGTCGAGCGACATCTTGTGTATGGTCGCGTTCTTCACCGACCCGACCGTCGCGCCGGAGCGCACCGTCAGCGACCTGAGCAACTATATCCGCACCAACGTAAAGGACGACTTGGGCCGCGTCGACGGCGTTAGTTCCGCCGACTTGCAGGGCGGCTCGGTGTACAGTATGCGCGTTTGGCTCGACCCGTTGCGTATGTCCGCGATGGGAATTTCCGCAAGCGACATTTCGAAAGCGATTCAAACGCAAAACATTCAAGCCGCGGCCGGTTCGGTCGGGGTCGAGAAGTCGAACGACTTTATCCAGTTCAAAATCAACGTTCTCGGACGTTTGAAAACGGTCGAGGAATTCGAAAAGATCGTCGTTCGTTCCGACGAAGACGGCGACGTTACGACGCTCGGCGACGTCGCGACCGTCGAACTCGGCGACGAAACCTACTCGGCGCACGCCGCGTCGAACGGGAAAGAGTGCTGCGGTCTCGGCATCAACCGCACGACCGACGCGAACGCGCTCGACACGATCGAAGCGGTTAAGGAACGCTTAAAGGAAATCGAAAAACGTTTTCCGGAAGGGATTTCGTATCAAATTGTTTACGACCCGACGCAATTCATTTTATTGACGTTGAAGGAAGTTATCGTTACGTTGGTCGAGGCGCTCGTTCTCGTCGTCTTCGTTACGTATCTCTTCCTGCAAAACTGGCGCGCGACGCTGATTCCGGCGATCGCGATTCCGGTCTCGCTCGTCGGGACGTTCCCGATCTTGCTCGCGCTCGGGTACAGTATTAACCTGTTGACGATGTTCGGCTTGATTTTGGTCGTCGGCTCCTTGGTCGACGACGCGATCGTCGTCGTCGAGAACGTGATGACGAACGTCGAAAAGGGAATGGATCCGCGCGAAGCGACCCGATTCGGGATGCGGCAAATCACCGGCGCCATTATCGCGACGACGTTGGTAACGATTTCGATTTACGTTCCGATCTGCTTCTACGGCGGGATGGTCGGGCAAATTTATATGCAGTTCGGCGTTACGATGTGCGTCGCGTTGCTTTTGTCGACCGTCAACGCGTTGACGCTCAGCCCGGCGCTTTGCGCGATTTTGATCAAACCGGCGAAAAAGGGCCGAATCGACTGGTTCGGCTGGTTCAACAAACCGCTCGAAGGTTCGCGTCGCGTTTATCTTTTCTCGGCGAAGTTCTTGGTGCGTCGCGGTTTGATTACGGCGCTCCTCTTCGCGGGGATCGTTTTCCTGAACTTCAAAATGTACGGGATGATTCCGACGGCGTTCCTCCCGGACGAAGACAAGGGAACGATTATGTGCAACCTCGAGTTGCCGCCGGGCGCGACGCTCAAACGCACCGACGAAGTCGTGATGAAGATGAACAAAGCGCTCTTGGAAATCGACGGCGTCGACAACGTGATGATCGTCAGCGGTTTCAGCTTCACCGGCGGAAACGGCGAAAACGCCGGGATGGCGATCGTCAAGCTGAAGAACTGGAACGAGCGCAAGACGCCGGAGTTGCAAATCGACGCGATTATGGCGCGGGTTCAAGCCGCGTGCGCCGACATTCCGCAGGCGAAGATTATGTGCATGAAGCCGCCGGCAATTATGGGGCTCGGGATGGGGACGCAGTTCGCGATCTGCATCACCGACGACTCGACGCCGCAAGACCTGTCGAACCAAGTGCACTCCGCGACCGCCGAACTGATGCGGACGCCGGGGACGCTCTTCGCGTCGAGTTCGTACAACGCCGAAACGCCGCAACTCGAGTTGGAAATCGACCGCGAAAAATCGGAGCGAATGGGCGTTCCGATCAACACGATCTTCACGACGTTGCAAAACAAGCTCGCGTCCTTCTACGTCAACGACTTCAACTTGATGGGGTACGTCTTCAAGGTCAAGGTGCAGTCGAATCGCGACGAGCGCGGGTCGATCGACGACATTTACAACTTGAACATTCCGAACAAATACGGCGAAATGGTTCCGTTTAGTTCGCTCGGGACGGTCAAGCACGTCGTCGGGCCGCAGTTGATTCAGCGGCACAACCAGCGCGTTTGCGCGAACGTTACGGCGGTCGCGATGGGCGTCAGCACCGGCGACTATATGAAGGCGATCGAAAACCTCGATATGCCGAAGCAAAGCTATATGATCGAGTGGACGGGTATGAGCTATCAAGAACGGAAGAACCAAGGGAAGATCGGTTTCCTCTTGGCGCTGGCGTTCGCGTTCGCGTACCTGTTCCTCGTCGCGCAGTACGAAAGCTGGACGACGCCGATTCCGGTCGTTTTGTCGGTCGCGGTCGCGACGCTCGGCGCGATGCTCGGTTTGATGTGGGGCTTGGCGACTTACGGCGCCGCGATGGCGTCGGTTTACTCGATGAGTATTTACGCGCAGTTGGGGCTGATTATGTTGATCGGCTTGGCGAGTAAAAACGCGATTTTGATGGTCGAGTTTTCGAAAGTCGAGCGCGAAAGCGGCGTCCCGATTCGCCAAGCGGCGCTTAACGGCGCGAGCCAACGTTTCCGCGCGGTCTTGATGACGGCGATTTCGTTCCTCTTCGGCGTTTGGCCGCTCGTGATCGCGACCGGCGCCGGTTCCGGGAGCCGTCGAGCGATCGGAACGACGACGTTCGCCGGGATGCTGCTCGCGACGTGCGTCGGGATCGTTTTCGTTCCGGCGTTGTACGCGCTTGTCGAGCGAATCCGCGAAGGAACGGCGCTTCTTTTCGGGAAAAAGCCGAAGGAAGTGATCGCCGAAGAAAAATGGCGCGCCGAACGCCAAGCGGCGAAAGCCGCCGCGGCGGAGGCGAAAGAAGCCGAAACGTCCGAAAGCGCTTGACGTAAAACGTCCGACCGTCGGCGACGCGTTCTCAATGACGCGCCGCCGCGAAACGACGTTAAGTTGAAACGTCGAAACGCCCGCCGCGACCGCGAGTCGAAGCGGGCGTTTTCGCGTTCGGCGAACGAAAATTTTGCGTTAAATAAACGTTTAAGATAAAATAGGGAGGAAGCGCAATGAAAAAAGTCTTGATTTTGTCGTCGACGCCGCGTCGAGGCGGGAACTCCGACGTTCTTTGCGACCGTTTCGCCGACGGCGCGCGCTCGGTCGGAGCGGAAGTCGAAAAGATTTGCCTGCGGGAGAAGAAAATCGGCGTTTGCGTCGGGTGCGGCGCGTGTTCGTTCGAGAAAAAGCCCTGTCCGCAAAAGGACGACGTTAACGAAATCGTCGAAAAAGCGATCGCGGCGGACGTGATCGTCTTGGCGACGCCGGTCTATTTTTACTCGATGAGCGCGCAGCTGAAAACGCTGATCGACCGTTTTTGCGCTCGATACGAAGAGGTTGTCGGGAAGGAATTTTACTTTATCGCGACCGCCGCCGACGATTCGAAAGAGGCGATGGAGCGGACGTTCGAGGGAATGCGCGGGTTCCTCGACTGCCTGCCGGACTCGAAGGAGCGCGGCGCGCTTTACGGCGTCGGCGTTTGGCGCGTCGGCGAAGCGGAAAAGTCGCCGCTCGTCGACGAAGCGTTCGCGCTCGGAAAGACGGTCGCCGACTGACCGCGAGCGTTTCGCCGTCGACGGCGCGAACGAACGCTTGTTAAAATCGGCAAAACGGGCAAAACGAGTAAAAACGTTAAAACCGTTCGCGTTCGGAGCGCAAAAACTCCGACCGCGAACGATTTTTGACGTTTAACCGCAAAACGGCGACGCGAAACGGTCGGCGTCGCGCTTTTGCGTTTTGGTTTTCGCGTTGGTTTTCCGTTGGTTTCCCGTTGGGTTTTCCGTTGGTTTCCCGTTGGGTTTCCGTTGGGTTTCCGTTGGGTTTCCGTTGGTTTTCCGTAGGTTTTCCGTTTGGTTTCCGTTGGTTTTCCGTTGGTTTTCCGTTGGTTTTCCGTTTGGTTTCCGTTTGGTTTCCGTTGGTTTTCCGTTTGGTTTCCGTTGGTTTTCCGTTGGTTTTCCGTTGGTTTTCCGTTGGTTTTCCGTTGGTTTTCCGTTTGGTTTCCGTTGGGGTTCCGTTGGGGTTTTCGACGGTCGCGCCCGGGGAACGCGACGACTCAACCGGCCTTGCGTTCGGCGAGGAACTCGTCGAGAATTTGCGCCGCTTGCGCGACCAACTCGGAGCAGGGACGCTTCTTGTAATAGTCGGCGGTTCGTTTTTCCGGCGTCGGTTCGGACGTTTTTTCGGTCAATCCGAGGAGTTCGCGGCAAACGATCGAGCCGTTCGACTCGCGGAAGCGCCGCGCCAACTCTTGAATATCGCGATATTGCGCCGTTTTCGTTTCGCTATCTTTCGGATCGTCCGCGCCGCGAAGCGTTCCGAGAACGAGGAACATTCCGGAGACCGCCCCGCAAACTTCGCGCAAACGCCCCATTCCGCCGCCAAACGACGACGAAATCCGCGCCGCCGTCTTCTCGTCGAGCCCCGTTTCGTCGAGGAACGCGAGAAAAACCGCTTGAGCGCAGTTGTACCCTTGTTCGAAAAGAGCGCGAGCTTTGGCGGCGCGCGGCGAGTTGAATTCGGTCGGAGCGGAAGCGGTCGGCGTCGACATAACGGCGGTTCCTTTCGCGAAAAACGGGGAAAGCAAGGGGAACGGAAAACGAAAAATAAGAAAAACGCGTCGAGTTTAACGCCGTCGACGCGGGCGAAACCGCCGTCGACGGCGTTAAACTCGGCGAAGTTTGCGGAATTTCGCGACGTTACTTCGCGGCTTTTTCCTTCTCTTCGGCGTTCTTCAGAATCGCGGCGAAGAGTTCGTCGAATTGCGGCGCTTGAATCGACTCGATCTTTCCGGCGTCGCAAGCGGCGGCGATTTTCGGGTCGATCGGGAGTTTGACGACCGTTTCGATTCCGTACTCTTTCGCGATTTCGTCGATTTTGCTCTTGCCGAAAATTTCGAGCCGCTTGCCGCAGTCCGGGCAGTCGTAATACGACATATTTTCGACGAGCGCGAGAACCGGAACGTTCATCGTTTTCGCCATTTTGATCGCTTTCTCGACGATCAGCGAAACCAAGTCTTGCGGCGTCGCGACGACGACGATTCCTTGGAGCGGGAACGATTGGAAAACGGTCAACGGAACGTCGCCCGTCCCCGGCGGCATATCGACGTACATAAAGTCGACGTCGCCCCAAATGAAGTCGGTCCAAAATTGCTTCACCGCGCCGGCGATCACCGGGCCGCGCCAGATGACCGGGTCGGTCGGGTTTTGCAGGAGCAAGTTGATCGACGCGGCGGAAATTCCGGTCGCCGTTTTGACCGGAAGCGCGCCGAACTCGTTCGCTTGAATCGGCTCCGTCAAACCGAACGCTTTCGGAATCGACGGCCCGGTGACGTCCGCGTCGACGATCGCCGTTTCGAAACCGCGACGCCGTGTCGCGCAAGCGAGAAGCGCCGAAACGAGCGACTTCCCGACGCCGCCTTTGCCGCTGACGACGCCGACGACGTTGCGCACCGAACTCATCTCGTGCGGTTTGGCCAAAAACGATTGCGGTTCCTTGCGCGACGAGCAGTTTTCGCCGCACGAGCTGCAGTTATTGGAACATCCGCTCATTTTTTGTTTCCTTATGCTCTGGTTGTTGCGTTTATTGTTTTCTTGACGTTTATTTTTTGCCGGCGTCGGCGTCGGCTTCGTTCGGCGCGGCGGTTTGCTTCGCGACGAACGCTTGAATTTCGGCGATCAAACGGCGCGCGACGTCGGTTTTATCGCCGGAAATTTGCGCGAGCGTTTCGCCGGTCGCGTCCAAAATTTCGACGTTGGAAGTCGTCCCGTTGATCGAAGTCGGGTCGTTGACGACGATAAGGTCGCAGTGTTTCCGCTGCAATTTTTGAAGGGCGCGGACGTGATGGTCGGACGTTTCGAGCGCGAACGCGACGAGCCATTGTCCGGACGGCGCCGCCGGGTCGGTCGAAAATTCCCGCTTCGTCGCGCCGAGCGCCGCCATAATATCCGGCGTTTCGCGGAGCCGCAGCAGGAGTTCGCCGTTCGCTTCTGGGGAGCGAATGAAGTCGTTTTTCGACATTTTATCGGTCAAAACGGCGTCCGGGCGATAGTCGCAGGGGGCCGCCGCTCCGATGGCGCCGACGCACTCCGGGTAAAGCTGCATCGCGGCGGTTCGCATTTCTTCGGTCGAAACGACGTCGACGACTTGCGCGCCGTCCGGATATTTTACGTCGACCGGGCCGCTAACGACGACGACCTCGAACCCGGCGTCGAGCGCGGCTTGCGCGAGCGCGGCGCCCATTCGCCCGCTCGACGCGTTCGTCAAATAGCGGATCGGGTCGAGATACTGCCGCGTCGGGCCGGAGGTGATCAAAATTTTCGGCATATCGGAGGGACGGGGAACGCCGGGGCGACGTTATTAATATAAAGGGGAAGGAAAAAGCGAAAAAACGACGGCGTAACCGCGGACGCGCGGCGAAGCGGAATTTCGGCGCGGCGGTTCGTTTACTTCAATATACTTCAATTAGCGAGAACGTCAAGAAGCGCCGCCGTTCGAAGCGCGTTTTTCGACCGTTCGGCGACTTTTCGCAAAAAAACGGCGGCGTTTGCGTCGAACGGCGCGACGGAAGGTCGGCGGCGTTTTGACGTTTGGCCGGTTTTGACGGCGCGACGAGAGCGGAAAAAAGGCGCAACGCGGCGAGAAAAAAGAAACGCGGCGCTCGAATCGGCGATTGCAATCGGTTCGGGCGCCGCGTTTTTTAACGTTTTAAGGTTTTAACGGCGAAGCGCGCTCGGCGGCGCGAACGCGCTTCGCGAAAAAACGTTCGAGCGTTTAAAGGGAATCAAATTGGTCCCGAAGGGCGGGAATCGTAAGGACTTCCAAACCGTCGCGGGTAACGGCGGCGCCTAAAGCCGCCGGGTCGGCGTTCGCGGGAATTTGAAGCCAGCGCTTTTGCGTAACCGAGGTTGAGCCGTAGAAGTAGGCGTGAACTCCCCGCGTGCCGGACGCGGCGACCGTCGCGAGAAACGTTTCGAACGACATGTTGGCGTTCGGGTCCATCCAACAAACCGGCGTCGGCGATTCAACAAACGCCAACGACGAGCCGAGGGCGTCGCGGTAGAAAATCTCCGAGTCAAAAAGTCCCGTATGGGTGGTTACGCCTTCCGGACTTCTCGGGCGAACCGGTTTCGTGAAAAAGCCGCGTTGGTCGACGACGCAAACGCAATGGCAACCGCCGCCGCCATAACCTTTGCCCTGGTAAGGAAGGGGCGTTTTCGCGTGGAATTGGCGATTGTATTCGCTGTCCCAAGGCTCGTCGAGGCGGATTTTTTCGTAAAGCTCCTTATACTCCGGGGAAATATAGGGGAGCAAGTGAACGCGCCAACTATGCAGCGGCTTGCCCGTTTCGTCGGCGGAATATCGAGCCGGAAACGCGTCGTGTTTATTCTCGAATTCGTACAACGCGCTCCACAAAGCGAGAGATTGATAAACGTTGGGCGAGGGGGACCAAGACGCCGTGTAACGGGGACGAACGGCTTCGAATTCTTTGTCTTCGCCCTTCATTCTCTTTTGAACGACGTCTTTTTCGCGACTGTAAGTCGGGTCGGCTTTATGTTCCAACGCGAGCTTAAATTCCTCGTCGGCGCCGGATTCCGTCGCTTGGAAGCGTTGAATAACGCCGCCGTCGCGAACGGTGAGGACGCCGTTTTCGCTTTTGCGGAGCGCGTCGACGCTAGCGAAGTCGCCGTCGGAGTTCGGATCCATCCAGCAGACCGCGTCTTGACGCTCGTAGAAAAGGATCGCGCCCGGGCGACCGTCGGCGGACAACCGCGCCGGCATAGCGCCTTGCTCGATGAGAAGCGGGTTGGGGTCGGCGTGCGGAAGCATCGCGGAATACGGTTCGGCGACGCAGGAGTAAACGCAAGCCTCGGTTTCGGAGGGATTAAGCGTCGAGCCGGCGCGACGATAAACGGCGGGCGTTTGCGCGTGGAATTGGCGGTTGTATTCGCTGTCCCAAGGCTCGTCGAGGCGAATTTTTTTGTAAAGTTCTTTTTCGCCGACGAACGGAAGCAAGAGGACGCGCCAACTGTGGTACGGCCTGTCGTCCTGCCCCTCCTTGGCCCCGTAAACGAAACGCGGCGGCATTACCTGGTAGCGATGAACGTAAAGTTTGATCCCGTCGGCGAGCGCTTTCAACGCGTTTTCCGTCGATTCGTAAGTCGCCAAGTGTTTGGTGGCGGACGCGACTTCGAAGAAACCGTGTTCTTCGACGCGCGGCGTCAGGTCGACGACGGTTTTTTCCTCGACTTCCGGTTTTTGCGCGGGACGTTTCATAAACGCCGCGAGGAGCGCGGAGAAGGCGCCGAGGTCGACGTCGGGACGCCAAGAGGCGAGCGCTTCGGCGGCGGACGGGGCGTTCGCGGCGAGGAGGGCGCCGGTAATCGGGTTCGTCGGCGGAACGGTCGGGCCGACTTGCAGTTCGAACGTCAGCGAGGCGCCGTCGCGTTTCGGGAGCGAACTCGCCAAGAAGCCGCGGAACAACTCGCGAACGACCGGAACGGCGTTGTATTTGGCGCTTCCTTCCGTCGCGTTTTCGGCGAGCGTCTTTTCGACGTCGGCGACGATAACGTCGACGAGCTTTTCGAGCCCGACGCGAACTTTGTTCGCCGCGTCCGCCGACGCGAAGTCGAGGCGCGCCGACGTTTTCAGCGCGTTGACGTCGAGTTCGACGCGACCGTCGACGTAATACGTGTCGAACGTTTCGACGGCGGAACGGGTTTCGCGCGGCGCGGCGGCGAGCTTGGCGGCGAACGCTTTCGCGGCGTCGTCTCCGGCGAGCGCGACGGCGGGGGCGACGTTAAAATCGCCGATAAAAACTTGGAGCGTCGCGGTCGACTCGGCGAGGAACGCCTCCAATTTCGGGTTCGGCGCCGATTTGAACCGCTCGAAGTAAGCGGCGTTAAACTTTTTCGTTCCGAACGCGACGCCGGAGCCGACTTCGAACGGCGTCGACGGCGCGAACGTCGTCAGGAAGAGGGAAGCGGCGGCGCGTTTCGAACTCGCCAGCGGCGCGTAAGCGAACCATTCCGGCTCGTCCGAACGCGGAACGACGAAATAAATTTCGCGCAGGCCCATTTCGTCGCGGAATTGCGCCAGTTTTGGCTCCGCGAACTTTTTGACCGCGTTGAACGTTTGGTTAAATTCGCGGCGCGCCGATTTGATCGAGTTCGCGTCGAATTCTTGGCGTTCGAGCGTTTCGACGAAGATTTTCGTCGCGGTTTTGTCGAGCGCGTTCAGATCGATTTGCGCCAAGTCGAGCCGGGCGACGAGAAACGAGTCGCCGTCGACGAACGCTTCGATTCGCGAGTAGGCGCCGGCGTTCGTCGCGGTTTGCGCTTGCGGTCGCGTTTGACGGCGGGCCGAGGTTTGAGCTTCGGAGACCGGCGACGCGGCGGCGAAAAACGCGGCGCCGAGAAGAACGGTCGAAAGGGCGTTAACGAGGGTGCGTCGCATAAGGAGCGCCTTTCCAATATCGGGAACGGGTTTCGTTGTTTGCGTAATCGTTAATATCGTCAAAACCGCGTCATTCGGCGGGCGTTTCGGCGGCTTCCGCTTCGTCGGCGGGCGTTTCGGTCGCGTCCTCTTCGTCGAACTCGAAATCGACTTCGCCGTCGGTCGCGTCGAGATTTTGAACGTTTTTCTTAACGACTTGACCGAGCGCGGAGAGACCGACGAGGTAAAGCGCGGCGCTTCCGGACGCTTTCGCGGCGGCTTTCGTCAAGTCGCGTTCGAAAACGAGTTCGGCGCCGTTTTGTTTCGGGAGTTGAGAACGCATTTGACCGCGCCAAAGTTCGCGGGCCAGCGGCGTCAACTTGAACTCGTCGACGTATTTTTTCGAAACCGCGCCGTTCAAACCGGAGGTTTCGTCGGGGAACGCGGCGTGGGCTTTTTCGTCGACGATCGCTTGGAGCGCCGTCAAGAGACGGCCCGCGTCGACCGGAGCGTTGAAGCGGAACGAAGCGCGAGCGACGCAAGTTCCGGCGTCGAACGTCAAACCGGCGTCGACGAACGTCGTGTCGAAGATTTCGAGCGCGTCGCGAACGGAGCGCGATTGGGCGAAGAGCATTTCTTGAGTCGTTCCGCCGTTCGCCGCGTCGAGGAAGGAGCGAATCCGGAGTTTGCCGCAATATCCGGCGACGAACGCGGCGCCGTTTCGCTTGAAAAACGAGTCGATTTTGCGGTTGTCGCCCGGCTTGAAGGTTTTGTAATACCGCCCGAACGCTTTCAGGTCGGACGCGACGACGAGCCAACGTTTTTGGTAAACGGCGGCTTCGAATCCGGCGCTTTGCCCGGCGAGTTTCGCGGTCGCCGTCAGCGTTTCGCGTTGGGCGTCGCTTAACGTTCCGACCGGAATCAGGAACGCGGCGCCTTCGCCTTTCGTCGACTGAACGACGAAGAAAACTTCGCCCGGAAGCGTCGTTTTGCGTGCTTCGGCGAGCGCGGTTTTCCCGTCTTCGACGAACGCGGCGAACGTTTTGTCGAGTTCGGCGCCGATTTTTTCGACCGACGCGGCGTCGTAACCGAAGTCTTTCAGCGCGGTCGCGACGATTCCGTCGAGCGTTTCGGCGAACCGAGCGACGTCGATATTGTCGAAATTAACGCGAACGACGGCGAGCGTGTCCTTATTAATAAAGGGCGAAATCGACGCGGTCGCGGCGTCGGCGGCGAAGGCGGGCGTTCCGAGAACGAGCGTAAAAAGGGCGGCGACGACGGCGACGCTCGAACGGACGGCGAAACGCGCTCGTCGGCGGAGCGAGAAAATCGGCGAAAAAATCATCGGTGTTCCTTAATCAAACGGTTGACGAACGGTCGGCGAGCGGAAAACTCGAGCGCCGTCGACGGTCGGACGACGGGCGAAAACGCGGCGCCGTCGGCGGTTGAAACGCGGCGACGGAGCGCGGCGATTTTCTCAATTATAACGGGGCGCGGCGTCGGCGTCAAAGAAATTTCGACCGTCTCGGAAGAATTATCGCGATTTTTCCCGAATTTCTTGCGCCTTTTTGCAAGTTGTTCCGGTTGCGACGGAAGCGCCGGGGAAAGCGGGAAAACAAAGGACGCCGGGAAGGGAAAAAGGCGAAAAGGCAAGCGAAAGCGAACCGGACGAACGACGCGAGCGGCGACCGCTTCCCAAGAAACGCGAACCGCCGTCGAGCGCGGAAACGTCGGCGGCGGTTAAAAGACGGCGGCGCGCGGCGGCGCCGAAGCGCGGGAGCGATCGGAAGTTTAGAAGTTCGTTTCGCCGCCGGCGCGGGTAACGTAAGCCTTCAAAACTTCCGGCTTGGCGGCGGAGCTAAGGGTTTGAGCGCGGCCGTCGCACATCCCGACGACGGTCGCGTCGCGGTAAACGCTTCCTTCGGCGACGGTCGCGAGGAACTCGTCGAGCGTCAAGTCGGCGTTCGGGTCCATCCAGCAGACCGGCTCCTTCCGCTCGACGAAGAGAACGGTGTTCGCGACGCCGTCGGTAAAGGCGGCAATGCGGACGCCGGTTTTGACGCCCGGTTTCGTCGCCGGTTGGAGCGCGGCGTTTTTGTCGACGACGCAAGAGTAAACGCAACCGGGGTCGGAGGAGCCGGGACGGCGGAAAATCGCGGGCGCTTTCGAGTGAAATTGGCGGTTGTGTTCGCTGTCCCAAGGCTCGTCGAGACGGATTTGCTTGTAAAGTCCTCCTTCGTCGATAAACGGCAACAGGAGGACGCGCCAACTGTGCAGCGGTTTACCGTTTGCGTCGACCGTGCAACGCGCCGGGAAAGCGCCGCCGTTCGAGTCGAGGAAGTTGTGCGTCGCGAGGACGAGTTGTTTCAAGTTTTGAACCGACCGCATACGTTGAACCGCGAGTTTTGCGTTGACGTTGGCGGGCGCGGCGGGCGGCGCGACGGGCGGTTGCGGAACGACTTCGCCGCCCGCTCGGGTAACGTAAGCCTTCAAGACGGACGGTTCGCTCGACTTCGGAAGGAGCGCGGCGCGACCGTCGAGGAAAACGGCCGGAACGGCGTCGGGCGCGTTGGCGACGGTCGCGAGGAACTCGTCGAGCGTCAAGTCGGCGTTCGGATCCATCCAGCAGACCGGTTCCTTCCGCTCGACGAAGAGAACGGTGTTCATCGTGCCGTCGATGAACGCGCCGAGTCGGAAGCCGAGTTGGGAACCCGGCTCTTTCGCCGGTTGGAGCGCGGCGGTTTTATCGACGACGCAAGAGTAAACGCAGCCGGGGTCGGAGGAGCCGGGACGGCGGAAGAGTTCGGGCGCCTTCGAGTGGAATTGGCGGTTCCATTCGCTGTCCCAAGGCTCGTCGAGGCGGATTTGCTTGTAAAGTTCGTTTTGCTCGATATACGGCAGAAGGAAAACGCGCCAACTGTGCAGCGGTTTTCCGTTCGCGTCGACCGAACAACGCGCCGGGAGCGACATATGGCGGTCGTAAAAATTCTGCGCCGCGAGGGCGAGTTGTTTCAAGTTGCGAACCGACCGCAATTTGGCGGCGTCGGCGGCGGACTCGACGGACGGTCGATTCGCGTCTTGGGCGAAGGCGACCGGGGCGAGCGTCGGGGCGGCGAAAATCGCGGCGCCGAGGAGAACGGGCGCGAGGACGGCGAGGAGGTTGCGTCGCATGGGAAACCCTTTCTTGACGAAGTAAAACGGGAAAGCGGGGAAGCGCCGAACGGTCGACGCGCATTAATAATATCGACAACACGGCGTCGCATAACAACAAAAAAAGCGCCGCGACGTCGACTTGTTTCATATTGTAACGCGGGTTGGGGCGAATTGCAACGCGTTGCGAGCGATTTTTGTCGAAAAAGTCGTTAAAAAATGGTCGAAGCGATCGAAACGGTTGCGGTAATGATAGTTTTAACAGTTTTAGCGGTTTTAGCGACCGGCGGCGTCGGCGGCAGAGGGCGTCGAGGCGCGTCGGGAAACGTTGGGCGAACGGCGCGACGGGGCTCCTTGACGAAACGGCGGTTCGGCGTATAATGACGAGGAATCGGCGTCGCGTCGGAAGACGTTTGCCGTTAGGGACGTCGCGACCGTTAAAGACGTTAAAGTCGGCGCGGTTTTCCCGGCTTGGAATCGAAAAAAGAGTTGAAAGAAACGACGAAAATAAAATAATGAGCGGACGAAAGATTTTAGTAACGAGCGCGCTCCCTTACGCCAACGGCGACATTCACATCGGGCACCTCGTCGAATACATTCAAACGGACGTTTGGGTTCGGTTCCAAAAACTGCGCGGCGAAAACTGTCGTTACTTCTGCGCCGACGACACGCACGGCGCCGCGATCACCATCTCGGCCCGTAAAAAAGGCGTTACGGAAGAAGAGTTTATCGCCGAAGTCAACGAAAAACACCGCGCCGACTTCGCCGGGTTCGGGATCGAATTCGACCATTACGGCAGCACGAACTCGCCGCAAACCCGCCGCTTCTGCGACGAAATTTGGGCGAAACTCCGCGAAGCCGGCTTCGTCGCCGAACGCGAAATCGAACAGCTCTTCGACCCGGTCGAGGGCCGCTTCCTCGCCGACCGCTTCGTGCGCGGGACGTGCCCGAAATGCGGCAAAACCGATCAATACGGCGACAGTTGCGAATGCGGCGCCGTCTATTCGCCGACCGAGCTAATCGACCCGAAAAGCGCGATTTCCGGAGCGACGCCGGAACTGCGCAAGGCGAAACACCTCTTTGTCGAGATCGAAAAAGCGCGTCCGTTCCTCGAACGTTGGATCGACGAATCGGGCGCTCTGCAACCGGAAATCGCGAATTACCTCAAAGGCCAATTCCTCGGCGACGAACTTTGGCCTTGGGACGTTTCGCGTCCGGCGCCGTATTTCGGCTTCGAAATCCCGGATTCGCCCGGCAACTACTGGTACGTCTGGTTCGACGCGCCGATCGGCTATATGGGGTCGACGCTCGAATGGTGCGAGAAAAACGGCGAAGATTTCGACGGTTGGTGGCGGAATCCGGAAACGGAAATTCACCACTTCATCGGGAAGGACATCACCTATTTCCACACCCTTTTCTGGCCGGCGACGCTCCAAACGGCGGGCTTCAACCTCCCGAAAAAGGTTCACATTCACGGCTTTTTGACCGTCGACGGCGAAAAAATGTCGAAGTCGAAAGGGACGTTCGTCTTGGCGCGGACGTACCTGAAACACCTAGACCCGTCGTACTTGCGCTATTTCTTCTCGACGAAAACGAGTTCCCGCGTCGACGACCTCGACCTGAACTTGGAGGAAATGGAGCTGAAAGTCAACGCGGACTTGGTCGGCGTCGTCGTCAACTTGGCGAGCCGAACGGCGAAGTTCGCGAACGCGACCGGGTTGGCCGACGTTTACCCGGAAGACGGCGGACTCTTCGCGGAAGCGGCGGCGAAATCGGAGGAAATCGCGGCGGCTTACGAGGAGCGCGATTTCGGGAAGGCGATTCGAACGATTTTGGAATGCGGTTACCGCGCCAACCGTTACGTCGAGGAGGTCGCGCCTTGGACGCTCCGCAAGGAATGGGCGGCGCTCGAAAAGGACGAAACCGCGACGTCGGAAGCGCGGGAAGCGGCTCGCCGTCGTCTGCAAGACGCCGTTACGGTCAGCTTGAACCTCTTCCGCCAAGTCGTCGTTTACTTGGCGCCGGTCTTGCCGGAGTTGGCGAAGAAGACGGAAGAGCTGCTTAACACGAAGATTGAAAGTTGGAACGACGCGCAGTCGCCGATTCTCGGAACGGCGGTGAACGAATACCGTCATATGATGGCGCGCGTCCCGAAAGAAGGAATTGTCGCAATGCTTGAAGAATCGAAAGAAACGTTGAAGCCGGAAGCGGAAGCCGCCCCGGTCGCCGAAAATACCGAAACCGCCGCTTGCCCGCAGCGCGCGGAAAACGCCGAATGCGCCGCGGAAACCGCAGCTCCGACCGGAATCGCGCCTTGGTTCGACTCCGCGGAACCGCTCGCGGCGGAACCGATGAGCGAAACGATCACGATCGACGACTTTTTGAAGGTCGACCTCCGCGTCGGGCGCATTATCGAAGCGGAGCAAGTGAAGGAAGCGCGCAAGTTGCTGAAATTGAAGATTTCGCTCGGCGGCGACGAAACGCGACAAGTCTTCGCCGGGATTAAAGCGGCGTATCCGGAAGCGGAAAAGCTGATCGGCAAACTGGTCGTTTTCGTCGCGAACCTTCAACCGCGCCAAATGAAGTTCGGCTTGAGCGAAGGGATGGTCGTCGCGAGCGGCCCCGGCGGCCCGGACGTCTTCCTGACCTTCCCGGACGAAGGCGCGAAACCGGGGATGCGTTTGCACTAAGTCGGACTTGACGCGGCGAAGCGGTTCGCGGTTTGCGTGGAAACAACGTAAATCGCGAATTAGCCGGCGTTAACGCGCTAAGACGACGGCGATTTCGGAGGACGTTCGAAACCGCCGTCGTTTTTTTACGACGTTATAAGCGTAGAGCTAACGTTATGGCTTGCAAGGAATTTTAGTTCTGGTATAATGCCGCGAGAAATGGGCTTCGAGCGGCTAGGGCTATGGCTTGCAAGGAATTTTAGTTCTGGTATAATGAAATTTGCCCGCGCTTGAAACGCTCTTGCGCTATGGCTTGCAAGGAATTTTAGTTCTGGTATAATGGCAAACGTTTCGAACAACGAATCGACCTCGCTATGGCTTGCAAGGAATTTTAGTTCTGGT
>JAGBDD010000079.1 GCA_017937685.1 Thermoguttaceae bacterium | reverse complement strand
GTCGTATGTCGGCTCGCGATCCGGCCCGACGCCGTCGAGCCAATGATAAGCCGAAACGAAGCAGCCGCCCGGCCAGCGAACGATCGGAACGCGGACTTCCTTCATCGCCGCGACGACGTCCTTGCGGAAACCGTTTTCGTCGGCCAAGGGCGACCCCGGCTCGAAAATACCGCCGTAAACTTGGCGATGGAAATGCTCGACAAAGTGTCCGAAAATCATCGGATTATAAGCGAACGGCTTTTCCGTTTCCGAAATCGTCAACGCGTTCGCGACCGGCTCTTCGACTTTGTCGGTTAGGTAATTAATATGCCCCCAATCGCCCCCCGCTTTCTTGTCGAAGACGAGGAATTGCGCCGACTTCCCTTCGTATTTTTCGACGTTCCAAACGCGGCGTCGGAGCCCTTCGTCCCCTTGCCGCGAAACGTTGAAGAGCCCGGTTTCGGTCGCGACCGTTTCGCCGTCGACGATCAACGCGACGCCGGTTTCCCCCGGGAACGCGCCGCCGCCGATCGAAAAGACAAGGTTTTTCCGCTCGATAACGAAGGGCGGCGACAGGAGCGTTCCGGTCGAATCGTCTTTCGACCGAGCGAACGAGTTGAGGAGCTTCGCCCCTTGCGCCCCGAAGACGCGCCCCATTCCGCCTTGCACGTCGACGCTGACCGCGCCCCCCGCGAACGCGTCGCCGGTCGCCGTCCAAGGTTTGCCGACGAGACCGTCGTTGTTCTCCGCCTTCGCCGCGCCTTCGCCTTGCGCTTTTTCGTCGACGATTTGAATTTTAAGATTCTCGAAATCGGAAATCAACACCGCCGGACGCGCCGCGCTCGACGCTCCGTTTTGCGCTTCCGCTTCGTTAATATCGGCGCCGAAACCGAACGTCGCGCCGCCCAAGGAAAAACACGCCGCCAAAACGCTCGACGCGACGTTTTTCAAAATTTTCATCTTCTTGCCTCTTAAAAAACCTAAAAAAACGCCGACGCCGCGCCCTTCGAACGGCGGCAAAAGTCAGCGGTCGACTTAATTTCAACGGTTCCGGGTTGCGAAAAGTTCGCCGCAAGATTCGACTTCCGCCCGCCGCCCGTCCAACCGCGTCGCGCCCCGTCAAAACGATTGAAAAAAGACTTGAACGCGGCTAAAATCGCCCCGTTTTAAGTCGTCTTCGCGGACGCAAAAATAAAACGAGCCGCAGTCGCCCTGCGTCGCCTCTTCGCAAACGCTTCCGAGTCGGCAAAGGAGCGTCCAGTTTTGCGCGTTTTCCTCGATCGCCGCCCGTTCCGCCTCCGGAAGCGCCGCGAACTCGTCCCGACTCAACCCGGCGGCCAAGCGCTCGCACTCGCCCAGCATCGTCCATTGGATCCAATGCGCGATTCCGAGTAACTGCGAAAAATCGCCGTTGGGCGGAGTTTGCGTCAACGCGTCGCGCTCCTCCTCGTAACGTTCGAACGCCTCGTCTTCGTCCTCGTCGTCGGCGACGGCCAACTCGATCCCGTAATCGACGAGATCCCAAGAGCAAGGAACGGAAACGCCTTTCTCAAACGTTATCGCAAATTCGACGCCGTAATCCCAAGAGAAAAGGCCGTCGTTCTCCAACTCGGCGAACTCCGGCGGCGGCGCGATCTCGACCGTTTCGTCGATCGGCCCGTCGAAGTAAAAAACGCGAACCGCGTCCGACGCTTCGTTTTCGAGCGCGATTCGTTCGATAAAAAAGGCGAGGAGGCCGCGCGTCGGGAGGCGTTTTTCGACGTCGTAAAGCGCGACTTCTTCGAGGTTAAGCTGCATCAGGAACGTCAACGGTCGGGCGACCGTCGCGCCGTCGTCGCTCTTGTCGCGGTAAAACGGCCAAGCGAAACCGCGCGGCGCCGACGGATTCCCGCCGAACTTGCTCGCGCCCAAGGGGAGTTTCTCCGCCGCCCTCTCAAACCCGAGCTTGACCGTCGGCTGTTGCAACCGCTCGAAAATTTCCGCCGTCGTTAATCTTTCGCCCATTTCGCCTTTTTTCATTTCGCCTATTTCTCCCATTTTTAACGTCAAACCGCCGACGCCGCGCTCGACTTGGCCGCCCGCGTCAATCCGAACGCGACTTGGCCGCTCGAATCAATCCGAACGCCGTTCAAGCCGGGCGCTTTGCGCGGTTTAGCTAAAATCGCTCAACTTTGCGGGCGGTTTTGCAGGAACCAAGCCATATTCTCGCCGAGCGCGCGCATATTTTTCAACCCTTCCTCGTCGTTGAGCGCTTCGCCCTTGTCGCGACCGTACCCCATATTCCAGTAAGTGCCGCCGACGACGAACATGCCGTTGATGAGCATAAAGCGGTTGATCGCGTCGAAAACGGCGGTCGCCCCGCCGCGCCGAACGGAGACGATCGCGGCGCCCGGTTTGCGAGCCAACGCCCGTTCCGGCCCGAGCACGTACCCAACGCGGTCGATGAACGCCTTCGTTTCGGTCGAGACGTTCGCGTAATAAGTCGGCGACGCGAGAAGAATCCCGTCCGCTTCCCGGCATTTTTGCGCGCACTCGTTGACGAAATCGTCGTTAAAAACGCAGCGACCGGGCGTTTTCGTCCGGCAAGTTAAGCAAGCGGCGCACCCGCGCACCGGTTTCCCGCCGATTTGAATCAGCTCCGTTTCGATTCCGGCTTCGTTCAGCGGCTCGAACACCTTCTTGATCAACGCTTCGCAGTTCCCGCCGACGCGCGGACTCCCGTTAAAAGCGACGACTTTCATTTTGCAACGCTCCTATCTTTCGCAATTTTCCCATCTTAAACTTCAACGTCCGACGCCCCGACGGCGCCGATTTATTCTCGCCTTTACTATAACGCGTCGAGCGTCGAAAATCAACGATTTTTTCGGAAAAAACGGCGATTTCCCGCGATTTCGGGCCGTTTGGAGCGTTCGTTGGGCGCCGCGTTTCGAAAAGGAGAAAAAATCAAAGAAAATTTTAAAAAGCCCCTTGCGCGGTTCGCAATCTCGGTTATAATACTCGTGTCGATTGAAGGAGAAGAGGTTTTACCTCCTTACTTTTCTCGAAATCGGCGTCGTAGCTCAATTGGTTAGAGTCCCGGACTGTCGATCCGGTGGTTGCGGGTTCGAGTCCCGTCGACGTCGCTAAGCCGCGAAGTTCGTTTCGCGGCTTTTTTTATTTCTTGCCGCCGTCTCGTTTTCGCTTCATTTTCTCTTAGTTTTGCGTCTTAAAAACGTTCCCCAAGAGAACGCGCCGCGTTTTGCCCACTTTCTCGTATGCGCCGCTCGACGAAACATTTTTCGCCCCCGAACGCTTTTCTCGACGAACATTTTTCTCGACGAACATTTTTCTCGACGAACATTTTTCTCGACGAACGATTTTCTCGACGAACGCTTTTCTCGACGAACAATTTTCTCGACGAACGATTTTCTCGACGAACGTTTTT
>JAGBDD010000078.1 GCA_017937685.1 Thermoguttaceae bacterium | reverse complement strand
TCGGGGGAACCGCGACCGGCGCTCGATTCGCCCGAAGCGGTCGAGCGGCGGCAAATCGCGGTCGCGACGTTCGAGCGGTTGGCGCGGCTCGTTTCGCCGTCGGTCTTGTCGGAGCGGTTCGGTGGAAGCAAAAATAGACAAAATAGCGAAAATGGGGAAGCGACGGCGCTCGTCGGAACGCTCGGCGATTACGTCGCGGCGGCGCCGAGCGAACGTCCGAAAGCGGTTTCCGGAGCGAGCGTCCGTTATTTTTGCGGAACCGCGGTTCGAATCGAACGGCTCGCGACCGGCGCGGACGAATCGGCGCGAATCGGCGGCGACGCGCTTTATCGGGTCGTCGTCGCGCTCGATTGGGCGGGAAACGGGGAGGTTGGGAAAAATAGAGAAGACGGCGAAACGTCCGCCGCGCCGGAAACGCTCGTCGTTTATTCGCCGAACGTTCCGAAGTTCGCCGCGCCGTCGAGTTTTTTCGACGCGAACGCTAAACGAGCGGAAATGAGAAAGGCGGGTAAAACGGCGAAAGCGGAGGAAAGCGGCGGTTTGGCGAAAGTCGGCGTCGGCGAGCGCGTCGGCGGACTCGGCGTTTGTTTCGGGCGAGAGGCGGACGGCGCGGTCGCGTTGGCGGCTCGGGTCGGTTGGTTCCCGACGAACGCGCCGCTCGGTCGGCTCGGCGTCGATTTGTCGGCGTTCGAAGGGGCGCCGGTTTACCCAATTCGCGCGCTAACCGCCGAAAAAGACCCGACGCGATGCCGGGAAATCGCCCGAACCCTCCGTTGGACGAGCGCCGACGTCCGCCCGTTTTACGAGACGTTGGCCGCCGTTCGCCGGGATTCGCGCCGCGACGAAAAGCAGGTTTTAGCGCCGGATTCGCATTTTTCGTCGGAAGTGGAAAAGATTGTCGCGCTTTTCAATCGTCCGGAGCAAAATCAGGGACGCGTCGTTAAACTCCGCGGGCGCGTTCGGCGGGCGAACTTGGTTCTTGTCGACGACCCGGACGTCGTCGCGGCGACCGGCGTCGATAAATATTACCAGCTTTACCTATTTACCAACGATTCGCAAGGTTGGCCCCTCGTCCTTTGCCTTCCGGAACTCCCCGACGGATTGAAAGTTGGCGGAGGAAATGAATATCGGCGCGAAATTGAGTTTATCGGCGCGTTTACTAAGACTTGGGCGTATAAAACGTCGGCGCAAAGGGCGCAAGACGCCGCAACCGCCCAAAATTCTCAAAACGCCGAAACGTTGCAAAGCGCCCAAGACGCCGAAACGCCGCAAAACGCCGAGCCGACCGGGCCGGGGCCTTGGGGGCGCGTTCCGGTTTTGGTCGGGCGAGTCGTTAACGTCGTTCCGGAAGAGCCGGAGACGCCGAAGGCGCCGGTTTCGCCGACCGCGATCGTCGTCGGATTCGCGGTTCTTTCCGCCGCTTGGGTCGCGTTGCGCCGCCGCGTTGCGCGAACGTCGCGAACGAGACTGCGTTAAATTAGCGAAAGTCGGTAAAATGGCGAGAATTTGGTGTTTGCGGGGTTTAAGCGCGTCGCGTCGTTTGCGTCGAAAAAAGGAAAAAAAAGCGGAAAATTAGAAAAAAATCGCGGTTTATCGCCGAAAGTCGTTCTCGCGGTCGTTGACGGGATTGCGGTTTTGAGGTAAATTAATGAATACGCCGACGGTTCGCCGCAAAATTTGCGTTTTGTGCGCGGTCGTCCGTCGTCGATTCGCGTCGTTGTCGCTTTTTTGCCCCTAATTATTAATATAGGCCGAAACGACGAGCGCGCGAGACGTGCGACGGCGTTGCGGCGAGGAATTTTGTTACGTTTACGCTGTTTTGAAATCGTCGACGATACGCGCCGGTCGCGACCGTTCGATTTTGAATCCGCGACGGATTACCCGCTTACCGCTAAGGAAAACGCTATGAAGCAAACGTTGCTTGCTTTGTTGCTCGCCTTGACCGCGACCGTCGGTTTTGCCGCCGACATTACGCCGGAAGGGATGAAGCAACTGGAAACCGAATGGTTGTTCCAATGCGACAACGAGCCGACCTTTGAAAAGGCCAAGCTCGAAATCGGATACGCTCGCGCCATCGCCGACCGTATCGTCGCCGACTACGAAGACGAAGTCGACTTTGCCGCCGACCTCGCCGCGCTCGACGAACTCGAAAAGAAAATCGACGCCGCCGAAGAAACCGAAGAAGCGGCCAAAGAACTTTATATCGCCGTTCGCAAAGTCAAACGCGATATTACGTTCAAAAACCCGTTGATCGACTTCGAAAAGATCGTCCTGATCGACAACCCGTACCCGAAAGGGAAGAAGGGCGACGCCACCGACGAGTGGGGCCACGAAGCGCGTCACCGCAACGGCTTTATGGCGGAACCGGGCGGGCGTATGCTCATCGTCGGGCTGAACCCGGGCGGCGAAGTCTTCGACGTCTTGAAGGGTAAAGAAGGCAGCTTCTGGCGCCCGGACGTTTCCTACGACTGCTCGAAGCTCCTCTTCAGCTTCCAACCGAAAGGCGAAAAGTCGTTCCACCTCTACGAAGTCAATATCGACGGGACCAACCTGAAACAATTGACGTTCGGCGACTACGACGACCTCGACCCGGTTTACACGCCGGACGGTAAAATCACGTTCTGCTCGAGCCGTCAACACTCCTACGTCCGTTGTATGCCGATGACGCACTCCTTCGCCGTTTCGCGTTGCGACGCCGACGGTAAGAACATTTACGTCATTTCGGCCAACGGCGAACCGGAATACCTCCCGAGTATGCTCGAAGACGGTCGCGTCATCTTCACCCGTTGGGAATACACGGACAAAGCCCTCTGGCGCGTCCAATCCCTCTGGACGATGAACCCGGACGGCACGAACCAACAAACGTTCTACGGCAACCAATCGACCTGGCCGGACGTCCTCACCGAAGCCCGCGCCATTCCGGGAAGCAACAAAGTTATGTTCACCGGTCTCGGCCACCACGCTTGGTTCAACGGCTCGATCGGGATCATCGACCCGTCCGAAGGCTTGAACTACCCGAAGGGCCTCGACCGCGTTACCCGCGAAGTCGCTTGGGCCGAAGTCGGCAACGGGCCGCAAGACCCCGCCGCGAAGGTCGACTATCACCAATCGGGTAAAATTTACGCCTACAAAACTCCGTATCCGCTCAGCGAAGAAGTCTTCCTCGTCAGCGCTCGCGAAGGCGGCCACCTCTACAGCGGCGCGCACCACGACTGGTTCTTCCGCCTGTACCTGATGGACGTTTACGGCAACAAGGAACTCATCTACCGCGGCAAGTACAACGCTTACCACGCGATGCCGATCGTCAACCGCGAAGGCCTCTACCCGGTCAAACCGGACGTCGTTAAATGGCCGAAGATCGGTTCGGGCGAAAAACCGGCGCCGGGCGTTCTTTACAGCAACAACGTTTTCGAAGGCACGGAACAATTCCCGGAACTCAAGAAAAACGGGAAAGCGATCCGCATCATCCAAATGGACCCGAAAACGTACACCACTTGGAATAAAACCGTCCAACACGACGGCCCGGCCGTTTCGGTCTTCCAAGCCGAAGGCGTCAAACGCATCATCGGCACGGTTCCGATCGAAGAAGACGGCTCCATCCGTTTCGAAGTTCCCGCCGGCGAAGCGCTCTTCTTTGAAATGCTCGACGCCGAAGGCCGCGCGATCCACGTTATGCGCACGTTCACGAACGTGATGCCGGGCGAAGAACGCGGTTGCACCGGTTGCCACGAATCCTCGATGGCGACGCAACAAAACTTCGCGCAAGAAGGCGCGCAAGCCGGTATCGCCGCGACGAAAGCGCCGGTCAAACCGGTTCCGCCGTCTTGGGGCACGGAAGAGTCGATCGGTTACAAACGCTTCGTTCAAGACCCGGTTATCGAAAAGTACTGCATTAAGTGCCACGGCGACCCGGAAAGCAAAGCGTATCAAACGATCAATATGACCTGGCGTCCGTCGACCAAAGGTTGGTGGGGTTGGGTTCACCACCGTCCGAACGACGTCAGCCCGTTCAACGAACCGTATATGACGTTCGTCGGCGGCGACACCCCGTGGGGCGGCGCGAAACCGCGCGACGAACGCAACGTTCCGAAGAACATCGCCGGTCTCTTCATCGTCGAAGCCTACGGCGCGAACGACCCGGACAACCTGAAAACCCTCCCGCCGTACTCGGCTTACTCGCCGGTCAGCCGCCTCTTCCACAACGCGACGAGCGGCGAACACCACGGCGTTAAGGTCGAAGGCGAAGCCCGCGAACGTCTCCTCGCTTGGATCGACTGCAACGGTCCGTACCTCGGCGACGAAGAAATTCGCCAAATGTACGACCCGGAAAGCGTCGCGGTCAGCACGATTCCGCCGATTCGTCCGCGTATCGCCACCGCTCCGCGCATCAACCGTTTCGACATTCGTCAAGACGGCGACACGAGCAAGCTCGGCGAATTCAAATGGCTGCCGAACCCGGACAAAACGTTCGACCCGAACCAACGCGTCGCTGAAGAACAACTTCGCTCGCTCCGCGAAGAAGTCGCGAAAGAAAATCTCAAAATCGAGATCGTTTCCGCGACCTACGGCGCCGGCGACAAGAAAGTCGACGTTCGCGAAAAGTTGATGGAAAAATACTTCAACGGTTCGCGCCTCCTGACCTACGTCGGCAAGTACAACGACCTCTTCGGCGACCCGATTTACAATACGAAGAAAACGCTCGATATCGAGTACAAGATCAACGGCGAAACGAAGAAGGTCTCCTTCCAAGAAAACGCCCGTATTCTTCTGCCGAAATAAGCGAAACGAAACGCGAGTCCGTTAAGCGCGGATTCGGAACGTTAAGCGTTCGCTAACGAAAAGCCGACGTCGAACTTGTCGACGTCGGCTTTTTCGTTTCTTTTCGTTTCTTTTCGTTTCTTTTCGTTTCTTTTCGTTTCTTTTCGTTTCTTTTCGTTTCTTTTCGTTTCTTTTCGTTTTT
>JAGBDD010000077.1 GCA_017937685.1 Thermoguttaceae bacterium | reverse complement strand
TACGTCTCGGAACGCCCGATGTGGGCGCGCCAAAACGCCGGCGTCCTCGGCTCGCGCCCCGTCGCCTACTTCTCGCTCGAGTTCGGCCTCCACGAATCGGTTCCGATTTACTCCGGCGGTCTCGGCGTTCTGGCCGGCGACCACGTCAAGAGCGCCAGCGGCCTCGGCGTTCCGCTCGTCGCGATCGGCCTCTTCTACGACCAAGGCTACTTCAAGCAACTGATCGACGAAACCGGCGGGCAAGCCGAAAATTACGTCGACACGAAGGTCGAATACCTCCCGTTCGAACCGGCCCTCGACGCCGACGGCAATAAGATTATCGTCGAAGTCGAAACGAAGACCGGAACGATTTACGCGAAAGTTCGCCGCCTCCGCGTCGGTCGCGTCGACCTTTACCTCCTCGACACCGACCTCGAAGCGAACTCGCAAGAAGACCGCGAACTGACGAGCCGCTTGTACGGCGGGAACAAACGCACCCGCATTCGTCAAGAAATCGTCTGCGGCGTCGGCGGCGTCAAAGCGTTGCGCGCTCTCGGGATTTCGCCGGGCGTCTACCACCTCAACGAAGGGCACAACTCCTTCGCGACGCTCGAAGCCGTCCGTCAAAAGATGGAAGATTGCGGTATGACGTTCGAAGCGGCGGTCGCCGACGTCGCGCAACAAACCGTCTTCACGACGCACACCCCGGTCGAAGCCGGCCACGACTACTTCGATCCGGCCCTCGTCGACGAACACCTCGCTCCGCTGCGCGAAAATCTCGGCTTGACCGAACAAGAATTCCTCGCGCTCGGCCGCAAGAACCCGCTCGACGAAAACGAAGAGTTCTGCATGACCGTTCTCGGTCTGAAACTCTCGCGCTACGCCAACGGCGTCAGCTCGCTGCACGGCGTCGTCAGCCGCCGTATGTGGCGTTCGCTCTGGCCGGACAAAACCGAAGAAGAAACGCCGATCGGGCACATCACCAACGGCGTTCACGTTCCGACGTGGATGGCGCCGCAAATGAAGACGCTCTTCGAACGCACGATCCCGGGCTGGACCGAAGAATCGATCGATCCGGCGATTTGGTCGCAAGTTTACGACGTCGACTCGGGCGAACTTTGGGAAACGCACTGCGCTCTCAAAACGCAACTCGTCGACTTCGCCCGTCGCCGCACCGCTCGCCAACTCGAACGCGTCGGCGCCGACGCGGAAGCGATCGCTCAAGCGCGAACGATTCTCGATCCGGAAGCGCTGACGATCGGTTTCGCCCGTCGCTTCGCCGAGTACAAGCGCGCTTACCTCGTCGTCCAAGACGAAGAACGCCTCGACCGCATCGTCAACAATCCGGAACGCCCGGTGCAATTCGTTTTCGCCGGTAAAGCGCACCCGGCCGACGACCTCGGCAAAGCGGTCATTCGCCGCGTCATCGCGCTCCAACGCAATCCGAAGTTCTCGAAGCGTATCGTCTTCCTCGAAGACTACGACATCAACGTCGGGCGCCGTTTGGTCCAAGGCGTCGACGTGTGGCTCAACAACCCGCGTCGTCCGCTCGAAGCGTCCGGGACGAGCGGCCAAAAGGTCGTCCTCAACGGCGCGCTCAACTTCTCCATCCTCGACGGTTGGTGGGCGGAAGCCTACGACGGTTCGAACGGTTTCGCCATCGGCGACGGCTCGATCCACACCGACCTGCGTATTATGGACGAACGCGACAACGCCAACCTCCTCAAAACGCTCGAAAACGAAGTCGTTCCGATGTTCTACGACCGCGACAAAGACGGCCTCCCGGTTCGTTGGATTCGCCGTATGAAGAACTCGATCGCGACGCTCGCTTGGCGTTTCAGCGCGCACCGTATGGTCGCCGACTACGTGAAGTACGCGTACCTCCCGGCCGCCGGCGGTCAAAGCGCGAAAATGCCGTGATTTTAACGCGACGGTTTTCCGTTTCCTAAAAGCGCGCTGTTTTAGACGCCGTTTTTAGAAAACGCGCCGTTTTTCAAACGTCGTTCGTTCGACTCTCGGGTCGGCGAACGGCGTTTTTTCTTTTTTTTCGTTTTCTTGAAACGCTTCTTTTCGTCTTTTTCCGCAAAATCGCCAAAAGTCGTCGAACCGGTCGTCTTCGCTTGGCGTATAATATAATGAAGCGAAAGCGCGTTCGAGCCGTTCTCCGCGTTCCGTTCTCCGCAACGTCCCTAGAATCCGCACAACCGGCGCGTTTTTACGCAAGATTGCAAAAAAACGTTTTAAAATAGGCAAACTATTGTTGATTTTTTAAAGTAATTGGAATAAAATAGACGCGTAACTTGACCAAAAAGCGCAAGCCAAGCAAAGTTTGCCGGTTCTGCCGCGACTTGTTTGCTCGGCGCCGTCGAGGACGCGTCCCGGCGTTCAAAAGCGAGAAGCCAATGAATCGACTTGTCAAACCCGTTTTATTAGTTCTTTTCGGCCTCGCGCTCGGCGTCGCGGCGAACGATTTTCGGTCGAGCGCCGACGCGCAACAGACGTCTTACGCGACGCCTCGCGACGCGTTGATCGCCGACGCAGCGCCGCGAGTTTCGCTCGGAACGGACGGAACGGCAAAGTTTTCGCGCCCGTTGGAAGTGCCGCCGTTGTACGCTTTCGACTCGTCGCTGACGAACGAAAACGGACGGCAAATCGTTCTCGTCGACTCCGAAACAAAGCGCATTTGCGTTTATTGGATTCGCGAACGCGGCGCCAACAGCACGATCGAACTCGTCGCGACCCGCGCTTTCGAAATGGACTTGAAACTCGAAAACTTCAACGGCGAAGGCTTGACGCCGGCGCAAATTCGCGAACAAGCGAACTCGCCGTCCCCGTGAACCGCCGCCGTTAAAAACGGAACGACCGCGACGTCCGTTAAAAAATCGCCGACGCGGAATTTTTTGCGCGATTTTGCCGAAACAAAGCGAAGGAGCGTTTTATCGACGCGATTCGAACGTTTCGTCGCCGTTCGTTTTCCCCGCCCGTATTATATTTAGCCGCTCGAGCCCTCGTCGTCGGGCCCGACGGACTTCGACGCGCCGTCGACGGCGCGGACGACGCGTCAAAAAACCCTATTGTCGAAATTCGTTTTAAATTTAGGAATGTTCGAATGTACTATACCCTTGAAAAAACCGCTGAAATTTTAGACTGCACCCCGGGCGACGTCAACCGTCTGCGCGAAGCGAACAAACTGCGCGCGTTTCGAGACGGCGCGAGTTGGAAATTTCGCAAGGAAGACGTCGAAAAATATTTAACGGATCTTATCCGCGAACGTTCCCAATCCGCGCCCGCCGCCGACCTTTTAAACGACTCCGACGACGAAGAACTCCCGACGATGCTCGCCGACTCCTCGTCCTTCGACGCGATGATCGACGCGACCGCCGAAACGCTCGAAATTAAAACAAACGCCGCTCCGGAACCCGATTTCGTCCTCGACGACGCTTCCTCCGACGACGCCGATCTGCAAATCGTCGCGGAACCGCAAGCGGAAGACGACGCCGACTTCGGCCTCGCGCTCGACGTTCAAGACGACGATCTGCAACTTGTCGACGCGGCGGAAACGCCCCTTTCCCTCGAAAAAGAAAAATCGGAAGACGACGCCGATTTCGGTCTCGCGCTCGATTCCGAAGACGACGATCTCCTGCTCGTCGACGAAGAACCGAAAGCGGAAGCCGCGCCGGAACCGGCCGCGTTCGCTCCGGAAGCCGACGTCGCGGACGACGATCTGCTTCTCGTCGCCGACGAAGAACCGAAAGCGGACGACGACTCCGCCTCCGTCTTCAGCTTCGCCAAAGACGACGCCGACGCGCTCGACGGCGCCTCCGACGACGATCTCCTGCACCTCGGCAGCGACAGCGGTCTTTCCCTTCTCGACGACGTCGACCTGAGCGGCTCGAACGTTTCGCTCGACGGCGGCGACGTCGTTCTCGGCGGCTCCGGCTCCGGTTCCGGCAGCGGTCTGCATCTCGGCAGCGACAGCGGTCTTTCGCTCCTCGGCGACGACGCGGAAGATTTCGCGCTCGAAGGCGTCGAAGTTCAAAACGACGCGGCCTTCGCTCCCGACGCGGACGAAGACGACGACAGCATCTTCGAACTCGCCGACGAACCGAAACCGTCCGCCGTCCTCGAACTCGAACAAGACGCGAACTCCGACACCGCGACGATCCTCGGCACCGGCGCCGAAGACTTCCAACTTGCCTCCGACGAATCCTCGACTTACGGCGTCGCCGAATCGGAAAGCGTTTCGCAATCGATCGAAATCGCCGCCGAGGACGACCCCTTCTTCACCGCGGACGGCGACGACAACTCCGGCGATTTCGCCGCGTTCGACGCTCCCGCCGCGACCGACGATTCGAACCCGTTCGGCGATTGCGGCGCCGCGACCGACGACGCGAACCCGTTCGCAAGCGCCGTCGAAACGCCCGGCGACGCGTTCGGCGGCTTCGGCGGAAACGACGACGGCGGTTTTGGCGGCGGTTCCTTCGACTCGTCGTCCTCCGACGCCGGTTTTGGCGGCGACGCCGAAGTCGCTCCGGTCGCCGCGCGCGCTCCGCAAACGGAATACGCCGGCAAGGATTTCATTTTCCTCGTCCCGTGCTTCCTCTTTCTTCTCCTCGCGACGATCGGCGCTTACGAACTTTGCCGCACGATTTGGAGCTACGAAGAATGCTCGTTCGACATTACCGGCCCGGTTCTCGATATGATCGCCAACGCGGTCGGCTTAACGAAGTAACGCCGCGACCGTTCGCTTGATCGGACGTTCCGCGCCTTTGAAACTCCGTCGTTTTCCGAAGCGGCGGAGTTTTTTTCTTTTTCGCGGCGCCCCCGCTTGCGGCGAACGTTAAATCGGATATAATAAGGTTTTCCGGAGGGAGCGCGGCGTTTCGCGTTTTTCGCTTTTCCCTCCTCTTTGCGTTTTCGCTCTTACCCGTTCTTCACACGTTAACTTCAAATTGGGACGCAATGTCGGATAAAATTTACGACGCGGTCGTCGTTGGCGCCGGTATGTCCGGGCTGGCGGCGGGAATTCGAATGGCGCAATTCGACCGCAACGTCTGCATTCTTGAAAAGCACAACGTTATCGGCGGCTTGAACTCCTTTTACCGTCGCAACGGTCGCAACTTCGACGTCGGCCTGCACGCGCTGACGAATTACGCTCCGAAGGGAACGAAAGTCGGCCCGTTGGCGCGTATCGTTCGCCACCTGCGCATGTCTTGGGACGAATTCGGTTTAACGCAGCAAAACGGCTCGTCGATCGCGTTCCCGGGCGTTTCGCTGAACTTCACGAACGACTTCGGCGTTTTGGAGGCGGAGATCGCGGAGAAGTTCCCGTCGCAAATCGACGGTTTCCGTCGTATGGTCGACGGTTTGGTCGGTTACGACCAGCTCGGACTCGGGACGGCGGGCGGTTCGGCGCGCGAGTACGTCTCGTCGCACGTCTCCGATCCGGCGTTGGTCGATATGATCTTCTGCCCGCTCCTTTATTACGGCGGCGCTCGCGAGCAGGATATGGAGTTCGGTCAGTTCTGCGTGATGTTCCGTTCGATTTTCCTCGAAGGTTTCGCGCGCCCGTTCGACGGCGTTCGGCACATCCTCTTGAAGTTGCTGAAAAAATTCCGCAACTTGGGCGGCGAACTGCGTTTGCGTTGCGGCGTCGAGAAGATCGTTTCGGACGGCGACTCGGTCGACCGGATTATCTTGGACAACGGCGAGGAAATCCGCGCGAAACGCTACCTCTCGTCGGCGGGCTGGCCGGAAACGATGAAGCTCTGCGGTCTCCCGGACGCGGCGGCGCAACTCCCGGCGGGCAAACTCGGTTTTATCGAAACAATCAGCGTCTTGGACGCGCCGCCGAAAAAGTTCGGACACGACAAAACGATCGTTTTCTTCAACGACTCGGAGCGTTTCGACTATCGCAACCCTAACGAATTGGTCGACTTGCGCAGCGGCGTCGTTTGCTCGCCGAACAATTTCGCGTATACGGAGCCGCTCGAAGAGAATATGATTCGCATCACCGCGTTGGCGAACTACGACTTGTGGCGCCAACTTTCGCCGGAGGAATATCGCCGTCAAAAGCTCCTTTGGTACGAGCGCACCCTCGAATCGGCGGCGCGTTTCATTCCGGACTTCCGGCGACACGTTGTCGACGTCGATATGTTCACGCCGTTGACGATTCAGCGTTACACGGGCCGCGAACGGGGCGCGATTTACGGCGCCGCGGACAAGAAATACGACGGTTTGACGCCCTTTAAAAACCTCTTCGTTTGCGGCGCGGATCAAGGAATGGTCGGCGTGATCGGCGCGCTCGTCAGCGGCGTCGCGATCGCGAACAAATACGCCTTAGCCGACTGACGCGCTTTTGTCGCATTCCTGCTTTACCCCTTAAAACGCCGAGTTTTCCAGCTCGGCGTTTTTTTCGCTCGGCTTTTCTTACTTTTCTTGCGCGCCTTGCCTTTCTTACGTTGTTTCCCGATTTTCCCGCCGACAAAAAATTTCCGAAAAATACTTGACGTCGTATCGCCGCTCTGTTAAACTAAACGTCGTAACAACCGCGACGTTTAGTAAACCGTCGCCGTTTTTCCTTCCTTTGCCGCAAGGAGCCCGCCGATGAAACACCGCAATTTTCCCGTCCTCGCCGCGACGCTCTTCCTCGGAACCGCCGTTTTCGCGACCGACGACGCCTTGTCGACCGCCGACGCGCTTCCGCCGCCGACGACGCGTATTATCGTCCCCAACGGCGCCGAGAGCGACGTTATCTCGCTCGAAGACGGTCTCAATTTATCGCGCCGCAACCTCGCCAACGTCCAAATTAACAACGTTTACGTCCGCGACGTCGACTTTTCCGGTTCCGACCTAACCGGCGCCGACCTACGGTTCGCGCGTTTCCAACGTTGCAATTTTTCAAACGCAAACCTAACGAACGTCGCGATTAACGACTCGACGACGTTCGAGGAATGCGATTTTCGCGGCGCAAAGTTACGAAACGTCGAACGAACGTCGGTCGCCGTCGCCGTCAATCCTCCCGAGGATTACGACAAAGACGGAATGAAAATACGGAAAATCGAGTTAAGCGACGAAGAAGTCTTTGAAAATCCGACGTTTATCGACTGCGATTTTACCGACGCGTCGTTACGCGGAGTCCTATTGGATCGCTGGACGTTTAAAGATTGCGTTTTTCAGGGCGTTTATCTCGCCGACGTCAACGCGCGCGGCTGTTCGTCGCTCGACGTTAATTCGATCGCTAACATCAAGAAATACAAAGAGTTCGACGACGTCGACCTCGACAAGGCGCCGCAAGATTTATTCGGCGCCGTTTTGACGCGAACCTCGTTCGCAACCGTCGAGCAAACCGTCGATTTTACGGACGCGCGCCTTACCGAGGTCGCGGCGTCCGGCCTGTCCGGTCGACAGTTGGCGCAAACGGCCAATTTCCGCCAAAAACGTTATGTCGGTCTTCGCCTCGCCGACGCTAACTTCGAAAAATACGACTTTTCGGACGCGATGTTGACGCGTTGCCGTTTCTCGCGCGTCGATTTTACCGACGCGGATTTCACCGACGCCGTTTTGCACGACTGCGAGTTTCGCGACGTCCAAGGTTTGACGCTCGAACAACTTAAGACAACCTGGAACTGGAAGTCGAACAGTCTCGACTTAGCGTCGTTCGACGACGCGTTGCAAGCGCAAATCAAGGCCGCGCTCGCCGAAACGCAAACCGATGAAGCGCAAGACGTTGCAAACGCCAAACGCGCCGAAACCGCCGCCGCGTTCGGTCTTTCCTCCCTTAAATACCCCGCCTCGTCGAGCCTCTATCGACGCTACGTCCCGTCAAACTCGACCTTCGACGCGATTCCGCATTTTCGCGTCGCGTCGATCGAACGCCGTTATCGAACCGACGCGAACGCCGATTCGTTTGTTTCCCAGTTCTTAAACCCTGAAAACGCGATCGTTATTCAAGCCCCGCGCCCGCCGCAAGAGCGCTTCGTCGTCGAATTAGTCGGCGACGATTCGCGAACGGCGACGCTCCAAATCGAATATTTTCCGACGGCTAAGTCTTGCCGCGACCGTCTTTTAGACGTCTTGGCGGAGGACGGCGAAAAGCGTTGGAAACTCGACGCGAAAAAGAGCGCGCTCGACGACGTATGTTTCGTCGCGACCGGCGACGCTCCTAAGTCGCGCTTTTTATTCACTTGGAGAGGTTCGATGTGCGATCTCGCGTTCGACGACAAGACGTCGCTCGAAGAAGCGGAAGCGGTTCGTCGTTACCTCGCGCAACCGAGCGGCGTCGCGGGCAGCCTCAAACTCAACCGCCCCGATCTCGACCCCCGTTAAACGTCGCTCCCCGCCGACCGTTTCTCGTTCGCGACGAGCGGCCGGCGGTTTCTTTTCGACGGCGGAATCGGCGAAAAATCTCGAAAAAACGCTCGAAATTCCGCGTTCTTTTTGGTATAATAGGAGCGTTGACGGCGCCCGCCTCGTCGCGACGGTTTCTCGGTCTCTTTCCGCGAAACGTCGTCCGACGTTCGATTGCGCCGCGTCCGTTCACTTCATTAACTTAACCCGTTTATTTACAACAACAAAGGATTCGTCGTTATGAAACGTTCCCGAATTTTGCGACGCCTTGCCGCGATTCTTATCGCGTCGAGCGTTTGCGTTCCGTCCGTCTTCGCGCAGTCGGTCGACCCGGCCAAAGCGGTTCCGCTCCCGGAGGGCTTCGCCGCCGACTTGGCGCCCGGCGCCGTTCACGACCAGCGCGTCCGTCAGTATCTCCTCCCGAAGCGCGTCGTTTGGACGTCCGAAACCGGCGTTAAAAACGCGGAACTCCTTTTGAAACCGGTCCTTGGGCAAACGTCGACCTCGATTATGGGGGACGAAACGCAAGGCTGCGTCCTCGCGAAGGACGGCTCGATTCTCCTCGACTTCGGCGCCGAAATCCACGGTTCGTTCCGCATCGAGGCGCGCGACCTGACGCCAAGTAAAAACAGCGTCGGCAAAACCGTCCGCGTTCGCGTTCGCTTCGGCGAGTCGGCGGACGAAGCGTCGGCGGAGATGGGCGAAAAAGGCGCCGTCAACGAACACTCGACGCGCGACCAAATCGTCGCCGTTCCTTGGCTTGGCGCGGTCGAAGTCGGCGAGTCGGCGTTCCGTTTTGTCCGCCTCGATCTCGTCGACGACGACGCGAAGCTGATTTTCGACTCGGCCCGCGCGATCTTCATTTATCGCGACCTGCCGCGAATCGGCGCCTTCAAGTCCTCCGACGAACGCCTCAACAAAGTTTGGGACGTCGCGGCGCGCACGCAACTCTTGACGATGCAACAATTTGTCTTTGAAGGAGCGAAACGCGACCGCCTCGTTTGGTACGGCGACTTCGCCCCGCAAACGATGACGACGCTCCGCGTTTTCGGCGACTCTAAAGTCTTGCGCGACACGCTCGGCGTCTACGCTCGCGAAACTTGGCCGCTCCCGAAATGGATGAACGGGATGCCGAACTACTCGCTTTGGTGGATCATCACCGTCGGCGACCTCTACCGCCACACCGGCGACCCGGCGCTCGTCGCGGAAAACTGGGATTACGTTAAGGGCCTGATGAAACAACTTACGCCTTGCGTCGCCGCCAACGGTTTCGCCGGGTTCGAGAATCCGTTCCTCGACTGGCCGACCGCCCGCAACCGCCCCGCGCTCGACGCCGGGACGCACGCTCTCTTCGCGCTCGGTTTCGACCGCGTCGCCGAGATGGCGCGCATCGTCGACGACAAAGAAACGGAGAAAACCGCGCTCGAATACGCCGCTAAAGTCCGTTCTTACAAGCCTTCGAACGTCGGCAACAAGCAGGCGGCGGCGCTTCTTCTCTTGGCGGGCATCGAGCGCGACGGCGAGTCGAACGTCGCGACGGTCGCGAAAAACGGCGGCGAAAACTTCTCGACGTTCTACGGTTACTTTATGCTCGAAGCGCTTTCGGAGGGGGGCGCGGATCAAACGGCGCTCGACGTCGTTCGCGAGTATTGGGGCGCGATGATCGACGTCGGCGCGACGACGTTCTGGGAAGATTTCAACCTCGAATGGTTGAAAGACTCGGGCCGAATCGACGAACCGACGCCGGAAGGGCTCAAAAGTCTGCACGGCGACTACGGCGACCACTGCTACATCGGGTACCGTCATTCGCTCTGCCACGGTTGGGCGTCGGGCCCGGCGGCTTGGTTGAGCGCGCATGTTTTGGGCGTAACTCCGATCGAACCTGGATTTAAGAAAGCTCGCGTCGAACCGTTCTTGGGCGACCTTGATTGGGTCGAAGGCGCGGTTCCGACGCCGTTCGGCCCGATCAAGGTGCGTTGCGACAAACAAGCGGACGGCTCGCTGAAGACGCAAGTCGAAGCGCCGGAAGGCGTCGAAATCGAACTCGTCGACTGACGCGCTTTAACGTAACCGACCTAACGGCGGCGCTTACGGCGTTCCCGACAAGCGCCGCCGCGTTCCCCTCTTTCCTTTTCCCGTCGTTTTGTCGACGTTTTGTCGACGTCTCTCGCCGCATTACGACAATCCGTCGACGGCAAACCGAACGCCGCCGACGCAACCGTTTATCCCGCAAGGAGAAACTAACGATGGCCGCGCCTAAATTATCGAAGAAAATCTCTCGCCAACTCGCTTTGGAAATCGTTCACAACGCGTTTGCGTTGGCGCGCGAAGGCAAAGTCGACGAAGCGGTCGCCGTGTTGGCCGCCAACAACGTCGGCCCGGACACGTTTTACGCCGGAAAAAAACGTCGCCTCCTGAAACTTATCGCCGAATGCGTCGATGAAAAAACTCGGGTTACCGACAACGAGTTCGACCTTGCGTTTCTCGACAAAGTTATCGATTTAGGTTGCGATCTCGACTGGCAAGACGACTACGGCTTGACGTGCCTTCATTACGCCGCGGCGAACTGCGCTAAACTCGACGTCGTTCGTCTCTTGTTGAAACGCGGCGCGAATCCAAATCTCGTTTCGAAGGAGAGCCAGGGCGGATGTACGCCGCTCGGCGACGCTCTTTCTTGTTTCAACCCGATTTTTCAAGAAAGCTCCGCGCAAATCGTCGAAGCGTTAATCCTCGGCGGCGCGGACGTTAATCTTCCGTATTGTTTTCGCGGCGGCGACGAAACGTTACTCGCTTGGATGACGCGAATTCCGGACGACGCGTATAAATACGGCTTGGCGAAAAAAGCGTTTTTCG
>JAGBDD010000076.1 GCA_017937685.1 Thermoguttaceae bacterium | reverse complement strand
GATCGACTTCGCCGAACTCGACCGCCTCTTCGAACACCGCTTCGACCCGCCGGCCGCCGCCGCGTTGGCCGACCGCGCCGAAGAGCCGACCGCGTTCAAGTTGAGCGATTTGCGCGACTTCGACGGCGCCGTCGACTCGCCGTTCCCGAAATCCCCCGCCGCGTCCGTCGTCAAAACCGGCGACGAGATCGCGCCGCTCGAAGCGGTCGCCAAGGGCGAGGAATACCTCCGCGCCGGAAAAGTCGCGATCGTCGTCGTCGCGGGCGGGCAAGGAACGCGTCTCGACTTCCACCACGCCAAGGGCATTTACCCGATCGGCCCGATTTCCGAAGCGACGCTCTTCCAAATTCACGTCGAACGCATCCGCGCTATGGCGGCGAAATACGGAACGCGCATTCCGTTCTGCATTCAAACGAGCCCCGCGACGCACGCCGAAACGGTCGCGTTCTTCAAAGAAAACGACAACTTCGGTCTCGCCGCCGACGACGTTCTCATTTTCTGCCAAGGGACGATGCCGTCGGTCGACTTCGACAGCGGCAAAGTTTTGCTTTCGGACAAAGGCCAAATCGCCCGCAGTCCGGACGGGCACGGCGGAATGCTCGCCGCGATCAACTCGCCGCAACCGGAGTCGCCCCTCCCGACGGTGCGCGAACGCGGCATTTTAACGGAGCTGAAAAACCGCGGCGTCGAGGAAATTTTCTACTTCCAAATCGACAATCCCATCGTCGACATTTGCAGCCCGGAATTTATCGGCTATCACGTCTTGAGCGGTTCCGAGTTCGCGACGCAAGTTATTCGCAAGCAAAACCCGAAAGACCGCGTCGGCAATATGGTGATGGTCGACGGCAAACTTTACGTCATCGAATACAGCGACCTCCCGGACTCCGCGGGCGAACGCCGCAAACCGGACGGCTCCCTCGCGATTTGGGCCGGTTCCATCGCCGTTCATATGATGAATCTCGACCTGTTGCAAAAGAACGCGTCGTACTCGAGTTCGCTCCCGTTCCACTTGGCGAAGAAAAAGATTCCGCACGTCGTCCTCGACCGCGACGCGAAGGACGAAAACGGCGCGCCCCTCTTCGGCGTCAAGATTAAGCCGGAGGGCACGAACGCTATCAAATACGAAAAGTTCATCTTCGACCTTCTCCCGCTCGCGAAAAACCCGATCGTCGTCGAGATCGAAGAGGAAACGAACTTCGGGCCGCTCAAGAACCACCCGCGCGAAGCGAAAGACACGCCGAAAACGGTTCGCGAACATATGACCGGCCTTTATCGTCGTTGGCTCAAAAATATCGGCGTCGAGGTCGCGGACGGCGTCGAAGTCGAAATTTCGCCACTCTTCGCCAACAGCGCGACGGAACTCGCCGCTCGTTTGAAGGAACGCGATATGTTCCCGGCGTCCGGCAAGATCGAAACGTCGGTTTACTGGGGCCCGGACGCGACGAAGTAACGCCGGTTTCGCCGACGCTTCGCCGTCTTTTTCCGTCGAAAACGCCGCCGACGTTTCCCCGTCGACGCGGCGTTTTCGGCTATTTCTTGAACGACGGTTCGCCGCGTTTTTATTTCAATTAACCTAAAATCAAAGAAGTCGCCCGCCAATGTCCGAAGCGCCCTCGCCCGCTCCGTCCGAACCGAAAAAATCCGCCGCGCAACGTTCGTCGAAAAAGCGCGTCGTTTCGAAGCGGCACGCCTGTTGGTACCACTTTTGCCAAGGCTGCCTTTACCTCGGTTTGAAATTTTTCTTCCGAATCAAATATACGAACGCGAAACACGTTCCGCGCTCGGGCCCGACGCTGTTGGTCGCGAACCATCAAAGTTTCCTCGACCCGCCGGCGGTCGGTTGCGGTTATTTCCGAATGACGAACTATTTGGCGCGCAAAACGCTCTTCAAGTTCAAGCCGTTCGGTTGGCTGATCGACTCGGTCGACGCGATCCCGCTCGAAACGCAAGGTCTCGGTTATCAAGGAATTAAGGAAACGATCCGCCGCCTCAAAAACGACGAAGCCGTCCTCATCTTCCCGGAGGGCCAACGTTGTTACGACGGCGAAATCGCGCCGTTCACGTCCGGTTACGCGAGTCTTGCGGTCAAAGCGAACGCGACGCTCGTTCCGGTCGCCATCGCCGGAGCGTTCGAAGCGTTCCCGCGAACGCAAAAGTTCCCGTCGTTCTTCAAGCCGCGCGTTCGGGTCGAATACGGCGTCCCGCTGACGCCCGCCGACTACGCCGGTCTTTCCGCCGACGAAATCAACGACCTTGTCGTTCAACGCGTTACGGAAATCTTCGAACGGATTCGCCGTCCGAAAAAGTAACCGCGTTTTCCCGTTTTGTCCCCCGCTCCGCCGACGTCGACGCCGACGGGGCGAGCGTTTCCGTTTTTCGTCCCGCCGTCCGTTCCCGTTAATATGTCCGAAACGCCCGTCTCTCCCGCCGCTCCGTCGCCGCGTTCCAAGTCGAAAGACCGCCGTTCGTTGCGACACGTCGCTTGGGTTTACCTTTGTCAGTTCTCGGTTTACGTCTTTTTCAAGACGTTTTTCCGCATCAAACATATCGGCGCTCGCAACATACCGCGCTCCGGCCCGACGATGATGGTCGCGAACCACCAAAGTTTCTTCGACCCGCCCGCCATCGGTTGCGGTTATTACGGCGTTACGAGCTGTTTGGCGCGCAAGTCGCTTTTCAAGTCGAAGTTGTTCGCGGCGCTGATTTCGTCGATCGACACGATTCCGCTCGAAACGGAAGGTCTCGGTTACCAAGGAATTAAGGAGACGATGCGCCGACTCAAAAACGGCGAGGCGATCCTCATTTTCCCGGAGGGGCAGCGCAGTTTCGACGGCGAGCTTTGCGAGTTCACGACCGGTTACGCGAACATCGCGAGCAAGGCCAAGGCGACGCTCGTTCCGATCGCGATTTCCGGCGCGTTTGAAGTTTTCCCGCGCACGAAGAAATACCCGACGCTTTTCGGCCCGCGCATCGTTGTCGAGTACGGCGCGCCGATTCCGCCGGAGGAATACGCCGGGCTCTCCGCCGACGAAATTAACGCGCTCGTTCTCGAACGCATTAAGACGATGTACGAGCGCAACCGTCCGCGCCGCAAGAGTTAAGCGTTTACCAAGACCGCGTTTTCCTCGATTCGAGCCGACGACGTTCCGCGTTCGTCGGCTTTTTTTCGCCGCGTTTTCCTTTCCTCCTTTCCCTTTTTTCGCCCCTTTTCCCTTTCCCTCTTTGCCGTTTTTCGCCGCTTTTTCCCTTCTTTGCGCCTTCGGCTCTTTTTTTCTCGCTCTTTTTCCCGTCGACCGTTTGCATTCGCGCCGCGTTTCGGGTATAATGACGGCGTCGTCGGAAAACGCCGAAACGCGCCCGTTATAAGCGTTTCTTATAATTCCGCCTTCTTATTCAACGCCGAGCCAAAATCAGCGGCGCTTATTATAAGCCCGTCTAATACTCGGCGCAACTCACCCTCCGCGACGCGGTTCGCCGCGTTAGAAAGAATCGCTCAACCGATGAAATCGCAACGTTTCCGTTTCCGAACCGCCGCGACGGTTCTCGCTCTTCCCGCCCTTCTCGCTTTAACCGGCGTCGGCGCCGCGTTCGCTCAACCGTCGAAATCGCTTGACGACGCCAAAACCGCGTCGATTTCGGTTCCGGCGCCCGGTTCCGAGTTCGTCGTCAACGTGAAGGCGTTCGGCGCGGTCGGCGACGGCAAAACGGACGAAACGAAAGCGTTCCAAGCGGCGCTCGACTCGCTCGGGCAAAACGGCGGCACGGTCGTCGTTCCGCCGGGCCAATACCGTTTCGAAGGCTCGCTCGAAATCCCGCAAAGCGCGACGCTCCGCGGCCCTTGGAACTCCGTTACCGCGCACAACGGCTGCCGCGACCGCGGTTTGCCCCGTCCGACCGACGACGGCGCGACGTTCCAAGTCGTCGGCAACGCCGGAACGGAAGACGCGCCGGCCTTTGTTAAACTCAACACCAACAGCGTTTTGCAAGGCGTCGTTCTCTATTGGCCCGACCAAAAAGAAGACGACGTTCCGGTCGCTTATCCTTGGGCGATCGAGATGCGCGGCAAGAACCCGGCGGTCGTCGACGTCGAACTTTTGAACCCGTACAACGGCATCGACGCGTCGCGGAACGAACGCGCTCTTATCCGCAACGTTCACGGGCAACCGTTGCGCCGCGGGATTTTTGTCGACAAAATCTACGACATTGGGCGAATTGAGAACGTCCACTTCAATCCTTGGTGGAGTATGAAGCCGAAACTTTTCGATTGGCAAAAGACGCACGGCGAAGCGTTCATTTTCAACCGCACCGACTGGCACTACGTCCTGAACACGTTCTGCTTCGGCTATTCGGTCGGGTACAAGTTCGGCGGGAGCGACGCGGGCCTTTGCAACGGCAACTTTTTAGGAATCGGCGCGGACGCCTGCCACACGTCGGTGCTCGTCGAGCAAAGCGCGGTTTTCGGCGTCCTGATTACGAACGGCGAGTTTGTCGCGATGAACGGCGAGAATCCGACGATGGTCGTCGTCGACAAGACGAATTTCGGCTCGGTTCGTTTCTCGAACTGCGCGTTTTGGGGCCCTTGCGAACAGATCGCGCGAATCGACGGTCGCGGTATGATCGGTTTTAGCGACTGCGAGTTCTGCCAATGGGATCGCGCGAACCAAAACAAACCGGCGCTGCAAGTCAACGGCGGCTCGGTGATGGTGCGCGGCTGCAACTTCCAAACGGACAAACCGCAAATGAAAATTTCGGCTTCCGCCAAGCGCGCCATCGTTACGGACAACTTCGTCGAAGGCGCCGTCCGCGTCGAGAGCGACTGTAAAAACGTCCGAATCGACGGCAACTTAGGAACCGAAACGCCGAAAAAATAACGCGTTTTGCGTTTCCTCTCTCCGCGTCGACGGCGCTCGTTTCGCCGTCGACGCAACCTCTTTATTCCTTCCGTCTTCCCCCGTTTAAGGAGCTTCTTTATGTCGCCGCGCCGTTTTCTTTTCCTCTTCGCCGCGCTCGCGTTTTTTTCGCCGACGTTCGACCTCTCCGCCGCGGAGTCGCCGACCGCGACCGCCGTTTGTTCCGACGTCGAAGCGCGCTTAGCCGCCGCCGACGTTCGCCCGGGCGCCGTCGTTCTCGACCAAACCTTCAACGAAACGCGAACGATTACCGGGATTTACGTCCGCTTGGCGAACTGCGTTCCCCCCGCGTCGGAACCGGTCGTCGTCGGGTTGCGCGTCGACGGCGAGCTTTTGCCGGTTCGCGTCGAGATTCCGACGTTCGCGCGACCGCTCGTCGAGTCGACCCGGCCTTACACGCATTCGACGTCGGACGCTACGCCGCTCGACGTCGGGCGCGAGTTCCGCAAACGTCTTGAAACGCCGGTCGTTTTGCCGCCGGGGAAGCGCGTTCGATTGGAAATCGTCTCGACCGAATCGCTCCGAAGCGGCGTCGTCGCCGGGCTTCAGTTCGACGGCCCTTGCGACCTCGCGACCGCCCGCGCTCCGTTCCGCGCTTGCCGAACGAACGGCCCCGTTTGCTCGATTCCTTGGTCGGAGCCGGAGATTATCGCCGTCGGGACGCAAAAGAAATTCGACCCGCTTTGCGCGCCGCAAAACAACTCGTCGATTATCGACGACGCGGACGGAACCCTTTACCAATTTACCGCTTACTACTCGGTCGACGAGCAATACGGCGGCGGGCGCGGCGGCTCCTTTTCGCGAATTTTCGGATATAAAAAGGCCCCGAACGAAACCGCTTGGGAACCGCTCGGCTGCGTCGTCGACCTTCTAGAAAACTCGACGTACTCCGGCGACCCGTTCGTTTTCCGCGACCTCGACGGAACGCCTTGCCTCGTCTTCACGACCTGCGACGGAACGAACGGCTTCGTCGATTGGCAGCTGATCGGCGCCTACCTTATCCGTTCTCAAACCGACTCCTTCGCCGGGCCTTGGGACGCGCCGACGCCGATTTGGCGCGACTATCCTCGCGAACCGGACGACAATAAAACCGGCGGACGCGCGAACTGTCTCCGGATTTACCCGCGACGTAAAACCCGCGATTACTTGGTTTGCTGGAATCACGGAGCGCAAGACATGGACGTCCGCGCGCTCGTCGTCCCGAATTTGGAGACGGAAATAACGAAAGAACAAATCGATAACGCGCCGATTTTCGTTCGCAATCAAGAAGAGGGAGGCGGCGGTTTCACGTTCGGCGACAAGGCGTACTACTCGACTTGGCAGATTCCTTGGCTGAACGACCCGAACGGCGTCCAGCGGTTGTACGAGATCGACTTAAACGACCCGCTGAATCCGGAAAGTTGGCGCGTCGTTCCGGGTTCGATCGGTTCGAACGACGGCGCCGACCCGCGACGCGACGGGGGCTGCACCGCCGACGCGTGGGCGATTTCGGTCGCCGGCGGCCGACTTTGGGCGACGTCCTGCGAGTACAGCGCGACGGAAAACCTTAATTACTTGGTCGCCCGAAGCGCTCCGCTCGACCCGGAAACGCTCTTCCCGACCGACGGCGTCTTCCGATACGGCGCGGTTCGCTCGGCGTTTTACCGCGAAACGTTCCCGACGGTCGAACGCGTCGTCGGCGACGTTTGCTCCTTCGAATGCGACTTCCGGAGCGAAGGCGAACTTGCCTATCCGTTCCTCGCGCTCGGCCCGTCGAACGCTCGCGGCGAAGCGCGAACGCTCTTTTTCGAGTTGAACCCGAACGGCGCGTTCTTCGTCGCGTATAAAGACGACGCGACGCGACATATTCTCGCCGAAAACGCCGACTTCCGTTGGACGCCGGGTTCTTCGCTCCGTTTGAAACTCGAACGGAACGGCGCGCGCTTCGTCGGCTCGGTCGACGGTCGCGAAGTTTTGTCGGTCGAGATTGCCGACGCGGAGATTTTAGCGAATCTCGCCGACGAGCCGCGTTTCCGCCTTTACGGTTGGCAGGGAGGCGCTTACGAAGTTTCGAACGCCGTCGTTCGCTAACGTTCGCCGCGCCATTCAACGCAAACGTTCGAACCGCCGCGTTTCCTCCGTTTTCCGTTTCGAACCCGCGTCGTTCTTTCCGTTCAAACGCGGGTTCGGGCGTTTTCAATTCAAGCGAAGTTTCGTTTCAATCCAGCGAACGCCGCGTCGCCGTTTGCGTTTGAAATCGTTCGCCCCAATCGCGAAGCGCGTCGAGAACCGGCTTCAAACTCCGTCCGAGTTCGGTCGTCGCATATTCGACGCGCGGCGGAACCTCGGCGAAAACGGATCGCGTTATCAAACCGTTCGCTTCCAACTCGCGGAGCGCGGCGGTCAACACTTTTTGCGACACGTTCCCGACGGAGCGTTTGAGCTCGCCGAATCGTTTCGTTCCTTCTATTAAGTCGCGCAAAATCAAAACGTTCCATTTCCCGCCGACGACCTTAAGCGTCGCTTCGACCGGACACGCCGGCAAGTCGCGCGGCGCGCCGACGCCTCTTTCATTGTTCGCCATTTCCGATTCGGTTACCTTTCGGTTACTTAGTTCCATTTTTGTATCTACTTTACAATCAATCAGTTAGCGTTATCATATCGTTATAAGGCCGCTTGAAAAAACGTCAAGCCCCGCCGCCGAAAAAACGTTAACAGAACGTTTTTTAACGCAAACCTAAGAAAGCGAGAACGCAAAATGAAGAAAGTCGTCGAATTTTTAACCGCGAATCCCGTTCAATACCTCGCGACGGTCGGTCGCGACGGCAAACCGAAATGCCGCCCGTTTATGTTTTGCTTCGAACGCGACGGGCGCCTTTGGTTCTGCACGAGCAACCAAAAAGAAGTCTATCGCGAAACGGTCGCCAATCCGAACGTCGAAATTTCCGTTTCGTCGCCGGAATACGCTTGGCTTCGGCTGAGCGGTCGCGTCGTTTACGAGAACAACCGCGCGGCAAAAGAGACGTGTATGAACATCCCGATCGTCAAAAGCGTCTACCAAACCGCCGACAACCCGACGTTCGAAGTCTTTTATCTGCAAGACGTTAGCGGAACGATCGCAGATTTTTCCGGCGAACCGCCCTACCGTTTCTAAACGCCGACGTCAACAAAAAAGCCGCGTCGGAAAATTTTCGACGCGGCGTAAAGTTTGCCGATCAAACGATTTCGCGACCGCGCCAAACGATTTTCTCGAAGTCGAAACGCCCGGTTCGGAACGACGCGCCGTCTAGGACGCCGAGCGCGCCGAACGTCGCCGGAATCAAGCGGAAGAGTAAGAAATCCGCGTCCGCGCCGACTTCGAGCCAATCGGCGCGACCGCTTTCGTCGACGGCGGTTGCGTCGACGTTGCTAAAGAGCGGGGCCCCGAGGAGGCGCGCCGGAACCGTCGTCGCCGACGGGTAAACTTGCGCCAACGTCAACCCTTCGATCGACGCGACGTTCGCGACGCAGTGCGAAACCGGGAACGACGCGCAAGCGAGCAAATTCGCGTCGCCGGCCAACGTAACCTTCCCGTTCGGCTGAATTTCCAGTTCGCAAAGCTCCGTCTTGTAACGACCGGGCGCGAAGCCGGAAAGGGGCGATTGGTCGCTGATGAGAACGATTCGGTCGAGCCCCTTCGTCCGAACGATCGCGCGAACGAGTTGCGGCGAAATATGGAAGCCGTCGACGATTAAACTCGCCGTCAAACGGTCGTCGGCAAGTTGACCGAAGAAGTAGTTTTCCCATTTCGGGAGCAAATGGCGCGTCGCGTTGCTCAGGTGCGTCGACAGGGTCGCGCCCGCCGAAACCGCTTCGTCGATTTGCGCGCAGGTCGCGTTCGTGTGCCCGACCGCGACGACGACGCCTCGGGAACGCAAAAAGCGGACGAACTCCCCGGCGCCCTCGTACTCCGGCGACAGCGTTACCAACTTCACCAACCCGCCACAAGCGTCTTGGATTCGGTCGAAAAGCTCGCGAGAATACGGGACGCAAAAGCGTTTCGGGTGCGCGCCGACGGCCCCTTCGGCGGTCGAGATGAACGGGCCTTCGAGGTGAATCCCCCAAACGGTCGGGCGCAGGTCGGGCCGCTTCTCCAACGCCGACGCGATCCGAGCCGCCGCGCTAATCATCGTCTCCGGAGCGTTCGTCGTCAGCGTCGGACAGCAACGGAAAACGCCGTCGCGCAACATTTTATCGAGAACCGCGACGACGCCGTCCTCCGTCAACCCGGCCGACGAAAGCTCGACGCCGACCGCGCCGTTGACTTGGATATCGAAAAGCCCCGGCGCGATAATCGGCAAGCCGTCGCGACCGTCCGCGCCGCAAACTCCGACGCCGCAATCGGTTCCGGCGTCGTCGAGCGTCTCGACCGAAACGATTTTCCCGCCCGAAACGCGAACCTCGACCACCGTCGACGCGTCGAACCGCCGCCCGCGATACGTCCGAATCTCGTTTTGCGCCGCGCCCGTCGTTTTCGTTTCCGCCGTCATTTGATTTCCTCCGCTTTCGTTTTTGTTCGCCGAACCTAACTCTTGCCGTTAAAAGAAAAACGGCGAGCCGCCCGCTTTCGTCGAACGTCTCGCCGCGTCGATTTTTCGCCCGCTTAGTCGCGAACGACTTTGTCGATGATCGCCTTGTCGAAATAGTTCGTCGACATTCCGGCGTCGACGACGATTTTTTGCGCCGCGATTCCGCTCGAACGCGGACTCAACAGGAAGACCGCCGCCGCGGCCGCTTCGTCCGTTTGCACCGCCTCCTTGCGCGGAATCGCTTGTTCCGCAAAGAGATACGAGTCGAGATAACCCGGAATCCCCGCCGACGCCGACGTCTTCAAGAGCGACGGCGCGACCGCGTTGAAACGGATTTGCGAGAAGGCCGAGAACGATTTCGTCAGGAACGCCAGCGACGAGTCGAGCGCGGCTTTGATCGGCGCCATATACCCGTAATTTTCGCTCGCCATTCGCGTCGTCGAAATCGAAATCGCGACGACCGACGCGTTCGGCTTCAAAACGTCGGCGAAAGCGCGAGCGATCTCGACCAACGAAAAGCAAGAAATATCAAGCGCTTGCAAAAACGCGCGCTTCGGCGTCTCGTGAAACGGCTTCATTCCTTCGGAGTAGTCGGCGAACGCGATCGAGTGGAGCAAACCGTCGAACGCGTCGAACTTTTCCCCGACCGCGACGCGCAGGGCGGCGATTTCTTCCTCTTTCTCGACGTCGCAAGTAAAAAACGCGGCGCCGGGGAAGAGCTTCGCGGCCCGTTCCTTAATCGTTTCGTTTTGCACGACGAAAACGCACTCCGCGCCCTCGTCGGTCAGCATTTTCGCGACCGCGTAAGCGACGCTCTTTTTGTTCGCGACGCCGAAAATCAAAAATCGTTTGCCGTTGAGTTGCAGAAAATCCATCGTTTTCGTCCGTTTATTAAAAAGGAAACGGCGACGCGTCGTCGAAAGGCGCGCGCCGCCCGAAGTTTTAAATATTCGCAAACCGTTTAGTTCGGCGACTTCTCGCCGTCGAACCGTTATTCCGCGAGCCCTTTGCGACGGCGAACCGCGGCGGCGACGAACGCTTTAAAGAGCGGATGCGCTTTCGTCGGCTTCGATTGGTATTGCGGCAAAAATTGCGCCGCGACGAACCATGGGTGGTCTTCGATCTCGATAATTTCGACGAGTTTGCCGTCCGGGCTCGAGCCGGAAATCGTCAAGCCGCCGTCGATGAAGCGGTCGCGGTAGGCGTAATTGAACTCGTAACGGTGATAGCTGCGCTCGGAAACATCGAGTTTGCAATAAGCGCTCGCGGCTCGCGACCCGGCGAGGAGCGCCGTCGTGTGCGCGCCCTTGCGAATCGTTCCGCCGGTTTCGACGTCCGGGACGCCGCTTTCGTCGTCGGTCAAGAGGCAAACGACCGGATCGACCGCGTCTTTGTCGAACTCGGTCGAGTTGGCGTTTTCCATTTTGAGAACGTTGCGAGCGTACTCGACGACGGCGCACTGCATACCGTTGCAAATCCCGAAGAACGGAATGTTATGTTCGCGAGCGATACGAATCGCTTCGATCTTCCCTTCGAAGTCGCGTTCGCCGGAGCCGCCCGGAAGGAGAATCCCGTCGACGCTTTCGAGCGTCGCTTTCGTCTCTTCGCGCCCGACGCTTTCGCTCGGAATCCGCAGAATCCGGACGTTCGCGTCGTTGGCGACGCCGGCGTGAACGAGCGCTTCGTAAATCGATTTATAAGCGTCTTTAAACTCGGCGTGTTTCGCGACGACGGCGACGGTCGCCTCCGTTTTCGGGCGGCGGAGCGTATGCAGCATTTCGTGCCAGCCGTCCAATTCGGCGGCTTTCGCTTTCGTGAGGCCGAGACGGTCGACGATCATTTGGTCGAGCTTGGCGTCGGCCAAGGAAAGCGGGACTTCGTAAATCGAGAAATCGGCGTCGCGTTCTTCGACGACGCACTTGCTCGGAACGTTGCAGAAGAGCGCGATTTTGGCGCATTCCTCTTGCGTGATCGGCTGTTCGGTGCGGCAGACGATGAAGTCCGGCTGAATCCCGATTTGGCGCAAACGCTCGACGGAGTGTTGCGTCGGTTTCGTCTTAAGTTCCCGCGACGCTTTCAAATAAGGAATCAGCGTCAAGTGGACGTAAACGCAGTTCTCTTTCCCGACTTCGAGCCCGAATTGGCGAATCGCTTCGAGGAACGGCAGCCCCTCGATGTCGCCGACCGTCCCGCCGATCTCCGTAACGACGACGTCGACGTCGTCCCCGGCCAAGCGCGCGACGCAGGCCTTCAGCTCGTTCGTAACGTGCGGGACGACTTGCACCGTCTTGCCGCGGTACTCGCCGCGTTTTTCCTTTTCGCGAATCCGTTGGTAAATTTTGCCGGTCGTCCAGCTGCTGTCTTTCGAAAGCGGGCTGTTCGTGAAGCGTTCGTAGTGGCCGAGGTCGAGGTCGGTTTCGCTTCCGTCGTCGAGAATGTACGTTTCGCCGTGTTCCTGCGGACTCAAGAGGCCCGGGAAGACGTTCAAATAAGGGTCGAGCTTTTGCATCCGAACCGAAAGACCGCGACTTTCGAGGAGCATCCCGATCGAGGCGCTCGTCAAGCCTTTTCCGAGCGAGCTAACGACGCCGCCGGTGACGAAAATGTGCTTTGTCATAACGTAAACCCTTATTTTACATCGTTTAACTAACGCGACCGCGACGCTCTAGACTCCGCGCGACGGAGCGAAAAAGCAATGGCGGCGACAAATTCCAAAACGTTGTTTCCAGTTCCCGCGTTTTTTTTGCGGGCGGTCGTCGAAGCGTTTCGGGCCGATTTTTCGGTTCCGGTCAAACGTTCCGACGCCGTCGGTCGTTTTTTTTTTTACCGCCGAACGAACGCGCCCTTAAAGACGTCGGGGCGTTCCGTTAAACGTTCGATCTCGCGACAAAGCGAAAAAAAAAAGACGAGCGCGATTTAGCGAACCTAGGCGCGCCCTTAATTAAATTCCAAGAGCATTATAACAAAAAAATCCGAGACGCCAAGCCCCGACGCAAAAAATTTTCGCCGGACGCCGCCCCGGTTCGCCTCCGCAAAAGCGTCAAAATCGTTCGTTTCCGCCCGACGCCGGAACGCTAAAAATTCGAAATTGCATCTTGACTCAACGTCATAAACAAAGTAAAATAAGAAGATAATGCAAAAGCGCGATAAAAGTTCCGTCGCGCCGTTTTATTATATCGTAAACGCAACGGCTTTCAAGAGCCGCCGAGAAAGATTGGTAAAACAAAAGCGCCGCATAAAACGCGCCCAAAAACAATAAACGCTTCAATTTCAACAAGCTTCATTCCGCGCGCCTCCGTTGCCGGAGCTAAGGGGGGCGGCGCCCCCTTGCCCCCCGCCCAAGATTCGCCGACGTCGTCAAAACCGCTCCCCAGCGAAACGCTCGGCGGCGTTCGGCGGCGCTTGCGGCGCTCGCGGCGACCTTGCTCGAGCGTTTCGCTTAACCTAGAGAAGGACGCGGAGCGTCCTAGACCGCTAGAGCTAGCGACCTAAAACGAGACGGAAGCCGAGGCTAAGGCTCCGGTACGTCGGGCCGTGGACGTCCCGGTTGGCCGACCGGCAGTACTTGGCGCCGTGGCTCCAACCGCCGCCGCGCAACACGCGGTCCGAGCCCGACGTCGGCCCCATTGGATCCGTTTGCGGCCCCGAACCGTAATCCCCCAACCAGTCCGCGCACCAATCGTAAACGTTCCCGTGCATATCGTACAAACCCCAACCGTTCGGAGTATAGCTACCGACCGCCGAAGTTTTCTCCAAATAACGCCCCTCAGAAACGCCCCCGTAAGGAGAGTTCCCGTCGCAGTTCGCCTTGTCCCCGTTCAACGTCGAACCCCAGAAATACGGCGTATTCGTCCCCGCCCGGCAAGCGTATTCCCACTCCGCCTCCGTCGGCAAGCGAAACGCAAATCCAGCGGGAGCGACCCCAAGCGCGTTCAACGACTCGCAAAAAGATTGACTGTCGAACCAACTCACCCGCTCCACCGGGTAATTGTCCCCCGACTCAAAATAACTCGGGTTCGAACCGGTTATCGCGCGGTACATACCTTGCGTTACCGACGTCTCCAACATCCAGAAACCCTTCGTTAACGTTACCTCGTGTTGCGTCTCGTCGTCGCTACGCCCCGCTTCGCTCGACGGGCTACCCATCATAAACGTCCCCGACGGGCAATAACGGAACGCGAAATCGACCCCCTTAATCGTCAACACCTTCCGCGTCCCCGCTTGCGGCTCCGCTTCGACGGCGACGAACTCTTCGCCGAACGTCTTCTCGTAAACCTCCGCGCCTTCGGCGTTTAACGTCTCGTCGACGCCGCGAGACGCCGACTTCAACGCCTCCGCCCCCGCCTTCAAGTCGCTCGACAAAAGTTGCGTCGCCCGCGCCAAACGGTACGCTTGCATCCCCGCTTCTTCACTCCGCGCCGATTCCGCCAGCTTGTAGAAACGCGCCGTCCGCTCGCGCCAGTAATCCGCCAACTTCGGATGCGAACCGAGCGTCGCCAAGTAGTCGCGCATTTCGAGCTTCATTTGCAAAAACGTCCAGTAATCGGAATTCGGCGCGCTCGCGTCGAACGGGATCGACGCGACCTCTTCCAGCGTCGCCAAAGCGTTCGTCAACTCGCCCAACTGGACTTGCGCCAACGCCGCCCCGTATCGCGCCGTAATTAAACGCTCGTTTTTCAAAAGCGAGTACGAATCGACGAACGCGTCCTCCGCCCGCTCCAAAAGGCGTTCGCAACGCGACTCGCTCGACGCGCCCGCCGCCAATTTGAGCTGCTCCCAACCTTTCTTAAAACTCGCTTCCAACAGGAGATCGAGCTTCGCGTCGAAACGCCGAGTCGCCTCTTGGAGCGCGTTGGTCGCGTCGACCAAAATATCGACCCGAGCGTTCAGGTCGGCGAAGTCGGTCGAAATATCCGACGCCATTTCCGCGATGTTGCGCCGCACGACCTCGACGTCGGTAACGATTCCGTTCAGCGTCGTTTTCGTCGCCTTGCGAAATTGACGCGTCATCAAAAAACTGCCGACCAACATCGGGCCCTTAAAGAGACCGTAAACCGCCATTCCCAGCGAAATCGGATCGATCATCGCGTTAAGACCTTTCGTTAAAACGTTGCGCAACGATAAAACGCGCTTTCGACCGAAATTGAAAGCGCGACGTTGTTTATTATATTCGCGACGAGAAAAATTTCCAGCGGCGGACGCCCAAAACTTCGCGTCGACGCGCCGCGCCGCCGGGAAAATAACCGAAACAACCGGCGCCAAACGTTTATTTTCTCGTTCGCCGCCGACGCGTTTTTCCTCCGCGTTACTAAAGAGCGCCGTTCCCGGAAAATTTGCGCGAAAAAAATAAAAAAAAACGCCGAGACGCTCTCGTCCCGACGTTTTTCGGCGTTCGCTCGGTTCGAACGGCTTTCGCTTCCGCTCGCCGACGCTCAGTCCCACTCGATTTCTTCGCCGCGCTCGCGGACGATTCGCAGGAGTTCCGTTTCCTCTTCGATTAACGACTCGATCAGCTTGACGAAGCGTTCGACTTTCTTTTCGTTTTCCTCGTTCAGTTCGTAATACGCCGCGTAAGTCTCGGCTTCCGGGTCGGTTTCGATTCCGTCGAGGAGTTCCGGCGCGGTTTCGGCGAGGTAAAAATTAAAGAACGCCTCCCAGTTGTAACCGTTCATATAGGCGTTTTCGTCGATCTCCGTCATCTTTTCGCCGACGGCGAACGGCTTGTCTTCCGTTACATTAAATACGACGCCGATCTGATTTCCTTCTTCGTAACGATTAATCCAAACATAATCCGCCATCGCGATTTCTCCTTTTTTTCGATAAAAATCTAACAAACCGACGCCGCGTTTCGCCGTTCTCGCTTTCGCTCCCGACGAACGCGCTCCCGACGACGTTTTTCGCCCGTCCCGCGAACCGGTTTTCGGCGATTTTGCCATTAATACTATAGAGCGCGAAAAAGAGCGTTTCGCCGACGGCAAAAAAGCGGCGCCGACGAGCCGACGCGGTCGCCGGTCGTCCCGCTCATTTTACCGCGACGGCGACGCCAAGTCAAGCAAATTCCCGCCGTTCGCGATTATTTTCGTTTTTTTTTCAAACCGAACGCGCCGACCGTCAAAACCGGCAAACTCGCCGCGTTGCGCTTCGTTCCGCTCCGTTCCGCTCCGTTGCGACGCGTTCACTCCTCCGCGAAGATCGCTCGCAATCCGGCGAGCGTTTCGTCGAACCCCGACCGTTCGAACATTTGCTGTTGAAGGAAGCGGTCGATTTTCGGCTTCAAACGGATCGCTCGGTCGATCTCCGGCGACGCGCCTTCGCGGTACGCGCCGACGGCGATCAAGTCCTCCGCGTCGGCGTAAATCCCGAGCGTTCGTCGGACGGCGTTCGCCAAGCGCCAATGCTCCTGCGAGCAAATCGTCGGCGCCAACCGACTGACGCTCTCCAACGGGTCGATCGCCGGGTAATGCCCCCGAGAACTCAGTTTGCGCGACAACCAGATATGCCCGTCGAGGAGCCCCCGCGCCGCGTCGCCGATCGGGTCTTGTTTGTCGTCCCCCTCGACCAAGACGGTAAAAAACGCGGTAACGCTCCCGACGTCGCTCCGCCCGGCCCGCTCGACGAGACGCGGAAGCTCGGCGAAAACGCTCGGCGTGTACCCGCGCGACGTCGGCGGCTCTCCGGCGGCGAGCCCGATTTCTCGGCGCGCCATCGCGAACCGCGTCAGCGAGTCCATCAAGAAAAGAACGTTTTTCCCGCGATCTCGGAAATATTCCGCGATAGAAATCGCCGCCAACGCCGCCCGAACCCGCGTCAACGGCGGCTCGTTCGACGTCGAAACGACGACGACGCTCTTTTTGCGCCCCTCTTCGCCAAGTTCCCGCTCGAGGAAGTCGTTGACCTCCCGCCCGCGCTCGCCGATCAATCCGACGACGACGACGTCCGCGTCGGTGTACCGCGTCATCATTCCGAGCGTAACGCTCTTCCCGACTCCGGAACCGGCGAAAATCCCGAGCCGCTGCCCTTGCCCGCAAGTGAAAAGCGCGTCGATCGCCCGAACGCCGGTCGACAAAACCTTTTCGATACGGGGACGCGAACACGGCTCCGGCGGTTTGCGGTCGAAACGCGCTCGCGACGTTAAAATCGGCGCGGGCCCGGCGTCGATCGTCCGTCCGAACGCGTCGACGACCCGCCCGAGCAACTCGTCGCCGACCGGAAGCCAAAGCGTCGTCTTCGCCAACTCGATTTTCGCGCCGCGTCGAACGCCGGTCAGCTCCGAATACGAGTACAGAATCGTCAAATCGTCTCGAAAACCGATCACTTCGGCGAGCAGTTCGCCCTCTTCGTCGCGCCGCTCGACCTTCGCGATCGCTCCGATCGGCGCCGGAAACCCGACCGCGGAAATCGTCGTTCCCTCGGTGCGGACGACGCTTCCGACGAGACGAACCGGCAAGACGCTCTGAATTTGCTCGAGAATGTTGTTAATTTCCATCGACTTCGCGCCGTCTTCCTGTTTTTCCCCAACCGTCCCAAACGCCCGTTTTACCGCGACCGACTCGAACGCTCAAAACGCCCGGTTTACCGCGACCGGCTCGAACGCTCAAAACGCCCGGTTTACCGCGACCGGCTCGAACGCTCAAAACGCCCGGTTTACCGCGACCGGCCGTTTTATCCCAAAAGTTCCGCGACGATTCGTTCGAGCCTCGACAGAATCTGTTCGTCGATAACGCCGAACGACGAGTCGACGACGCAACCGCCCTCCTCGATTTTCGGGTCGGCGACGACTTCCGCGGTCGCGAGGTTTCCCGTCTCTTCAAGAATCGCGCGAATCGGCTCTTTCAACGCTTCGACGTCGCGCGGATTCATCCGAATTTTCAACGCGGCGCAGTTCATCGCCAACTCGAGCGCCTCCCGCAAAAGGTTGAGCGGCGCTTCGCGCCGGATCGCCGGGTCGCGCCTTATCGCTTGGTAAGCGATCGAGGCGGCGATCTGCATCGCGCTTCCTTCCCAATGTTTCAAGAGCGAGCGCCGAACGTTCGCTATTTCGTCGGTCAAGCGTCGCAACGGTTCGAGCGCGGAATCGCAAAACGCCTTCGTTCTTTCCTCGACGCCCCGTTCGATTTCGACGGCGAGCGTCGCGGCGGCTTCGTCGGCGGCTTGGCGCGCGCCTTCTTCCTTTCCCTCGACCAATCCGGCGTCGAACCCGGCTTTTTTCGCCTCCTCGAACGTCTCCCGCTCGAACGCTCGCCGCCGTTCTTCCAGCGCCGCCGTTTCCGCGTCGAGTCGGCGCCGCGCCTCGGCGATTTCGGTCGCGCTCCGCTCGAGTTCGGCTCGTTCGACGCTCGCCGCCCGTTCGAACTCGGCCCGCAACGCGTCGAGTTCGAGTCGCGTTTCGTCGGCGATTCGCCGCGCTTCGGCCCGCACTTTGTCGAGAAAATCGGACGTTTTCCGCTCCAACTCGACAAACGCGAACGGTTCGACGTTCGACGGCGCCGCGTTCGTTCGCCCGTTCCCGACGCCGCGTTCGCCCTCTTTCCCGCAACCGCCGTTCCAAGCGCGTTCGTTCGAAAAATCCGCGAAATTATTCATCCCTCAACGCTCCGTTAAAAAGCGCGCCTTCCAAGCGCCGCGCCGCGTCCGTCGT
>JAGBDD010000075.1 GCA_017937685.1 Thermoguttaceae bacterium | reverse complement strand
CCAAGCGCGGTTGGTTCCGCCGTCGACGCGCCCCCCAAACGAACGCCGTCGAAAAAACGCCGCTCGTCGTTCCGCCGACGTCCGCTTCGGTCGCCGCCGCGCAACCGCGGGTCGACGAGTCCGACGACGAACTCGATTTCCTTCGTCCGCCGTCCTTTTTCGAAAAAGCGTTCGCCGACGCGCCCGGTTGGCTCGCCAGCGCCGTCGTTCACCTGCTCCTCCTCTTCTTCCTCGGCTTGCTCGTCATTAAAGTCGACTTGCCGAACCCGATGCAACTCGTTTCTCAACCCGGAATGAGCGACGAATTCGTTTTCGACGAAGTCTTCGACGACGTTGTCGAAAACGCCGAAAACGAGGAGGTCGAGTTCGAAACGTCGGCGGAAGATTTCGCCGAATCGGAAAATATCGCCGAAATCACCGAAGTTTCCGATTACGACGATCCGACGAGCGCGCCCCTTTCCCTCGCCGACGATTCCTTGTCGACCGAAAGTCTCGCGTCCGACGTCGATTCGCTCCTCGGCTCGCTGACCGGCGACGAACTCTCCGGACGCGGCGCGAACAAAGCGGCGGCGCTCGCGTCCGGCGGCGGCACCGAAGGAAGCGAAAAGTCGGTCGCGCTCGCGCTCGCTTGGCTCGCGGAACACCAACGCGCCGACGGTTCTTGGTCGTTCGGGCACTCCTGCCCTTGTTCGCATCCCGGAACCAAAAACTCGCCGAACGCCGCGACCGCGATGGCCGTTCTCCCGTTCCTCGCGGCCGGACACACGCCGGTCGAAGGCAAATATAAGGAAAACGTCGCCGCCGCGATCAATTTCCTCGTCGCGAACGGCAAATCGGAACAAGCCGGGCTCGGTTTCAACGACGAAGGCCAAATGTACGCGCACGGGCTCGCGACGATCGCGCTTTGCGAATGTTACGCGATGCTTTCGCCCCGCGCCCAAAAGAAAAATCGCGAACTCGGTTACGCCGCGCAAGCCGCGATTCGCTTCATCGAAAACGCGCAACATCCGGAAGACGGCGGTTGGCGTTACAACCCGGGCGACGCCGGCGACACGTCCGTCGTCGGTTGGCAGATGATGGCGCTTCGCAGCGGCTACGTCGGTTCGCTCGACGTCTCGCCGAACGTTCTCGACGGCGCGCTCCACTTCCTCCGCGACGAAGTCGCGTTCGACGGCGGCAGTTGTTACTACTATATGCCCGGAACGGGCGAGTCGGGCGCGACGAACGCCATCGGTCTCCTTTGCCGACTTTACCTCGACTGGCGCCCGGACAACGAAAACCTCCTTAAAGGCGCCGACCGCCTCGTCGAAACGGGCCCGCAATTCGGCAACCCCTATTACAACTATTACGCGACGCAGTTGCTCCACCACGTCGGCGGGTCGCGCTGGGTTCGTTGGAACGGAGCGATTCGCGACAAACTGATCGAAACGCAAGTTCTCGACGGACACGAGCGCGGAAGTTGGTATCCGGAAAACGCCGACGGACACTGTCAAACCGGCGGGCGGCTCTACGCGACCGCGCTGAACTGCCTCGTCCTCGAAGTTTACTATCGCCACTTGCCGATTCACCAAAAGATCGAAGGCGAACCGGAATTTAACGTCGATTTTTCGCTCGAATAACCCTGAAAAACCGCGCTCGCCGCAACGCCGCCGTTCGCGACGACGAAAAATTTCCGCGCCCGCCGTTGTTTTCTCCGCAAACGACGTTATACTTAAGAAAGGCGACGCGACCGACGTCGCCGTTTTCCTTTTACTCGCCGACTTTCCCAATGAAAAAATGCGAACGTTGCGGCGCGTCGAACGCGGAACGCGCCCGCTTTTGCTCGAACTGCGCCGAACCTTTCGCGCCCGCCGACAAAACGGTCGCGCCCGTTAACGGCGCGACGCCGGAAGCGCCTCTTCCCGCGACGTTCGCCGACGTCGCGCCGTCGAGCGCCGGACGCGTCGAATCGAGCGACGACTTTTATCGAGCGTTGACGTCGATTTTCGCGACGTTCGGACGAATCGCCGCGTTCCTTTTCGGGCGTTTTCGCTTGTTTTTTAAACGTTGCGGCGTCGCGCTTTGGCGTTCGTCCGCGCCGTTGCGAACGCGTTTTATTTCCGGCGCGCTCCGCCTTGGAAACGACGCGGCGCGTTCGTTTGCGTCGCTTTTTACGCCGTCGACGCGTTGGGCGAAAAGCGCGCCGCCCGACTTCCTTTTGCCGAGCCTCGCCCTATTTTTCCTTTGGTCGCGGCCCTGCGCTCTCGTCGCCGTCGTTTACTCGATTTTATCGAGCGAAGCGCGCCGATCCGGCTCCCTCGTCGTCGCGGGCCGACGCGCCGAGGCGGCTCGCAACTGGATTTTCCTCGAACTCCTTTGCGTCGCGCTCAAAGCGTCGTTCGAGGCGTTCGGGACGTCGCTTTCCCTCCTGAAAAGGCTCTTTTTTTAATTCGCCCCCAATGTTCGACGGATCGTTCTAATGCTTCATCGATGCGACAAATGCGGCGCGACGACGCGCTGGTACGACGAAAAATGCCCCGGTTGCGGCGCCGCGCAAACGGTTGAAATCCCGACGTCGCCGATCGCGCTTCCTTGTTTCGGCTCTTCCCCGACGCGCCGCGACGCGGAAAACGTCGACGCGCCGATCTCTTTAACGCCTCGCCCCAACGCGACGCCGCCGACCGAAATCGATTCCCCGCAAGAAAAAGCGGAGTCAAACGAAAACGCCGACCCGCAAGAAAAAACGGAGTCAAACCAAAACGCCGACCCGCAAGAAAAAACGGAGTCAAACGAAAACGCCGACCCGCAAGAAAAAACGGAGTCAAACCAAAACGCCGACCCGCAAGAAAAAACGGAGCCAAACGAAAACGACGACCCGCAAGAAAAAGCGGAGTCAAACGAAAACGACGATCCGCAAGAAAAAGCGGAGCCCCGCTCCGAACGCGCTCGACGGTTCGACGCCTTTTGGCGCGCCGTCGCCGTTTGGCGCTCGACCTTCTCGGCGGAAACGGCGAGCGTTACGATTCCTCCCGGACGCGCCGCTCGTTACGCGCTCGGAATCGCTTTCGAAGCGTTCGTTTGCCCGCCTTGCGCGATTCTCGCCGTTTACTTTTTCACCCGCGCGCTCTTCGCCGACCGTCGAGCCCAATATCACGCGGCGATGCAAGAAACGGAAAAGGCGCGCCGAACGCTCGCCGTCGGCCTCGGCGTTTTCGCGGCGTTCCTTTGCGCGTTCATCGTTTACGTTCAATCGCAAGAAATCGCCGTTCCCAAGGAATCGACGCCGACGTCCCGCCTTTTCCAGAAATAACCGTCGTCGCGACCGCGTCTTTTGGGGCCTCGATCGCGCTTTAACCTCCGACGGTTCCGGCGTTTACTCCGCGACTTCTTTCGGCGCGCAGGCCCACGCGATTCCGCTCGCGATCGCCCCGACGACGACGCCGACCGCCAACGCTTTCCACGTCGGCGCGCTCATTCCCAATTTCATCCCGAACATTCCGGCCATAAACCCGAAGTTGAAGCAAACGAGCGCGAGCTTCGTCCGGTTCTTCTTCGCGGCGGCCGACAGTTCGACCGTTTCGCGCGGCTCTTTCGCCTTCTTCGCGCCCTTTTCCTTCGTCGCTTTCGCTTCCTGCGGAGCGGAGCCGCCGCTCGCGTCGCGTTTCACAACCTGCCGCACGGCGCCGCGCGGGTAATATTTTTCGATCGCGGCGTTCACCTGTTGCGGCGTGCAGATCGCGCACCGAGTCGGCATATCGAAAATCAACCGCAATTCGTCCTCGACGTCGAGACTCAGCGGCTCCGGCGACGCGAGAATCAGTTTCCCCATATCCGCCATCACCGGCACGAACGAGTGTTGACGCGCCGTCGCCGGTTCGATTTGCGGCGCGTAATATTCGTCGACCGGAACGTCTTCCAAATTCACGAACGGCAAGCCTTCCGACTCGGCGTAAGCCATCATAATCCGCTCCGGTTCCGCCGTTTTTTGCTGCAACAGCGCTTGATGGAGCGGAAGGCCGACCGCGTCCGATAGGTTCTTCGCCTTCTTCAACTGCTCCGGCGTCGCGAGTTTTTCCTCGACGACGATTCCCTCGAACGTTCGCCGCCCGCTCGTCGACGTTTCCGCCGCCGCTTG
>JAGBDD010000074.1 GCA_017937685.1 Thermoguttaceae bacterium | reverse complement strand
GGATTAAACTCGCCGGAGCGCCGGACGTCGTCGTCGCGAGCGTCGCGCCGGAAAGCGTTGGTTTCAAACGCTTTGTCGTCGAGCCGAAATGCGGTTTGAACGAAATCGCGGCGCCGGGTCGCGAACCGCTGACCTGGGCGCGCGGCGTCGTCGAATCGCCGTATGGAGAAATCGTTTCCGAGTGGCGCTGGAACGACGCCCGAACGAAATTGACGTTGAACGTCGTCGTTCCGCCGAACGCAAGCGCTTGCGTAGTCGTCCCTTGCGACGCGAAAACGCAAGAATGCGCCGCGACGGTCGGGGGCGATTTTGCGCGTCGAGTCGACGAAAAACGTTCGGACGCCGCCGTTTTCGAAGTCGGCTCCGGCGTTTACACGTTCGAAACGACCGCGAAGTAAGCGGTTGAAAAATAAACGATTGCGCGCCGTCGCCTCTTGTGCGACGGCGTGAAACGTTAAAAGAAAAACGGCGACGCGTTGCGAAGGCGCGTCGCCGTTTCGTTTTCTTGCCGTTAACTTGAACGGCGCGTTGGGGCGCTTGCCGTCCGCGGGAAAATGCAACCGCTTGCCGCTTAAAGGGTTGGCGTTTAATCCTTAAGCGGCGAAATTTCAAGCGACTTTACCTTGACCGCGGCGCCGGCGTCGTTGAGAAGTTGCAACGAGCGTTCCGACGCCGACGGGAGGTCCGCCGTTAGCGTCCGTTTGTCGTCGACGCAAATATCAATCAGATTGGACGTTAGGACGCAATCGAACGTAAGGTTTCCGCTCGACATATCGACGCGCTCGATTTTGAAACCGCCGAGGTAAACGGCCCGCTCCGAAAAGACGACGCGCAGTTCTTTATCGTCGGCGTACTTGAAAACGACGTCGCGTAAGGCGTCGATTCGTTTCGGATCGTAGGAGAGCGAAAACTTGACGCGGCAACGGGTTGGAAGCGACGCCCAGACGCGTTCCGATTCGGCGATTTCGCTTTCCGAAACGACCGGCGCGTCCGTTTCCGGAATCATCTCCGGAACGAATTTTTCGCCGAGCGTTCCGTCGTCGAAGCGGATTAGCTCGTGGAAGACCGCCGAACCGCCGAATCCGCGCTCGCGACTCCAGCCGCAAACCAAGCGACGACCGTCTTTAAAGGCCGCCGTTTGCGGAACGTTAATTATTCCCGGCATTAAGATATTCGGCGCGTTCGGGACTTCCCAAGGGCCGGTCGGCGATTTTGACGTCTTGTAATAACCGTTCAGGTGGTTCGCGACGACGTAATAATCGTCCCCCCAACGGAACCAGTCCGGGCACTCCGGCTCGCCGTTCATATGCGTGTAAATCGGATCGGTAAGCGTCCAATTTTCAAGGTCTTGCGACGTCGCGTGCGCCCAGCATCCCTTGCCGCGATACGTTGTCGTAATATACATATGGAACGTTCCGTCGGTCGGGTCTTGGAAAATTTGCGGGTCGCGCGTTCCCCAAGAATAGCCGTCCGGAAGAAGGAAAATCGGATCGTAACCCTTTTTCTCAAAATGGATTCCGTCTTTGCTCGTCGCCAAGCAGAGGAGCCCGTAAGTCTTGCGCTTTTCGCCGTCCGGCATTTCGTACTCGACGGCTCGATTGGCGTAAAATGCGTAATAAACGCCTTTATGATAGTAAACGCAACCGGTGCAGATCGAGCCTTCGTTTTGGCGGTCGATCGGAACGACGAACGGACGGTGCGTCCAATTTTTCAAGTCGGGCGACGTCGCTTGAATCCATTGGTGCGCGCCGAGGCCGTTTTTCGCGCCGTGGCGACCCTTGTCGAGGAGGTACATAAAGTGGAAGACGCCGTCGACGTAAAACGGCATGCAATCCCCGACGCCGTAAGCGTTGGGCGGCGTCCAATATTGGAGCGACGCGCCGTCGCCGAGGTCGGTTCGCTCGCGCGGGTCGACTCGGTCGCTTCCGCCGCTAAGCGCCGCGATCTCGGCGTTTGAGAGCGCTCGGTTCCAAACGGCGATATGGTCGATTTCGCCGACGAAACCGGCGCGCGCCTTGCCGTCCGGTTCGATTTGGGCGCCGATCGTCAACGCGACGTCGTTCGGACGGAGGGTTCCGAGAACGAAGTCTTCGTCGTAACAACGCCCGTCGACGAACAGCTCGACTTTCGCTTCGTCGACGCGGCAAACAACGTCGCGCCAAGCGGTTAGCGCGGCTTCCGGGTCGCGCGTTTCGGAACGTAACGCTCGACAGCGGAGGAGGCCGTTGTTCCCGGTCGTCCCGATTTCGGCGCCGAGCGCGTCGTCGAGGCAGTACAGGTTGTACGCGAGCCGCTCGTGCCCGCCGTGTTTCGAGAAAATCGGCGAATTTTGCCATACGGTCGCGTCGTAACGCAAGCGAACGCAAAACGTTAGCTCGGAACCGTCGACGGCGAGTTCGGAACCGTGCGGCGCGTCGATTCGGAGATAACCGCCTTTCGAGATTCGGGCGATTTTGCCGTCGCCGCCGCGCAAGAGCGACTCGGCTTTGGCGGTTTCGTCGAGTTCGACGCCGATTTCGACGTCGCCGAACGCTTGCAAAACGCTTGCCGCGCCGTTATTTACGTTGGCGTCGTTAAGGTCGGCGAAATTCCAAAAAGCGACCGCGTCGGCGAACGGCGACTTGGCGTCGTCGGCGGAAGCGGGGGAGTCGGCGAGCGTCGGGGACGCGGCAAGCGCCGCCGCTAAAAGAGTTAAGCGCCCGACGCGGGAAAAGGAAAAGCGTTTCGGCATAACGGGCCCTTCCGTTGTTATCGTAGAAGTTGCGGTAAAAGGAACAAAAAAGGCCGCGTCGCAATGGAAAAAAAACGACGCGGCGTCGTTCAAACGTTATTTCGTTTGAAATTGTTTCAAGTCAACGGGTTGCGAAATACCTTCGCGGGTCGGAACGATCGGCTTGATCGACCCGTCTTCGTTGAAGTAAACGCGGTCGACGCAAGTTTCGCGCGCCCAAGGATTTTTGCCGAGCGGCAGGCAAAGGCGGTGATAGAAAACGTAATTGTCGCCGTTCGGAAGGAAGAGGAACGAGTGGTGCCCGGGACCGTAAATCTCCTTTTCCGGGACTTTATAAAGGATAATATGGTCTTTTTCCGGAGCGACAAAGGGCCCCAGCGGCGAATCTGACGTCGCGACGCGCACTTGATATTCGACGCTGCGGGTGTCGTGTTTCGACCAAGTAAGGTAATATTTGCCGTTTCGGTAAAAGACGTAAGTTCCTTCGAAAAAGTCGGGCGGCGTAATGTCGCGCTTCGTTTCGAGTTTCAGCGACGTCATATCGTCGTTAAGTTCGCAGACGCAAAGATAGCTGTTGCCCCAGTAAAGGTAGTTTTTGCCGCTGACCGGATCGGCGAAGACGTAAGGGTCGATTTCGACGCCGTTGCGGCCTTCCGGGCGGAGCGAGCGGTCGATCAGGACGGAGCCTTTGTCGACGAAGGGGCCGGTCGGGTCGTCGCCGACCGCGACGCCGATCTTCTCGTTCGCGCAGAAGTAGAAGAAATACTTAAACTTACCGTCGATTTTCTTTTCGATAATCGACGGCGCCCAGTAAGCGCGGGTTTCCCAACTGACGTCGGCGTCGGTCAGAACGAGGCCTTCGTCTTTCCAGTCGACGAGGTTGTCGGTCGAGAAAACGCGGAAACCGTTCGCTTCGGAGGTCGGGTAGACGTAGACGCGGCCGGTTTTTTGCGAGTAAAGAACCTCCGGGTCGGCTTTTTGACCGGGGAAGATCGGGTTGCGCTCGACCGGTTTGGCGGAATCGTCGGCGAGGAGGGCGGGGGCGAACGCGGAAAGCGTCGACGCTAAAACAAACGATAACAACGTGTTGCGGCGCAAAAACGAAAGCGCGGAACGCATCGGGTTTCTCCTTATTACTATAGAGGGGAAGTTTCAGGGAAAGACGGCGAAAGGGAAAAATCGCCGTCGACGCGGAATAATCGGCGAAATTTCGACCGTTTGAAACGCGTCGGAGCCTTTATTTTACGGGGGAAACGCGCTTTTTGCAAGTCGAAAGAAAAAAAAATGGAAAAAAAGAGAAAAAAGGCCTTGTAAAACTCTAAATGTATGTTATATTTATTTGCAGATGAGGGATAAATAAGCGAGAGCAAAAAAATGAAAAATCCCCAAAACGAGTTAATACAAGAGTTTGCGGAACTTTGCCGAAGCGTCGGCTGGAAGTTCACCCCGGCGAGGTTCGCCGTTTGGCGGTACCTTCGAGGGAATACGGAACACCCGGTTGTCGATCGCGTTTGGGAAAACGTCAAGCTCGAATTGCCCAAAATTTCGCGAGAAAGCGTTTTTCGAATTTTGAGCGACTTTGCGGAGCGCGGTTTGATTGCGATGATGGATCGCCCGAACGTGTTGGCTCGGTTCGACGCCAACCCCAAGCGACACGACCATTTTTACTGCTCCAAGTGCGGGCGCGTTTTCGATTTCGAGATTGAGAATTTGGAAACGCTCTTGCCGGAAGCGGCGGTGAAAATCGGAAGCGTCGAACACGTCGAAACGCGGATTCGCGGCGTATGTCGCGAGTGTTTACAAACGGCGGAAAGTTAATGAGTTGCGGAAGATTGCGGAGCGATTTTCCGAAAGGCGGAGGAGGCGGTTCGTCGACGCTCGGCAAGCGACGGCGGCGAAAAAAGTTCCTTCGTAAAATTGGAACTAAAATTTACAGCGTAAATAGTCGATATAAAAACGAGCGTCGACGTTTGGGGAGAAAAAACGTCGGCGGTTACGAGAAGATTTGAAAACGTTGAATTTTTCAACGGAAATTAGCGCGAAAGGATAATAACAATGGAAAAGACGAAAAAATTCATCTGCCAAGTTTGCGGTTATGTTCACGAAGGCGACGCGGCTCCGGAAAACTGCCCGCAATGCAAAGCGCCGGCTTCGAAATTCGCCGAAAAAGTCGACGGCGGCGAACTTTCCTTCGCGACGGTTCACTCTATCGGCGACGGTATGGTCGAAGATCAAGAAATCGTCGAAGGCCTGCGGATGAACTTTATGGGCGAATGCACCGAAGTTGGGATGTACCTCGCGATGAGCCGCCAAGCGGAACGCGAAGGTTATCCGGAAATCGCCGACGCGTTCAAACGTTACGCGTTCGAAGAAGCCGAACACGCCGCTAAGTTCGCGGAACTCCTCGGCGAAGTCGTCGTTCCTTGCACCAAAACGAACCTCCAAATGCGCGTCGAAGCCGAAACCGGCGCTTGCGCGGGCAAGTTCGAAATCGCTAAACGCGCTAAACAACTGAATTACGACGCCGTTCACGACACGGTTCACGAAATGGCGAAAGACGAAGCGCGCCACGGCGCCGGGTTCGCCGGTTTGCTTAAACGCTACTTCGGTTGAGTTTAAGCGAAGACGGTCGAACGACCGTTAACGAGAGAACAACGGTTAAGCGTCGCGCAACGAGGACGCTTAACCGATTGAAACGGCGCGTGTTGCGAAATTCGCGTCGACGTTCCGAAACGAGCTTGCGTCGAGATTCGGCGCAAGTTCCGGGACGACCGAACGACTCGGGAAACCGAGCGAACGGCGTCCGCCGCGTCAAAAGGCCGAGCGCGGCGGACGCCTTTTTGTTTCTTGGCGGTTCTTAAACGTCGACGCGGAAAAGGTTTGCGAAATTTGCGACCGGCTCTTGATTGGAACGCGATTCTTGGGTAAAATAAGGGAAAGCGGAAGCAAAGAACGCTTTCGGGCGGTTCTTGCGCGTTGTTAAACGTTGGCGGCGCAAGCAGTTGCGTCGGTCGACGAACGAGAAAAAAGGAGAAACGACGATGAAGAAAAACGGAAAAAGGTTGGCGGCGGCGCTTTGCGTCGTCGGGTTGGCGGGCGTTTCGGACGGCGCGTTCGAACGGACGACTAGCGCTAACGACGTCGCAAACGTTGCGGCGCAAGGAGTTGAGATCGACGAAAAAGAAAACGCGTTAAGCGTTGTCGCGACGCCGAGTCGCGCCGAGGAGCCGATTTTGATCGCGTCGGACGGCTCGGAAATCGCGACGAAAGCAGCGACGCTGACCGTCGACGGCGGGGCGCGTTGGGAACGAATCGTCGTCGGCGTTTCGAACGTCAAGTTGTTGAAACGATTAGAGTTGCGCTCCGGCGAGCTGATTTTAGGAAGCGTCGAAATCGACGGCGCGAACGAGGGCGCGGCGGAATTTCGTTTGGAACCGACCGACGCGGCAAATCTCGCAAGGGTTGAAATTTGGGCGTTTGCGTCGAAAAAAGCCGGGCCGGGCGACAAGGTGAAAATCGCCGTGAAAGAGGCGGTCGCGAAAAAAACAGACGGGAAAACGGCGGCATTCGACGCGGCGTCGCTCGAATATCGGTTCGGCGTTTTGGTGCGCGACTCCGGTTGGGACGGCGTCGCGAAGTACCGCATTCCGGGAATCGTTAAAACGTTAAACGGAACGCTGATCGCGGTTTACGACGCTCGTTGGAACGACGCGCGGGACTTGCCGGCGGACGTCGACGTCGCGTGTTCGCGGAGTTTCGACGGCGGCAAAACTTGGGAGCCGATGCAAATCGCGATCGATTACGACGGAGCCGACCCGGCGAAAGAGGGCGTCGGCGACCCGGCGATTCTCGTCGACCCGAAAACCGGGCGAATCTGGATCGCCGCGCTTTGGGCGCATAACGGCAAGTCGATTCACGCGTCGACCCCGGGCTTAAAAATCGGGACGTCCGGACGTCTCGTTTTGTCGTACAGCGACGACGACGGCGCGTCGTGGAGCGAGCCGGTCGATATAACGAACGTCGCGGCGGAAGGCGAAAATTGGCGCATTTTGTTCCAAGGGCCCGGTTGCGGAATCGCGACGCGCGGCGGCCAACTCGTTTTCCCGGCGCAGTTTATCGACGAGAACGGCGTTTGGTTTTCGACGCTCGTTTGGAGCGGCGACGGCGGGAAAAGTTGGAAAGCGGGGAACGGCGCCGTTCGAATGACTTGCGAAGCGCAGGTCGTCGAGCTGAACGACGGGGCGCTGATGTTGAATATGCGCAACTTCGAAGG
>JAGBDD010000073.1 GCA_017937685.1 Thermoguttaceae bacterium | reverse complement strand
GACGTCTGTTTCTGCGAATACACCGACCACGGCCACTGCGGCGTCCTGAAAAAATGCGGCCCCGGCGAAGCCGATTGGGACGTCGACAACGACGCGACGCTGGCGAACCTCGTCAAGCAAACGGTCGCGCAAGCGAAATCGGGCGTCGATATGGTCGCGCCGAGCGGAATGATGGACGGGATGATCGGCGCGATTCGTCGCGGCCTCGACGAAAACGGCTTCGAACGGATTCCGATCATGAGCTACGCGGCGAAGTACGCGAGCGCGTTTTACGGCCCGTTCCGCGAAGCCGCCGAGAGCGCGCCGCAGTTCGGCGACCGTCGTTCGTATCAAATGGACCCCGCCTCGGCGCCGGGTCAAGCGATGCGCGAAATCGAACTCGACGTCGCGGAAGGCGCCGACATTATTATGGTGAAACCGGCGCTTCCGTACCTCGATATTATTCGAATGGCGAAAGACCGCTTCCCGGGTCTGCCGTTGGCCGCGTACAACGTTTCGGGAGAGTACAGTATGACGAAAGCCGCCGCCGCGAACGGTTGGATCGACGAACAACGCGTCGTCTTGGAGACGCTGACCTCGATTCAGCGCGCCGGAGCGACGATTATCATCACCTACTGGGCGAAAGACGTCGCGAACTGGCTCGCGTAAGCGCCGCGACTTAGCCAATTCCGCCAATTTAGCAAGTTCAACCGTTTTAGCTAATCTAGCCAACTTAACCGGTTCGACGACTTAACAATTTCGCCCCGCCAACCGACGCGGCGTCTTCTCTCGGAGGCGCCGCGCTTTCCAACGACCAAGCGTTCGTCGCGCTCGACGGACGCTTTTTTCATTTTATTTTTTATTTTCGCGTAATTTTTGCGCCGTTCCCACTCTTTATTATTACGGAAAGGGCTCGAAATTTTTGGCGTTTTCGCGACGCCGGTCGACGCGACTAAAAATTTTTTCGTTTTTTCTTATTCTTTCTCCTTTTTAGGGTAAAAAATTCACTTCACGCACCCTAAAATAATAAGAAACTCTTACGTTTTTCCCCTAACGCCGACGGCGTCCGTCTTCGCATTTTTTGCAAATTTCGTTCGCCGACGCTTTTTTTCCTTTTTCCCCGCTATCGATACGATCAAGGAACCGTTATGTCGTCCAAGCCGAACGAACGCGACGCGTCGCGCCCCGTCGAAACGCAATCGTTTCAAGAATCCGCTCTCGGCGCCAAGATTCGATATCTTCAAGAGTTGGCGAAATCCGGCGACGCCGACGCGCTTCGAGAACTCGCGTACCGCTACCGATTCGGCGACGGCGTCGAACGCGACCGGACGGCGTCGTTGCGCTTGTACCGTCAAGCCGCCGAATTAGGAAACGTCGACGCGATCGCGACGCTCGCCTATTTTTACGAAAAAGGCGACGGCGTCGAAAAGGACGCGAACGAAGCTCGACGTTGGCGTCGGAAAGCCGCCGATTTGAAGAACGCCGCCGCGACGCGCCAACTCGCCGAGAATTACGCGAACGGCGCGAACGGGGTCGAAAAAGACTTCGCCGAAGCCGTTCGCCTCTACCGACAAGCCGCGGAATTAGGCGACGCGAAAGCGATTCGTTTCCTCGCCGCCCGCTGCGCCGACGGGTTCGCGTCCACCGCCGCCGAAGCCGTTCGCTGGTATCGCGAAGCCGCCAAATTAGGAAACGCCGACGCGATGTGCAACCTCGGCGGCTGTTACTATAACGGCGACGGCGTCGAACACGATCTCGTCGAAGCCGTTCGCTGGTATCGCGAAGCCGCCAAATTAGGAAACGCCGACGCGATGTGCAACCTCGGCGGCTGTTACTATAACGGCGACGGCGTCGAACGCGATCTCGTCGAAGCCGTTCGCTGGTATCGCGAAGCCGCCAAATTAGGAAACGCCAACGCGATGTGCAACCTTGGCGTCTGTTACGAAAACGGCGAGGGCGTCGAAAAAGACCTCGCCGAAGCCCTTCGGCTCTACCGTCAAGCCGCGGAATTAGGAAACGTCAACGCGATAAACAACCTCGGAGTCTGTTACGAAAACGGCGTCGGCGTCGATCCCGACCCCGCCGAAGCCGTTCGTTGGTATCGCGAAGCCGCCAAATTAGGAAACGCCAACGCAATAAACAACCTCGGCGTCTGTTACTACAACGGCGACGGCGTCGAAAAAGACCTCGCCGAAGCCGTTCGCCTCTACCGACAAGCCGCGGAATTAGGAAACGCCAACGCAATGTGCAGGCTCGCCCTCTGTTACTACTGCGGCGACGGCGTCGACGCCGATTCCGTCGAAGCCGTTCGTTGGTTCCGCCAAGCCGCGGAACAAGGAAACGCCAACGCAATGGGCGTCCTTGGCGTCTGTTACGAAAACGGCGACGGCGTCGAACAAGACCTCGCCGAAGCCGTTCGCCTCTACCGACAAGCCGCGGAATTAGGAAACGCCGAATCGACGCGCTACCTCGGCGTCTGTTACAAAAACGGCGACGGGGTCGAGCGAGACCCCGGCGAAGCCGTTCGCCTCTACCGACAAGCCGCGGAACAAGGAAACGTCGACGCGGTAAACGACCTCGGCGTCTGTTACCAAGACGGCGTCGGCGTCGAGCAAGACCTCGGCGAAGCCGTTCGGCTCTACCGACAAGCCGCGGAATTAGGAAGCGCCGACGCGATATATAACCTCGGCGTTTGTTACCAAGACGGCGACGGCGTCGAACAAGACCCTGTCGAAGCCGTTCGCCTCTACCGACAAGCCGCGGAATTAGGAAACGTTGCCGCGATATGCAACCTCGGCGAATATTACGCCGACGGTTTCGGGAGCAATCCCGATTACAACCTCGAGGAAGCGGCGAAATGGCTCCGCAAAGCCGCCCAACTAGGCGTCGAAGAAGCGGACGAGACGCTCGCGGAAATCCAATACCGCCTCGACGACGCCGAAGACGCAAACGGGCTCTCCAACGAACCCGCCGCCGAAAACGGCGCCGAAACGCTCCGCAAGTTGCGCGAAGCCGCCGAGCAAGGCGACGCGCAAGCGGCTTACGAACTCGGTTTCGCTTGCCAATTCGGGCTCGGCATCGAAAAATCGCCGACGCAAGCCTTTTATTGGTACCGCGAAGCCGCTTCGTTCGGCGACGCCGAGGCGACCGCCAACGTCGCCGCTTGTTACGCCAACGGTTTCGGCGTCGAACGCGACCCGGTCGAAGCCGCCCGTTGGCTCCGCCGAGCCGCCGAATTAGGCGACTTCGAAGCGCGCCGCCGTCTCGAAGAACTCGACTAAACCGCGTCGCTAAAGCAAACGGCAAAACGTCGCGGCGCATCCAACGGAAATCGCGTTCCCAACGATTAAGCGTTCGTCGAAACGGCGGACGCTTTTTCTTTTCGCTTTCCCGCCGATTTTGCGTCGTTTTCTTATTTTCGCAATTTTTACGTTTCGACGGCGCGTCGGGCTTTCGCGATTGTTACGCTTCGGCGACGGCGCGGCTTTTTTGCTCTTTTTTTTTAGAAAATCGACGTTTTTTTCTTGCTTTTGAGAATGGATATATATATTAGATTTAGCGACGCCGCGACGCTCTTCTCGCGCCGCTTGCCCCGCTTCTTTATTTTCTCTATTTTCCGAAAGGAGCCGCCCCAATGCAATACCGCTTCGAAGATTTGGTCGAATTGGTCGAGTCGAACCCGCAATTTTTTCAGGTTTCCAGCGATCGCGACGGAATCATTCCAATGACCGACAATCCGCCCGGCGCGTCCGAAGAGTCGATTTTGGCGGCGGAGGCGGCGCTCGGCGTCAAGTTCCCGTCCGACTTCCGTCGTTATTTGGCGAAATGGGGTAATTTGGGTTGGGACGGGCAAGAGTTTTGCGGGATCGTCGACGACAACGCGGCGTCCGGATGGCCGGGCTTAGTGTTCGCGACGCAAGACGTCCGCGAAAATGGCGCGCTTCCGGAAAATTACGTCGTTATCGTCAACGAAGACGGCGACGAGTATATTTGCGTCGACGTCAACCAACCGGAAGGCGCGATCGTTACTTGGGATTTCTTCGCGCAAGAACTCATCGACGACTGTTATTACCAACCCTCGAGTTTCGTCGATTATTTGATCAACGAGTTCGTTTCGCAAGCGGAAGACCTCGAAGAGGAAGTCGGCGAGCCTATCCGCTGGCCCGCGTCGATCGACCCGAGCGTCGACCCTTACGAAGACGCCGACTAAGAAGACGACGAAGACTAAAACGCCGCTGAAGAAACGCGTCGCCGCCGCCGACAAAAAAAGCGTTCGCCCCGACGACGAACGCTTTTTCTCTTTTTACCATTTCGCCTATTTCACACCGTTTCACGCGGTTTCGTCCGGCGCTTCGTTCGTTTTCGTCGTTTCGACGTCCGCTCGAACCGCTCCAACCGCGCCGCCGTCGCCGCTTCGGCGCTCTTGCCGCTCCGTCCAAATTCGGAACGCTTGCGCCAAAATAATCCCGGTCGCCATACAGCCGAACGTGTACGACGCGCAGAAAAGGGACGCTTCCGGCAGGTCGGCGAAGTACCGCGCCGCCAACGCCGTCCCGAGTCCGGCGTTCTGCATGCCGACTTCGATCGTCAGCGCCCGGCGCATTCCGCCGTCGAGCCCGATCGCCGCGCCGCCGAAGTAACCGGCCAAGTACCCGCCGACGTTCAGGAACGCGAACGCGCCCAAAAGCGCCGGAGTCAGGGACGACAGCGACGCGGCGTTTTTCGCGACGACCGCCGCGATAATCCAAATAATCGCAATATTCGCAACTATTTCCGCGAACCGCTCCGCGCCCCTTTGCCACCAGCCGAAAAGTCGCGAGAGTCCGAACCCCAGCCCGACCGGCGCGACGACGGTTATCAACAAATTCAGCATTACGTCGCCGACCGGAAGCGAAATTTTTTCGCCGCTCAAGAAAAACGCCAACGTCAACGGCACGACGACCGGCGAAAGGAGCGTCGCCGACGTCGTCAGCCCGACCGAGTAGCTGACGTTCCCCCGCGCCGTTAGCGTCAAGACGTTCGACGCCATCGCGCCCGGCACGCACCCGGCCAAAATCGCGCCGACGAACGCTCCGCCCTCCAAGCCGAAGAGCTTCGCCGCGCAAAACGCCAACGTCGGCATTGAAAGATACTGAACCGCCGTCCCGCCGAGCGTCTTCGGCCAACGCTTCGCGACCGCTTTCACCTCGTCGAACGGCAAGAGCGAACCGACCGCCGTCATCGTTATAAAAATCAGCGTCGACATGCCGTTCGCCGTCAGCAAAAACGGATTCGGGCCCGATTCGCCGAGCCAACGCGGCCAAAAGTACGCGACGACGCACGTCGCGACCAACCAAAGAAGCAAATATTTCGCCAAAAGACGCTTAAAAAGACCCATCGCCGCGCTCGATTCGTTTGAAATTTCGCCGCCGAACGCGTTTTTCGCCGCCTTCGCCGCGTCGCGTTCCGCCGCCGTCAAGAAAAACTCGACGGCGCCGCGACTAAAAACCGGTTTCTCGCTCGAAAACAAACCGATTTTTCTTCGTCGCCGCGCCGCTTGCCTCCGAGAAACGCCGCTAAACTCGCCGTCTCTCGTTTATCTTCGCTAATTACGCTATTTTAAACGCGCTTTCCGCTTCGTTTGCTCAGTCGCGAGCGCGGATCGCCGAACCGGTCAAGCCGGAGTACGAAACGCGGTCTTCCGGATGCCAAAGGGGCAACCCCTTGCGAACGCGTTCGGCCAAAACTTGCACCTTCGCCGGAGAGCCGGCCGGAGCGTCGGTCGGGCAGAACTCGTCGGTAACGACCGGAACAAAATCTTCGTCGTGTCCGGTTTCCATAATCGCGTCGAACACGTTGCGGTTGCGACGTTGCGGCTCTTCGCGACGCGCTTCGGCGATCAATCTCATTTCTTCAGGCGAGCCGAATTCTTGCGGACGCTTGGTTTCTTCGGAACCGTTCAACATAATTCTTGCTCCTTATAAAATATTCGTTAAAAACGCCAAACGTTTTCGCGCAAAAACGCTTTCGTTTTCTGTTTTTTATTTCCACAACGTTAATATCGTTCGTTTCGTCGTCCGAACCGTTTCGACGTTTTGCCAACGTTCGATTTCAAGTTCGAAAATTCAAGCGGCGTTTCTTTTACGCTACTTTGCCCCGCGACGTTGCGCCGCGAGACCAAAAATAAGAAACGCTCGTCGTTCCGTTTAGCTCGAAAACGACTCGATAAAAAACTCTCGACAGAGCGAGAAAGCCGACGTTGCGAACCGCCGATTCTTTCTCCGTTTGAAGTCGCGTCGCGCCGACGCCCCTTTTACCGCCAGTTTCGAACGCCGTTTCGCGCTCTCGATCGCAGGAAATCTCAAAGAAGGTGGGAGGGGGCGAAAAACCGCGCTACCATTCGACGTTTTCCAATTATACGCAAGCCCCCCGCGATTGCAAGAGCTTTTTTCGAATTTTCGGAAAAAATTTCCAAAAAATATTCCCGAACGCCCTAAATAGCGACTTCCACGGTAGAAATTTCCCGTTTTCTCAACGCGTTTATCCTCCGTTTTTTTCCGAGGTCGACGCTTTTTTTCCCATTTTTTTTTACTTTTCCGCTCGGTTCCCGACGTCGCCGTCGCGCGCCGCCCACGCGTTTTTCGAGTACAGCGCCCGCTGACTCCGGTAAAGCCCGACTCTTCCGGAAGTCGCGAACCCGACGCCGCAAACGAGCGCGAACAAAACCGCGTTCTGCGCTCCGAAAAGTTCGACGCTCAACACGATCGACGTCAACGGGCAATTCGTCGCGCCGCAAAAAACGCCGATCATCCCCAACGCGGCGCCGAGCGTCGGATCGATCCCCAACAGCGGCCCGGCGACGCAACCAAACGACGCGCCGACGGCGAACACCGGCACGATCTCGCCCCCCTTGAACCCGGCGCCAAGCGTCAGCGCGGTCAAAATCGTCTTCCAAAAGAACGCGTCCGGTGCGGCTCGCCCCGCCAACGCCTCCTCGACAAGTCCGATCCCCGTCCCGTTGTAAGCGTTCGTCCCGAGAAGAAGCGTCCCGACGATAACGCAAAGCGCCCCGAACGCGACGCGAAAATAATCGTTTGGAAACCGAGCGAAAAACGACCGCGTCGTCCGACGAACCGTCGCGCAAAAGAAAACGCAAACCGCTCCGCAAAGCGCGCCGAAGAGAAGCGTCTTCCCAATCAACGCGACCGACGTTTCCGGGAAATCGGGCAGCTCGTAACGAAACGGCGCCAACCCCAGCGACGCCGGAATCGCGCTCCCGACCAACGCCGCGATCGACGCCGGCAAAAGCGCCGGATAATAAACGACGCCGACGCAAGCGATCTCCAACGCGAAAACGGTCGCCGTCAGCGGCGTCCCGAAAACCGCCGCGAACCCGCCGCTCATTCCGCAAAGTATCGCGATCTTCAGCGCCGCCGCGTCCAAACGAAACAACCGCCCCGCGCCGAGCCCGACGCAGCCGCCCAACTGCAACGCCGCCCCCTCGCGCCCCGCCGATCCGCCGCAAAGTTGCGTCAGCGTCGACGTCAAAAAAATCAACGGGCCCAACCAAAGAGAGGCCTTTTTCTCCGAAGTCAACGACGCGACGACGCGATCCGTTCCCGCGTCGACCGAAAGCCGCGCCGCGTTGTAAAGAGCGACGATCGCCAAACCGACCGCCGGTAAAAAAAGGAGCGCCCAAGAAAAACCGGTCGCGCAATCCGCCGCGAAAAATCCGCTCGCCGCGCTCATCGACGCTTGAAACGCCGCGCCGACGACGCCCGCCGTCAACCCAACCCCGGTCGCGAATCCAACTTGCCGCCCCAACGTTTCAAGAAGTCGACCGACTCGCCGCGTCGACTCGCCGTCTCGCCGCAACGCCTCCCGCGCCCTTTCAAGCGGCGTTTTGTCCCGCTCTGAACTCGACGGCGGCGACGCGGCTTCAAGCCCCGACGGTCGAACGCGAGGCGTCTTTTTTTTCTCGTTTAACATTTTTTTCAAACGTTTTTCTTTCCTTGCGTTCTCGCGTCCCCGCGACGCGCGCCGACGTTCGACGGGCTCGGCTCCGCGCCGCCAAGCCAATACAATATACAAACTTTTCTCAAATCGACAAGCCCCCGCAAACCGCCTCTTTTTCGCCTTCGTTCCCCTAAATTCGCCGAAACGCGAACGACTTCCCCCTCCTCGACCTAAAAAAAATAAAAAATTTCGATAAAAATCGGAGAAATTTCCGGTTCCCCCTTGAAAATGGCCGCGCGAAAAAATACAATAACGGACGCGACGTTCGAAATTTCCCTTTCGAACGCGCCGTCGGCGACGCGCGCTCGGGCTCCGCTCGTTTTCGACGGTCGAACGGATCGCCGTCGCTTCGACGTCTCCGCTTTTTGTTCGAAACGTCGCCCTAATAATATATAATATATTGACCAGCTATTTTTAATCGACATTTTTAATCGACGCAACGCCGACTTCGCCGCCGCTCGCGCCCCCGACGCCGGACCGACGACCGCGCAAGCCAACTTAGGGCGTTCGAGGAGAAAAGTATGCTAACGAGAAAAGCTCTCGTCGACCACGCGATCCTGTTCAAAAATCCGGAACGCGTCCCCGTTTGGGTCGACGGCGACAACATCGGATTGAGCGATATTCTGACGTATGACCTTTCGCTCCCCGACCCGAACGACCCGACGTTGAGCGAATGGGGCTTCCGCCGCGTCCGCCGTCCGGACGGTTCTTGGGTCGTTCCGGTCGAACCGACGCTCCCCGAATGGAGCCAAGTCGACGTTTACCAAGCCCCGCCGCAAGATTTGAAACGCCGGTTGGCGCGCATCCCGCAAGCGGCGAGAGTCTGCGGCGACCGTTACCGCCTCGCAAGTTTCGGGTTGAGCGGCTACTCCGTCTACTCCGCTCTGCGCGGCGCCAAACTTAGCGCGGACGACTTCCTCATCGAAACGACCCGTTTTATGGAGTTAATGGAACTCATTTTCGAATTTGAAACGGATATGTTCGATCTCCTAGCGCGCAAAGGGTTCCACGGAATCGAATTTTGCGACGACTGGGGCCCGCGGAAAACTTCCCTTATGAAACTGTCGACTTGGCGCGTCCTTCTTCGCGAACACTACGCTAAGCAATTCAAGCGAGCGAAGGAAGTCGGTTTGCACGTTTGGTTCAGCGTTTCGGCGGAGTGCGCGGAATTTTTCGGCGATTTACGCGAAATCGGCGCCGACGTCGTTCGCGTCGAAACGCAAGCGACGAAGGAATGCGCGTCGCTCGGACGCCTGCATCGCGGACGCCTCTGTTTCGCCGCTCGCGTCGACGAACTATACGGCCTGGAAACGTCCGCGCAAACGATCCGCAACGTCCGCGAATGCCTCGGCGTCCTCACCGGCGGCTTCATCGCGACGATCGGCGCCAACGTCTCGCACGAAAATATTCGCGGTATTTACGATATTGTCAAAGAATTTAAAAACGCTTGACGCCCGTCTCCTTTCGACGTTTCGTCGACGCGCTTTTCGAACGTCCGCCGTCTCGAAAGCGCGTCGCGTCGTTTCTTGCGCCGGCGTTTTCGCGTCGAAGGAACGATTCGCGGGAGTAAATTTGCAAAAATTGAGCGGCGGCGGCGTTTTACTCCTTGACGTCGGAAAAATTTCTGGTATGATTCGGTTTCCAAGCGGACTTTTATCGGCGTAATTTCGCGCCCCCGCCTCTTTGAAGAGCGGCGGTCGAAAAAGTCGCGGCGCGAAATCGCTTTGACGATATAAAGCGTAGAGAGAGTTTATCAAAGACTAACGAGAGAGTTTCAATGCCGACAATTAATCAACTGGTGCGTAAAAACCGCAAACAACAACACAGCAATACGAAGACCCCGGTTCTCGAAGGCTGCTCGCAAAAACGCGGCGTCTGCCTTTTGGTTCGCACGATGCAACCGAAAAAACCGAACTCCGCTCTTCGTCGCATCACGCGCGTTCGTCTCTCGAACAACAAAGAAGTTACCGTTTACATCCCGGGCGAAGGCCACAAACTCCAAGAACACTCGATCGTTCTTATCCGCGGCGGTCGCGTTCGCGACCTCCCGGGCGTTCGTTACCAAGTCGTCCGCGGCACCTTGGACGCGACCGGCGTCGACGGTCGTCGCCAAGCGCGCAGCCGTTACGGCGCGAAAAAGAACGCCGGCCCGACGAAAAAACGCTAATTTCCGTCGTTTCGCGACGAACTTTTTTCGGTTCGTCCCGTCGTCGAGCGACGCTTGTTTTTCGAGCCGTCGCGATCGTCCGTTCCTTATTTTACCGAACGGGCGGCCTATTTAACCAACAATTAACGCGTGAAGTCCTGCGAAACGCAAGTTTCGTAAGCAACGTCGCCAAGACCGTTTCGGTCGTTCGGAGACGGAGTAACGTCGGTTGTTTTTTACCGGCCTTAAACTCTCTCGTTCTCTCGTCGCGACCCGTTGCGTTCCGGACTTCGATTTGAATATTAGAAAGTGTGAAACGCTATGGGTCGTATTACCGCCAGTAGAAAACAATTGAAAGGCGATCCGGTCTACGGTTCGCTGTTGGCCAGCAAATTCATCAACTGCTTGATGTGGGACGGCAAAAAGACCGCCGCGCAAAAGATTTTCTACGACGCG
>JAGBDD010000072.1 GCA_017937685.1 Thermoguttaceae bacterium | reverse complement strand
TCGACCGACGCCGCCGAAACGACGATTTCTCTCGCCGCGCTTAATTCCGTTCCTTACGGGCCTTACGTTACGTCGGAGCAAGCCGCGCTCATCGCGTTACGCTCGAACGCGACCCTCGCCGACGAAACGCTCGCCGACTTCGGCGCTCTCTGGGACGAAACCGACGAAACGACGCTCGCGGAAACGGCGACCGACGGCGAAACGTTAAACGTCGTCGCCGAAGCGTTAACCTTCGAATCGCTCGACTTAGGAGAAATCGAACAAGAACCGGGCGACGCGTCCGTAATGAGCGGCGGAAGCGGTCAAAGCGGTTCGAGTGGCGGCGGAGATATTACGGTAACGACGTCCGGCGGAACCGCCGTAGCTTCCGGCGCCTTGGCGTTTGCCTCCGACTTGGCGATTTCTGAGGACGACGAGGAAATCGTTTTTTATTTTTACGGCTCGGCGAACACGACGATTTCGGTAAGCGTTAGCGGCGTCGATTCAAGCGACTACTCGTTGAGCGCAACGTCTATCCAATTGAACGAGCAAGGTTTCGGTTGGTTCACGTTCCAAAGCGTGTCGGACGACGCGTACGAAGGAGACGAGATCGCGACGATTACGCTAAGCGCGACTGGCGACGTTACCCTTTCGCAGAGCGTGTTTACGGCGGCGATCGTCGACGCGCCGGAATTTATTTCGCCTGAAGACGCCGCCGCGAACAATTCAACGGTTGTGAACCAAGACGAATGCGAGTATACTTTTGACACGTCGGACATTGCCTTGTATACGTCGACGCCGTTTTATACCCCGCAAATTCATAACGCGCATCCTCTTACTTATTCATATCAGTTTTCGCCTTTCACGAATTACTCGCGTCCCGCCTTGCAAATTGATAACGGCGTTATCTTGTATAACCCGCAAATGGTAAATCAAAAATGCGGGCATATCGTTGTCGGCGTGACCGCTTCGTATGATTCCCAAACGTCGTTTAGCGACTCTATGACGGTTACTTTAAAGTGGGCGGACGTCGACACGGCAAAATCGACTCTTTGCGCCGACTACGACGACCTTAAAGACAAGGGAGTGTTTACGAATATGTTTTGCGAGGAAATTGCGACGCAAAGAGAGTTTATAAACTTGGAAAACGATAACCTTAGACTTGCAATAGCGGATTACGAACTCCTTACGCCTGAAAATTCAGGGTGCAATTGCGGGTTACATAAAGACCTCCGCGTCATATTTATCGACGGAACAAGTATTACGTTCAATAAAAACGGCTATTACGAGGGATAAGGGAACAGGAGAAATAGAATGACGACGATTCGTTTTACTAAAGGTATTGTCGAAACGGCAATTTATGCAATTGTTGCGGTTCTGTTGCTGAGCGTCGCGTCGTCGGGCGTTGCTTGCGCGAACGACGACGGTGAAAACGCCGTCGAACGCGCTAAGAGTTATTGCTCCAACGCGAATTACGCGGACGCCAACAGAACAAACAAAGCCTTTTGGATGGCCTCCATACTTTTTACCGCCGCCCAAAACCGCGACGACGTGAAATCGGGTTTTGCTTCGATCGAGATTGCGACAATTGAGATTGCCAAAAAGTCGCGCGAAGGCGACGAAACGCGTCTTGGTTCCTTCGAAGCCGTGCGGGTAACGTTTAGCGACAAAAGCGTTAGATATTACGTGCCCGGCCCTTTAGGCACGGAGTTTGACGACGTCGCCGAGCTTAATTCGCCGACTCGTTCCGCGCGGTTGGTCAATGCGACGAAACACGAAACCGATTTAAGGGGATATTACCGCCGTTCGGCGGAACAACGCGTTCAAGAAGAAATGCGCGCTTTCGTGAGACTGTGGCGCACCGCTTCAAAAACGAAGAACTCGGGCGACGAGCAACTCGATTTTGATTTAACAATTCGCGATATTTTAGCTGCCGTGCCGATCTCCCCGAACCAGCGCAAGGCCTCGGACGACAGTTTGCGCCGAGCTTACGACGGCGTCCTGCCGCGCGGAGAGGAGGCGGCGTCGGCGCAAGCGGAGGAAATGGAAAAAATATGGAAAGCGGCTGATATGGCGGAAGCGTCGAAAACGCAAGCGGAAGCGACGAAATGACGCGAGTTTTATTCGCCTCTTGGCATTGGTATCTCGACCAATCTAACGGGGCGTCGATTACGACGCGGGAAACGCTCCTTGCGTTGGCGCGGCGCGGTTGGGACGTGAAAACGTTCTGCGGCGCCGCGACCGACTTCTCCGCTCCGCCAAGCGTCGACGAAATCTTGACTTCGAGCGGCGTCGCCGTTAAAAAACGCTTCGACGGCGGCGTCGGCGAGGGCGCGTTTCGGGCCGTTTCTTACCGCGATTCCGGCGTCGAGTCGGTCGTCGTCGCGCCCCGTTCCGGGTCGGGCGTCGTCGGCGCGGTTCCGTCGCGACCGGCGGGAGCGGCGTTTCTGCAACTTTTCGCCGAAACGTCGCGCCGTCTATCGCCCGACGTCGTCTTGACTTACGGCGGCTATTGGCTCGGCGGCGACATATTGAAACTCGCGAAACAAAGCGGCGCGAAAACGGTCGCTTGGCTTCATAATCTCGCCTATCGCAACGCCGGGTACTTCCGCGACGTCGACTTGACCCTCGTCCCGTCCGAGTTCGCCGCCGACGTTTACCGCAAGCGGCTGGGGCTCGAGCCGGTCGCCGTTCCGCCGTTGATCGATTGGCGCAAAGTCCGCCCGGAGAACGCCGAAGAGGACGAGGACGACGCGCGAAAATTCGTTCTTTTCGTCAACCCGAGCGTCGGCAAGGGCGCGCCGCTCTTCGCGAAAATCGTCGAGGAAACAAACAAAATTCGACCCGAGATTCCGTTTTTGGTCGTCGAAGGAAGCGCCGCTTCGAGCGCGTTGGCCCGTTGCGATTGGGAGCGCCGAGACGGTTGGAACCTTTTCCGCGCCGCGAACACGTCGACGCCGCGCGAGTTTTACCGAGTCGCGAAACTTGCGCTGATTCCGTCCTTTTTCGAGGAGTCGTTCGGTCGCGTCGCGGCGGAAGCGTTGGGCGCCGGGGTTCCGGTCGTCGCGTCGAATCGGGGCGCGCTCCCGGAGACGGTCGGGGACGCCGGAATTTTGCTCGATATTCCGGAGCGGTTGACGCCGACGTCGCAAGAGAAACCGACCGCCGCCGACGCCGCGCCTTGGGTCGACGCGATTATTTCGCTTTGGGACGGCGACGAACGCCGGAAAGCGTTGCGCGAAAACGGCTTGCAACGAGCGAAACGTTGGACGGAAGAACGCGTCGTCGAACTTTACGACGCCGCGTTGCGTTAACGCCCGAAACCAACGACGTCTTATAGCGTTCAATTCTTTTAAGTCTTGCCTCCGTTGCGTTAACGCCGCTTTTTCGAACTCGCTCGAACGGCGAGCGACCCGGAATTTTTACGCCGACCGCAACAATTCTAGAACGCCGTCTTTTTTTTGCGCTCGGACGGCGCCCTTCCCGTTTCGACGTTATTTTTGAGCGACGCCGCCTCCGCTTCGACGGTCGAACGGTTGCGCGGCGCCGTCGAAACGCCGGAGTCGCCGTTATGAAGCCGTCCCCTCGCCCCGTCGCGCTCGCCGCCCTCGTTCTCGCGTCGGCGCTCGGAATCGCCGCTTTTTCCCGCGTCGCGTCGAACCGTTTCCGTCCGACGCCCGCGCCCGCTCCGGAAACGCCGCCGCTCGCGTCGCCCCCCGCTCCGCCGTCCGAAAACGCAAACTCCAAGCCGTCCGCGACGTTCGCGCCGCCCGAGTCGAAACCGTCGAACGCCGCCCCTCCGCAACCTCTTTCGCCGTCGACGCTTCCGGTCGAAACGCTTTCCGACGATTCGCCGTCGACGCTTCCGCCGCAAACGCCCGACGCCGTTCCGGTGCGCACCGCCGTCGCGACGACCGCCGACGTCGAAACGAAACGCTCCTTTCGAGGTTTCACCGAAGTCGACCCGGTCGAAATCGTCCCCCGCGTTCGCGGTTTCCTCGAATCGATCGAGTTTCAACCGGGCGCGCTCGTCGAAGCGGGCGACGTTCTCTTCCGCGTCGAATCGTTCGACTATCAAAACGAAGTCGACGCGGCGAAAGCGGAACTCGCGGCGTCGCTCGCTCGGGAAGCCCGCGCTAAAGCGACGCATCGGCGCAACTTGCAACTTCGCAAAGACAAATCGGTCGCCGGAGTCGTTACCGAAGAGACGCTCGAAGAGAGTCTGACCGCTTGGCGCGCCGCGAACGCCGAATCCGCGAAAGCCCGAGCGCGCCTCGCCGCCGCCGAAAAGCAACTCGAACGAACGGTCGTTCGGGCGCCCTGTCGCGGGCAAATCAGCCGCCCCTTTTATCCGGTCGGAACGTTCCTCGACGGCGCCGCGCTCGACCCGCCGGTCTTGGCTCGCCTCGTCGCGATGGATCCGATGCTCGTCTATTTTTACGCGACCGACCGAGAGTTTCTCGCGTTTCAACAAAAACGCCGCGACGCCCTTAAAGCTCGCCTCGGCAAACGTTACGACGAAAAAAATTACGCGAACGTCTCGCTCCGGGAAGCGTTGCAAGCGGAAAAATTGCCCGATTATATCGATTTTGAGGCGAGTTTTCCCGGTCTCGACGAAAAGGGCGTTTATTCGCGACGCGGCGTCGTTAATTACGTCGACGTCCAAATCGACCGCTCGACCGGCGTCGTCGCGCTTCGAGGCGAGATTCCGAACCCGGATTACTCGATTTATCCCGGCGTCGTTTGCGAAGTCGCGCTTTCCGACGAGCCGGTAAAAAACGCGACGTTAATCGACGTCAAAGCGGTTTGCAACGACCTCAATTCGCAATTCGTTTGGGTCGTCGACGAAAACGACGTTCCGCGCCGTCGAACGGTCGAACTCGGACGCAAAACGGAAAACGGTTCGCAAGTCGTCGCGACGTCGGGAGTTAAGCCCGGCGAACGTTACGTCGTCGACGGCGTTCTCAACTTGCGCCCCGGGTTGCGCGTCGTCGAAGCGGCGCCGCGAAAACGCCCCGCCTCCGCTCCCGAAACCGCCGTCGCGTCGACGCCCGACTCCGACGCGCCCGCCCCCCAAACCGCCGAAACCTTCCACGCCGCCAAACCGGTCGCCCCCGAAACTTCGCTCGATTCGCCAAACGTCCTAAACTCCGCAAACAACGCTAAACGATCAAACGGCGCAAATCCGGCAAACCCGTCTAAACGTCCTAATAACGCAAACTCCGTCGACGCGCCTAAACTCCCTAACAACGCAAACTCCGTCGACGCGCCTAAACTCCCTAACAACGCAAACAACGCAAACTCGTCTAAACGCCTTAACAACGCAAACCCCGCAAACTCGCCGAACCGCTTAAACAACGCGACGCCCGCAAAACGCCCAAACAACTCAAACAAGGCCAACCCCGCGGAACCGCCAAACCTCCCCAAACCCGCCGCCGCGTTTACCGCCGTCGATTACGCCGCTCCCGCGCTTTTCCTCCGTTCCGCAAATCTCCGCGACGCGTCCAAATCCCCGACGCCGCCTCCTTCGCGTCGCCCCGTTTCCGCGATCGACCGATAAAATCGGAAAGCGCCGTCCGTCCCGCTTGAAACGCGACGCGTTCCGGGTTATAATAAAGAGCGAAACGTTCTCGACGGTCGAAAAGCCGTCGAAACGTCGCGTTTTCGGCTCAAAATCGGGCGACTTTGCCGATTCCGGCGACCTTGCGACTTGCGTTCCTCGTTTTTTTTGCGAGCGAACGCAAACGCCGAACGGTCGCCCGAGCGAAACGCGGCGCCTTCCCGCTCCAACGCTCCCCCTTATATTAATTAATAATGACGACGCCCTACTTTTTCGACGCGGAACTTCGACGCTCTATTGAAAGCCTCCTTCTCCCGGACGTTCGCCTCCCCGGTCAATACATCGGCGGCGAAGTCGGTCAAATCGTCAAACCCGCCGACTCGGTGAAAGCGCGGATGTGCTTCTGTTTTCCGGACGTTTATTCGATCGGAATGTCGAACGTCGCGTTGTCGGTTCTTTACGACGTCGTCAACGGTCGCTCCGACCTCGCTTGCGAGCGCGCCTTTTGCCCGGGTCTCGATATGGAGGCGATCCTCCGCGACGCGAACCTCCCGATTTACTCGCTCGAAACGTTTACCCCGCTCGGCGCGTTCGACCTCCTCGGCTTCACGCTCCAATACGAGCTTTGTTACACGAACGTTTTGACGATGCTCGACCTCGCCGGCGTCCCGCTCCATCGCGTCGAACGTTCGCTCGAAGCGCCGCTGATCGTCGCCGGAGGCCCCGCCGCCGCGTCGCCGGAGGTTATGTCCGATTTTATCGACGTTTTCTTGATCGGCGACGGCGAAGAAACGCTCCCGGCGCTCCTCGAACGCTGGGCCGAACTCCGCGCTCAACTCGGCGTCAAGCGGGCCTTCGACGCGAAAAACGGCGCCGTCCGCCGCGACGCGTCCTCGTATTTGACCGTCGGCGGCGACCCGGTCGCGACCTCGAAAGCGCTCCGCCGCGACGCGCTTCTTCAAATCGCTCGCGAGTTCCCGAACGCTTACGTTCCGGAGTTTTACGACGTTTCGTTCGACGAAACCGGGCGAGCGCGCCGCCCCCGCCCGAACGCCGACGGCGTCCCGGAATATATCGACGCGGCGGTCGTTCGCGACTTGAACGCCTTCCCGCCGCCGAAACGCCCTCTCCTCGCGCTCGTCGAAAGCGTCCAAGACCGCGTTTCGCTCGAGATTATGCGCGGCTGCCCGCAAAAATGCCGCTTTTGCCAAAGCACCCAACTCAAACGCCCGCTCCGTTACCGCTCCGTCGAGCAGATTACCGAGTCGATTCTCGCCGCCTGCGCCTCGACCGGAGTCGACGAAGCGACGCTCCTTTCGCTGTCGTCGAGCGAATACCCGAAATTTGAAGAGGCGCTCCAACGGATTCGCGAAGTCGTTTGCCCGCGCGGCGTCTCGCTTTCCGTCCCGAGCCTCCGCGTCAACCACCAATTAAGTTCCGTCGTTCAAGGTCTTACAACCGAGCGTTCGTCGAGTTTGACGGTCGCTCCGGAAGCCGCTCGCGACGAAATGCGCCGCCGCATCGCCAAGCGCGTTACGAACGACGACCTCTTCGCCGGTTGCCGCGCGGCGTTCGAAAACAACTTTTCCCGCGTCAAAATGTATTTTATGTGCGGTTTTCCGTATGAAACGGAGGAAGACCTTACCGGGATCGTCGCGCTCTCGAACGACGTTTGCCGCTTGGGGAAAGAGGTTCGCGGGAAGTTCGCTCAAGTCGTCGCGAACGTTTCGAATTTCGTTCCGAAACCGCACACGCCGCTCCAATGGGCCGCGATGCAGACCCGGCCTTACTTCGAGGAGGCGCACCGAACGCTCCGTCAAACGCGGCGCGAACGCTCGGTCGATTTGAAGTATCACGACCTGAACACGAGCCTCCTCGAAGGTTTGACGACGCGGGGCGACCGTCGCGTCGGAGCCGTCGTCGAAGCCGCTTGGCGCGCCGGGGCCCGACTCGACGCTTGGCGCGAACACTTCAAGCCGGAGCTTTGGGACGCCGCCGTCGCCGAATGCGGAATCGACCGCGAAAAGATCGCGCACACGGCGTATTCGCTCGACGCGGAGTTGCCTTGGGATCATATCCGCTTCTACAACGACAAAGAGAAGCTGAAAAAAGAGTTCGCGCTCGTCGAGCAAGCGAAGTACAACGAAAAAGATTGACCGCCGACGCCCGCAAACCTCGCGCCGCTTTCGCAATTTAACGCCGTTTCGTCGTTCGTCCGAACTCTCTCGGCGTTAAACTCGACGCGGTTTGCCTCGCCGTTCCATTTTGCGACGGCGTTCCGGGCCGAGCGACGTCCGATTTTTTATCGCGCCCCGTTCCGTCGAAAGCGGCGTTCTCGGCGCCCGTTTATCCGTTATTTTCGTTTTATTCCCGCTGTTTTTTGCAAAGGACGCAACCTATGCCGACGCCCCAAAACTCGCAATTCACCCGACGCGGCTTCTTCGGCGCCTCGCTCGGAACCGCTTTAACGGCGACCGTCGCCCCGAACGCGTTCGCCGCCGACGTTCCCGTCGCTTCGCCCGCCGATTTTCCGGAAACGAGCTTCGCGCTCAACGGCGCCGACGTGAAAATTTACTCGAAAGCGATCGCGGAACCGGTTCGCGTTCTGCAAATTTCCGACGCGCACCTCTTCCTCGACGACGAACGCGGCGCCGATTACCGCGATTATTCGAAGCGGATGGCGGCGGCGTACAACAAAACGAAACACTTCAAAACCGGCGCCGACACGAACCCGATCGACGAACTGAAAAAAATTCTCGCCGACGTTAGCCCGGAAAAATACGACGCGGTCGTCCTCACCGGCGATATCGTCAGCTTCCCGTCGGCGGCGGGCGTCGATTTCCTCCTCGAAAACCTCGGCGCGACCGGCGTTCCTTATTATTATATCGCCGGAAATCACGACTGGCATTTCGAAGGCCTCCCCGGCTCCTCCGCCGCCCTGCGCGCCGAATGGACGTCGAAAATCCTCGCGCCGCTCTATCCCAAGGGCGCCGACCCGCTCGCTTACTCCGTCGACGTTAAAGGCGTTAAACTCCTCCTCGTCGACGACTCGACTTACGAGATTTTGCCCGAACAACTCGATTTCGTTCGACGCGAGCTTGCCGCCGGCCTCCCAACCGCGCTCTTTATGCACATTCCGCTTTACGCGCCGGGTCGCGGCGTCGGTTACGGCGTCGCTCACCCGAAATGGGGCGCGGCGACCGACGGCGGTTGGAAGATCGAACGCCGCGAACGTTGGCGGGAAGCCGGGCATACCGAAACGACGTTCGCCTTCCGTCGCGACGTTTTGACCGCGCCGAACCTCGTCGGCGTCTTTACCGGGCACGTTCACGTTTCCTCGCTCGACGTTTGCGAAGGCAAAGCGAACCTAACCGCCCGCGCCGCCGTCGACGGTTCGACGACGAAAATCGAGTTTCTCCCCCTCGGCGAGCGTTGACGAAGCGCAAACCGCCGTCGTCCGGTAACGAATAAAACGATTCTAACGGCAAAGAAGCGCGCGTCGGCGAAAAAAATCGAAAAAACGCGCGTTTCGAGGAAACTTTTCCTAGCGAAAGAACCGTTTTAACGTTAAAATAGTAGTGGAAGAACGCTCGCGCCGCTCGGAAAGGCTTCCGACGAATCGCGGCGTTAAAATCGGCAAAACTCGCGCGACCGTCGAACGTTTTGAAAAATTTCGCGTTATTTGGCGCGAAGTCCTTCAAAAACGACGGGAATCGAGTTATACTGAAGAAGCGTTTTTTCCTCGGCGGCGTTTCGCAAAATCGCCCCTCGCCCATTTCGGCGGCGGAAACGAACGGACAACGAAGTCGAAATCGCAACTTTTAGCGTCAAGATAAATAAGAGCGACAGAACGCAGGTTCTTTCGGTTAAAGGAGACGTTGCCTCATGAACTTGGTCGGAAAAATTTTTGTAGGGATTATTGCGTTGATGAGCGTCGTTTGCCTCACGCTCAGCGTCGTTTCTTACGCGTCCCACCACAACTGGAAGGAAAAGTCGGCGCAGCTTGACGAACAAATCAAGAAGCTCGAAGGCGAAAAGACCGCGATGGCGGCGGAAAAAACCGCGCTCGAACTCGCCAAAGCGGAAACCGTTAAAAATTACGAGCAAATCGTCAAAGCGTTGGATTCGAAGGTCGCCGCGATGACCGCCGAAAACGAAACGTTTAAAGCGGAGAACGCAAAACTTGAAGCCGATCTTCAAGCGCGCGTCGACGCGATCGCGACGAACGGCGAAACGATCAACTCCCTTCGCCAACAACTGAATCTGACCTCCGGCGACCTCGCGACCGCTCAACAACTCCGCGCCTCGTATCTTCGCGACCTCGCGCAAACGATGGCGAATCTCCACAACCTCGCCGGGCTTTACGGAAACGTCCAAGAACAAAACGTCGACTTGACGAAAGCGCACGACGACGTTCTCGCCGTCCTGCAACAACACGGCCTCAATCCCGATCCGAGCCTTTACGCCGAACTTCCGAAAGTCGCCGTTCGCGGTACGATCGAAGAAGTTAAAGAAGGCCCCGCCGGCTTGACGATGATCTCGATCGGTTCCGACGACGGTCTCGCCAAGGGCAACCAACTTCACGTCCGTCGCGGCGACGTCTACCTCGGCAAGCTGAAAGTCGTTACCGTCGAACCGAACCGCGCTATCTGCCAAGTTTTGGGCGAATATCGTCAAGGAACGATCCTTGAAGGCGACGAAGTCTATTCGCAAGAAGCCAACTGAGGTCGAACGCGATGAAAGCTAAAAAAGAAAAACCCGCGAAAGCGCCCAAAGTTAAAAAAGAAAAGAAGCGCAAGGGCAAAACCGCCGACGCGTCGTTAGAAGGCGATTCGTTCGCCGCTCCGGTCGCCAAGGCGAAAAAGGCGAAAGTTCCGGCCCGCAAGGTTCCGGCCGACGTTTACACGTTGGTACTGCTCTTTTCGTTCCTTTTCTTCGCCGCCGCCTGCGTGATGTTGTACTTGGACTTGGGTTCCTACAAGTAACGCCGCAAGTTCCCGAATCGTCGACGCGCCGTTTTCGCGGCCGCCGACGATTTGCGTTTTCCGCCCCTTTCCGCCGTTTCCGTTCCGCGTCGCGACGTTCTTCGCGTCGACGCGTTCGGTTCGCGTCCGTTTTCCTCCCGCCCTCATTTCCTCGCAACGTTTCGAAAGGCGTCGTCGATGGACTCCAAAACGTCAATCCTTAACGCGATCAAAAACGCCCTCGCCGACGTCGACCGTTCGGCGACGTCAATGCCGGAGCTTCCCGAAATTTGGCCGATTCAAAACGCGTCGCCGTCCGAATTGGCCGCGTCGTTCGCCGAAAATCTCGCCGCGGTCGCCGGAGAGGCGGTTCTTTGCGCCGACGAAAACGCCGCGTTGGAAGCGCTCGGTCGCGTTTTGGCGGAGTTGAACGCGAATCCGCCCGCGAACGTTCCGACCGGCGCGCCGCTCGAACTCGGCGTTTTCTCGAATCCGGAACTCGCGTCGTTCGCCGAAAAGCTCGTCGCCGCCAACCCGAACTGGAAAACGGTTTACGCGCCGGAAAATCCCGCCGACGCCGACCCGCAAGAACGCCAAACGCTCGCCGCCGGGCTCGTTTCCCCGCTCCTGTTGCTCGCGGACACGGGAACCGCCGCCGTCGAAGCGCGCGCCGCGTTCGACCGTTTTCTTTGCTACCTCGTCCCGGTTTGCCTCGTCGTCGCCCGTCGAAGCCAACTTCGCGAACACCTTCCCGCGGCGTTCCCGGAGATCGAAGAGAAAATGCGCAATCCGGAACAGCGCGGCGAAATCGCGTTGATCACCGGCCCGAGCCGCACCGCCGACATTGAAAAAATTCTCGTTCTTGGCGTTCACGGCCCGCGTCGGCTTATCGTTTTTATTATTGAAGACTAACCGCCGCGACGCCGTCGAAAACGTTGAAACCTCTCGTTCTTGGCGGTCGCGCCCCGCGTCGTTTTATCGTTTTCGTTATCGAAGACCGACCTATTCCCGCCGCCGTCGCCAACCGACGGTCGCCGTTCCCGCGACGCCGTCCGTTTAATCGTTCCGTTTGCCGTTTTGTCCCCTTTTATTAAGAACGCCGTTTCTCCGATGAAATTCGCCGATCTTGAATTCCGCAAAGCCGTTTTGTCCGATTTCCAAGAAAACGCTTACGTCGTTTCGCTCGCCGGGCGGAGCGATTGCGTCGTCGTCGACCCCGGCGCGGAACCGGCGCCGTTGATCGAAAAGTTGCGCAAAAACAACTTGAACCCGGTCGCGCTCCTCGTTACGCACGGGCATTGGGATCATATCGGCGGAATTTCGGAACTTCGCGCGATTTGGCCGGACGCGAAAATTTACGTCGGCGCCAACGACCGTTACAAACTGACCGACCCGCGCGGCAACCTCTCGGCGCATTTCGGTTTGCCCCTAACGACTTGCGACGCCGACGTTTCCCTCGCGGACGGCGACGCGTTCGAAGCGGCGGGAATCGCCTTTAAAACGGTCGAGATTCCCGGTCATTCGCGCGGGCACGTCGTTTACATTATCGAAACGGACGAAATTCCGGTCGTCTTCTGCGGCGACGTTATCTTCAACGGCAGCATCGGGCGCAGCGACTTCCCGGACGGCGATTACGACGCGTTGATCGCCGGAATCCGCGACAAAATTTTGACGCTTCCGAGCGACGCGGTTCTTTGCCCCGGACACGGCCCCGAAACCTCGGTCGGCGCCGAACGCGCGTACAACCCGTTCTTGGAAGGCTGCGTTTGACCCGTTAGCCGCCCCCTTTCGCCGGAAGCCGTTTTCCCACTTTAACCGCCGTTCGCGACGCGCCGTCGAACGTTCGCCAAGCGTTTTTATGTCGACGTCGTTCGTTCGCGCCCTTTTGCCCCGCCTCCTTCCCGACGCTCGATTCGAAACGACGCGTCCTTTGCGCAAAACTTTCTTCCTTTGGACGTCGGCGTTGACGGCGGCGGCGATTTTCGCGTCGACGCTCGTTTCGTTTTTCTTCGAAACGCGTTCGGCGAAGCGCGAGGCGGCGCAAACGATTCGCGCCAAGTTGCTCGAAGCGGAGACGCAAGCGGAGCGAGCGCGCGAAAACCTCGCGACGATCGAGCTTTACGAACGCCGCGCTTCCGTCTGCCGCGCCCGTTCCGCCGCCGAGATTTTGCGTCTCGACGCGACGCCGCCCGACGCTCGCCGCCTTGAAGAACTCGCTCGTTTCTTAAATCTCGACGAAATCGACGTCGTCGACGAGAACGGAATTTGCGTCGCGTCTTGGCCGCCGGAAACGCGCGGATTCGACTATTCGCAAATGCCGGAAACGGCCGATTTTCTCCGCGTTCTCGACGATCCGACTCTCGAAATTTCGCAACCGCTCCGCCCGAGCGCGACCGACGCCGAGCAAATGTTCCAATATTCCGCCGTCGCCCGCCGCGACGCGCCCGGGCTCGTCGAAGTCGGGCTCCTCTCCGCTCGAGCGGAGCAAGCGCGCGCCCTCGCCAATTTAGCGCGCTTTATCGGCTCCTTCCGACTCGGCAAAAACGGTCGCCTCTTTGTTTTCCAAAACGGCGTCCTTCTCCGCGACGAAACGGCGTCCGTCGACGGCGCGAAAACGCCCGACGCCGATTTCCTCGCCGCCGACGTCGACGCTTTCCCGCTCGACGCGATCTTCGACGCCAAAGTCGACGGCGCGAGTTGCTTCGCGTTGGCCCGAAAAAGCGGCGACTGCGTTTTCGTCGGCGCGCTCCCGAAAAACGAAATTTTCGCCCAACGACGCTCGACCCTCGTTTTGATTTTTGTCGCGAACGCCCTCCTTTTCTTCGGGCTCTTCGCGGTCGTTTCCCTTTTAACGCGCCGCCTCGTCGTCGACGGAGTCCTCGCGATCAACCGCTCCTTGGCGAAAATCGTCGACGGCGACCTCGGCGAACGGGTCGACGTCGCGACTACCCGCGAATTTCTCGAACTCTCGAACGGCTTGAACGCGACGGTCGACGCTCTCCAAGGCGCGATCGACGAAGTGAAACGCCGCGTCGAAAAAGAGCTCGAACTCGCCCGACGCATCCAAACGGCGGCGCTCCCGTCCGTTTTTCCCCCCTTCCCGGAGCGGCGCGAATTCGATATTTACGCCGAAAACCGCCCGATGACGAGCGTCGGCGGCGATATGTTCGACTACTTCTTCGTCGACGAAAACCGCCTCTTCTTTTACGTCGCCGACGTCTCCGGACACGGCGTCCCGGCCGCGCTCTTTATGATGAAGACTACCGCGTTAGTCAAGAATCTCGCGCTCTCCGGCCTCCCGCTCCCGCAAGTCGTCGCGCAAACGAACCGCTATCTCGCCGAAAACAACGACGCGACCTTCGTTACCGCCTTCTTTTGCCTCGTCGACGTCGCGACCGGGCGGCTCGAATACGTCGACGCCGGACACAATCCGCCGTTCCTCCGCGAACCGAACGGACGCTTCCGCGAAATCGCGCCGCAAATTTGCCTCCTCCTCGGAGTCGTCGACGACGCCGAGTTCGAAAGCGCGACGCTCGACCTCGCCCCCGGAGCCGCCCTCGTCCTCTTCACCGACGGCGTTACCGAAGCGGCGTCCGCGTCGTCCGAACAATTCGGCGTCGAACGCGCCCTCGCCGCCGCCGAAAAAGCCGCCGCGACGCCCGACGCCTCCGCCGCGAAAATCGTCGACGCCCTCTTCGCCGCCGTCGAAAACTTCGCCGACGGCGCCGAACGCTCCGACGACGTTACCGCCCTCGCCTTCCGTTACGACGGTCCCAAAGTTAAACAAGCCTAATGTTCAAACCGCGTCTTTTTCCGGGAGAAGTCGACGAAAAGAACGCGCCGCCCCCTTCCCAACGCGCTCGAATCTGTTAAAATATACGACAATAGAGAGAGTCGGAGCAAGCCGATTTTTCCGTTCGAACCGCTCGACGCGTCGCCGCGTTCCCCGTTCGAACCGATCGACGGCGCCGACGCGAAAACGCCGCCGACGTTTCCCCTTCCCGTCGCCCGCCGCGACGCTTGCGGACAAACGTCGAAATCGCGTCTTTTCGCGTCGAAAGCCGCGCTTCGTCTCGACGGATTCTTTTTTTAAACCACGAGAAAGGGAGAGCGCTAAGATGCAATTTTCTCACGAAGTTGAACACATGACCTGCGTTGCCAAGGGCGCGAATCACGGTCCGGCTCCGATTCCGGAAGAAGGTCGTTGGGTTCAAGCGAAACAAATTTCCGACATTTCCGGTTTCACCCACGGGATCGGTTGGTGCGCGCCGCAACAAGGTTGCTGCAAACTGTCGCTCAACGTCAAAGAAGGGATCATCGAAGAAGCCCTCGTCGAAACGCTCGGTTGCTCCGGTATGACGCACTCCGCCGCGATGGCGTCCGAAATCCTCATCGGCAAAACGATCCTCGAAGCGCTTAACACCGACCTCGTCTGCGACGCGATCAACACCGCGATGCGCGAACTCTTCCTCCAAATCGTCTACGGTCGCACCCAAAGCGCGTTCTCCGAAGACGGTCTCCCGGTCGGCGCCGGTCTCGAAGACCTCGGCAAAGGCCTCCGTTCGCAAGTCGGCACGATGTTCGCGACCAACAAGAAGGGCCCGCGCTACCTCGAAATGGCCGAAGGTTACGTCCTTAAAATCGCGCTCGACGCCGACAACGAAATCATCGGTTACCAATTCGTCAACCTCGGCAAGATGATGGAAGCGATCAAGAAGGGCGTCGATCCGAAAGAAGCGTTCGAAAAGAACATCGGCGCTTACGGTCGTTTCGCCGACGCCGTCAAAACGATCGACCCGCGCAACGAATAATTCGTCCGTCGTTCGCTTTTCTCCCTTTTTCCGTCCGTTTCGGTCGACGACCGGCGGCGACGCGGCGTTTCGCGCTCCGTTCCGCCCTTTGCGTCCCGAAAGTTCGAGCGTTCGACGCGACGCGTTTCGTTTCGACCGCTTCCGACGACGGAAATCGGCGTTTAAAATCAAAAATTCAAAGAGCTTAACATATTAAGGTGCAATAACATGGCTACGTTTGAAAGTTACGAACGTCGGATCGCCCAAATCAAACCGGTTTTGGAACAATACGGTTTCGCCGATCTCGACGCCGCGCGCGAATTTAACCTCTCGAAGGGCGTCGACGCCGAGCAAATCGTCCGCTCGATCCAACCGATCGCTTTTGAAAACGCCGTTTGGGCTTACACCCTCGGCGCCGCGATCGCGTTGAAAGAAGGTTGCGAAAAGGCCGCGGACGCCGCCGAAAAGATCGGCGTCGGTCTCCAAGCGTTCTGCATTCCGGGCAGCGTCGCCGACCAACGTCAAGTCGGTCTCGGCCACGGCAACCTCGCCGCGATGCTCCTCCGCGACTCGACGAAGTGCTTCTGCTTCCTCGCCGGTCACGAATCGTTCGCCGCCGCCGAAGGCGCGATCGGCATCGCCCGCAACGCCGACAAAGTCCGCCAAACCCCGCTGAAGGTTATCCTCAACGGTCTCGGCAAAGACGCCGCGCAAATCATCAGCCGCATCAACGGTTTCACCTACGTCCAAACGAAATACGACTACATGACCGGCGAACTGACCGTCGTCCGCGAAAAGGCGTACTCGAACGGCGAACGCGCTAAAGTCCGTTGCTTCGGTTCCGACGACGTTTCGGAAGGCGTCGCGATCATGCGTCTCGAAGACGTCGACGTCTCGATCACCGGCAACTCGACGAACCCGACCCGCTTCCAACACCCGGTCGCCGGCACCTACAAGAAATGGGCCGTCGACAACGGCAAGAAATACTTCTCCGTCGCGTCCGGCGGCGGCACCGGCCGCACGCTCCACCCGGATAATATGGCGGCGGGCCCGGCGTCCTACGGTATGACGGACACGATGGGCCGCATGCACAGCGACGCGCAATTCGCGGGTTCCTCCTCGGTTCCGGCGCACGTCGAAATGATGGGGCTCATCGGGATGGGGAACAACCCGATGGTCGGCGCGACCGTCGCGGTCGCCGTCGCGGTCGAAGAATCGTTCAAAAAGTAATTTTCGCTTCTTGAATTTTCGAGACTAACCGCTCGCAACGCGGTTTAACGCGATAAAAAACGCGTCGGCGCAACGTTACGTTGGCGTCGACGCGTTTTTTTGTTTTCTCTTTGTTCTTGCCGAACGTTTGGTTTCCTTTCGCTTGTTCTTGGCGAAAGTTCGGTTTCCCATCTTGCGTCGTTCTTAGCGAACGTTCGGTTTCTTTTCGCTTGTCCTTCGCGAACGTCCGGTTTCTCTTCTCGTTTCGTTTAAAGTTCGCCTCGACCGATTCTCGTCAAACCTCTTTTTTCGTCAATTCGCCCATCATCCAAGCGACCAACGGAACAAAAACGAAAAACGGCGCCCAAACGCCGAGGGCGGCTGAGCCTAATTTTTCGCCAAAAAACGTCGCGACATACTGCGAAGCGACGTAAGCGCCCGCCAGCCCGCACCCCCGTCCGACCGCCGCGAAAACGTTTCGTTCTGAGCGCAGAAAGACGAACGGCAAGCCCAAACAAAGGGGCAACAAGTCGGCGAACGGTCGCAAGAAACGGGTATGCGCTCGAATTGTCAGCTCGACCGCGTCTCGAGCGAAGGTCGGATCGTTCGCCGCGGCGGTCAAAGCCGAGGTCGAATTGTAAAGCCGCCAACCGTCGCCCGCCGCAAGTCGCGTCGCGTCGACCGAAGTCGCGACAAACGCTTCTCCCGGCTTCACCCAATCGGCGCTCCCAGGCGGGTAAACGACCGTTCGCCCCGACGCTTCTTCGACCCAAGCGGGGCCGTCGCTCGCTTCCGCGGAGAGTTTCGCCCCGCTCAAAAGCCAACCGGCGGGCCGGTTCCCGTCCGCGTTCAGGTAGACGGCGCTTTTCGCGACAAGTCGATTTCCGTACCGACTCAATCCGCGTCCGAGTAAAATTCGCGGTTCGCGGATCGTTCCCTTCGAACGCGAAAGCGTTTGCCCGTCGACGGTAATCCCCGTCCAACCGTCGAACGCGCTCACAACGTCGACTTCGTCCGAGCGTTTGACGAAATCGACCGGCGAAAGATTAAGTTCCGCAAGCCGACGCGGCAAAAACGCTTCGCGAACCGTTGTAAAAGCCAACGAAACGAGAAAAGCGCCGATTAAAACCGGCGCAATAATTCGCCCGGGCGAAAGGCCGGTCGCTAAAAGCGCGATAATTTCGTTCTGCCGCGCCATCATCGTGAGCGTCGCCAAAGCCGCTAAAAGCGCGATAAACGAAAAGAGCATATCGACGACGACAAAGGTATGAATAAAATAATACTCCGCGATCGCCGTTACGAAACCAAAGGCGGGCGCGTCGGCCTTCCAAAATTCGTCAAATTTGGTAAAAATGTCGAAAACGACGTACAAACCGCTCACTGTAACGCAAGTCAAGAAGAAAATCGTAAAAAATTTTCTAAAAATGTAGCCGTCGACAATTTTCATTGCCCTGTTCCTTTCCGCAACAATATTTCAACGCGAACCAATTCCGCGTTCTCCGTCGACGCGACGGAAACGGGATAAGACGCGGCAAGTTTAACGATCGTTACGACGCTATTTTTTCAACGAACGCGGCGCTTTCAAATTAAAGAGGCCAAAAATGTCGTCCTGACTCAACCCCATCGAGTAATTAAGCCCCTTGGCGTCCGACAAAATCGCTTCCGAAAGGAGCCGTTTTTCTTGCAAAATGCGGTCGATTTTCTCTTCGATCGTCGCGACCGAAACGAATCTTGTAACGGTAACCGGCCCCGCCGCGCCGATACGGTGCGCTCGGTTGATCGCCTGATCCTCGACCGCCGGATTCCACCAACGGTCGAAAAGAAAGACGTATTCGGCGAACTGCAAATTCAGTCCGACGCTACCGGCGCCGTAACTCATCAAGATCACGTGGCAATTAGGGTCGTTTCGAAATTTATCGATCACCGCGTCGCGCTCTTTCGTCGGCGTGCGTCCGCTGTACTCGACCGGCCCGAAGCGCGCCAGCTTCGGACGCAACCGCTCGAGCGTCGCGACCCATTGACTGAAAACGATCGCCTTGCGCCCGCTCGACGCGACTTCCTCCAAGTCGGCGACGAGGCGGTCGAGCTTCGCGCTCTCGCCGGTCGCCGGATCAAAATTACAAATTTGTTTCAGCCGAATAATAAGTTCGAACGCGTGGCTTAACGTAACGGAATCGCCCATTTCATTCAGCCGGATTTCCCCCTCTTCCTGCGCCATTCGATACGATTCGTACTGCTCCGGCGTCAGGTCGACGTGCGCGTCGCGAATCAATTTCGGCGGCAAATCGGTCAACACCTTGTCTTTAGTGCGACGTAAAATATATTCGCCGACGGTTTTTGAAATTTCGCTCGGTTTTAACCCCGATTTCAGGTACCCCGGCGAGAGAAACTCGAAAATCCCGACCAAATCTTCCGCCGAGTTTTCGACCGGCGTCCCGGTCAGCGCCCAGTTGCGTCGCCGCGGAATCGCTCGCGCCGCCTCGGAAGTTACGTTCGCCTTATTTTTAATCCGTTGCGACTCGTCCAAAACGACCAAATCGAAGACGACGCGCGGGTCTTCCCCCTCCGGAGCGTAAAACTCGCGGTCGCGGTTCAGCAGCTCGTAATTCGCGATGCGAAGCGGAGCGTTCGGGAGGCGCCAAAGCCATTTGCGGCGGTCGCTCTTCCCTTCGATTATTTGAACGGGAATTTCCGGCGCCCAAAATTCGAACTCGCGCTTCCAGTTCGTTACCAACGGTTTCGGGCAAACGAGCAAGACGCGCCGACACTCGCCGCTGCGGAAGAGAAGTCGAATCGTCGTGATCGCCTGCATCGTCTTCCCGAGCCCCATTTCGTCGGCGAGAACCGCGAATTGCGAACCGTAAAGGAAAGCGACGCCTTGCTTTTGATACCCGAACGGCTCGAACGGCATCTCGAGCAACCGCCGCCCGAGCCAAGTTTCGAGCGGCGGCTGCAAGATGTATCCGAGCCTGTCCTCCATCTTAACGACGTCGTTCGGAACGCGAATCCGGGTCGGGTTTTCCGGCGACTCGAAAAATTCCGGAACGCTCGCCTTCTCCGCTCCGTCGCCGTCAAACTTGCCGCGACCGTCCGAGTCGCCGTCTTTTCCCTCTTTTGCGCCGCGTTCCCCGTTCGCCTTTTTCGCGCCGCTTAACTCCTTTTCAAGCGCGTCGGCGTCCGGCTCGTCCTGCGGAAAGAAGTAAAAACTTTCGACGTTCCGCTCGACGTTCGCGGCTTTTTTACGGGAATCGACCGGTATCGCAAAGACGCGGACGTCGCCGGGACGCGCGCCAAGCCGAAGCGACTTCGTTTCGATTTCAAGTCGCCGACCGTTTTCGTCGAGCAAACGGCGCGGACAGAGAACGCTCAACGTTTTCGGCGCCGCGACGCGACGATTCCAACTCCGAACGGGAATCGAAAATCGAACGGCGTCCGGCGTTTCTTGCGCGTTTTCTCGTCGTTCCGGTTCGTTCGTTCCGCTTGTTTCGCCCGTCAAAATTACCGACCTTTCCCCGTTTAACGTTTTTCCAGCGTCAATCTCGACCTATTTCCCGCAACCGTTCAACTTGACGCGTTTTTCAAACGCCGTCTATTTTCCCCGCTTCGCCTGTTACCCCGATTTTTGCGCCTCTTCGATCGCCAAGCGAATCCGCTCGAACGGCTCGACGCTGTCGATCGACTTGAAAAAAAGATCGAGCCGCGCCGAAATTTCGTCGACGCCGACCGCGCGACCGTCCGGACCGACAAAATCGGTCGGAAGCGCGAGCCGATTGCGCCCCTTCGCGACCGGACGCCAAGCGGAATAATCGACGCCGGGCGTCGGCGGCGTTCGCTCGAAGGCGTCGTAAAAAAAGGAGCGTCGCCGAAAGTTAGTCTCGTCTTTGCAACGTTCCTCGGGCGCCCAATTCTCGTCGTCGATTCGTCGATTCGTCGACGGCGCCGCGCCAAGGTCGGCGTTTCGCCCCGTTTTTTCTTCCCAAACCGCGTATTTTTCCTCGTCGCTCGGCTCCGCGCAAACGTCCGACCGTCGAAAAACCATCGCGAGCGGCGCTTTCAAAGAACTTCCGGCGGTCAAAATATTCGGATTATTCGTCAAAATCGCCGCAAGTTCCGTCTTCGTTCGCCCGACCAGCGCTTGCGCGATTTGTTCGCCGCAAAGAAACCCCTCTAAAGTGGCGCCGTATAAAATTTCTTGCGCGCGATTCGGTCGAACCGGCGCGGTGCAGTGAAATTCGGTCGGGCGTCCGACGAGATTCAAAATCAAAAATCCGCCGATGACGCCGCGCGCCGGGTCGCCCAGCGCCGTCAAAAAGCCAAGATGCGTCGGTCGTTTTTTCTCTTCCGGTCGCGTCATTTCACCCAAACCACCCGTTTTAACTTCATTGTCTCCGACGGTAAAGAATCGCGTTAAAAACCGTTCTATTTTCCCGGTTCGCGCGCCTCGCCGCCTTACGTTTGCGTCGACGCCGAGCGCCGCGCCTCGCCCGGCGTTTTTATTGTATACGCTTCGACTCCGTTCGGCAAGGGGGCCCGTTGCAACTCGAACAAAAATCTCGACCGTCCTATTTTACCCAAACTTCCCAACCGTTGTTTTCTAACCGTTCCTCGCGTTCGTCTTATTCCGCAAGCGCGTCAACGTCGACCAATTTCACCGCTTATACGCTTTTTTTTTCGCGGCGACGTTCAAATTTCTTTATTTTTCGCTAAAAAAAGCGAATTTTTAAGTAAAAACGCGAAGAAACAAGGTATAATAGAGTTAACGTCGAGGGCTTCCCTCGCCGCCGACGCTTACCGTTCCATTCAAGAGGAAATTCGCAATGCCCAACGAACCGAAGTACGAGTTGGTCAACTCGATCGACGTCAACGCCGGCACGATCACCCAGCACGCCGACCGCCAATCGGAGTTTACCGCGCTCGTCCGCCAACTCCTCGTCGCTCAAAATCGCCAAAACGAGCTTTTACAGGAGGTCGTCGATTGCTTGAGCGCCGGGCAACGTCAACGCGCCGTCGAGCTTGCGCAATGGAAAGACGCCAACCCCGGTTTGGCGAAGTCCTGCCGCGTCGCCGCCGATTGCTTAGGAAAAATTCAAACGGAATTCTTGTCGTCGCTCACTTTTGAAATCAACGACAATTTCGAAAATTTGCAAGACAGCGAATACTTTATGCACGAATTTTTCGACAAATACGGCCCGCGAATCGCGCACCTCAACGCGCTGATGCAAACGCTCTCCGTTCTCGGAAGCGTTCCGGGACGTTAGTTTTCCCCCGCCGACGCGTTTTCGTCGTCGGCGCTACGCGTTGTTGTCGTTATTATATATTATATAAGCGTTTTTGCGAATCGTTATCGCGCCGCCTCGCCGCTCGATTTTTACCCGCTTTTATCCGTTCGAAATGGGAGTTTTTACGATGCGTTCCATTTTTAAAGCGTTATTCTCGACGCGACGCCGTTCGTTCGCCGTCGGCGCGCTCGCCCTACTCGCTTTCGCCGCGCCCCTTGCGGTTTCGCCGACGTTCGCCGCCAAGCCGACCGTTTCGATTGAAAAAGTCGGCGACGGTTCTTTCCGCGTTTACGTCGACGGCGAGCTTTTCGCCGGATACGTTCCGGACGCGCAAGGAACGCCGATCGTTTGGCCGCTCCGAACTCCGAGCGGCGCCCTCGCGACCCGCGGTTGGCCGATGCTCGACGAAATCGACGTCGACGCTCAAACCGACGCCGCGATGAAAGCGATTTATCAAAACGCCCAAATCGGCGAGCGCGGCGGCGCCAAAGACCACCCGCATCACCGTTCCGTTTGGTTCAACCACGGCGCGGTCAAAGGCGGCGACTTTTGGGCGCTGACCGACTCGAAAATCCGACAAACCGACGTCGTTTCCTTTGAAAACCAAGCCGACGCGGCGGTTCTCGTTACCAAAAACTGTTGGTTCAACGCGAAACTCGGTCGCGATATTTGCGAAGACCTCCGACAAATTCGTTTCGGCGTCCTCCCAAGCGAACAAGTCGGCGGAAAAAACGTTCGCTATTTTGATTTCTCAATCCGAATTACCGCGCTCGAAGACGGCGTCGTTTTCGGCGACACTAAAGAAGGAACGTTCGGCGTTCGGCTTCCGTCCCCGACCGCGTTGACGGCGAAAAGGTCGAACCCGAAATGGGGCGGTCGCATTCTCGACGACGCCGGGCGCAAAGACGGCGAAACTTGGGGAAAACGTTCCGCTTGGGTCGATTATTCCGGGCCCGCCGCGCGTTTTCTCGACGGCGACGAACTAGCTCGCGAACTCGCTCGCGGCGACAAAGCGACCGATTTCCCGCTGACGACGATCGGCGTCGCCGTTTTGAACGGTCAAGAAAGTTGGGCGTTTCCGTCTTGGCGGCACGTCCGCGATTACGGTCTCTTCGCGACGAACCCCTTCGGTCAACGCGATTTCGAACCGAAAAACGCCGACGCCGACGGTTCGAAAACGTTGAAACGCGGCGAAACGCTCCGCTTCGAATACCGCGTTCTGTTGCACGACGGCGACCTGACCGCCGCCGATCTCGACGCCGCCTTCAAGGCTTATTCGCAATCGATCAAGCCGTAAAAACGTTCAGTCGCGACGGTTCTAACGGTCGCGACAACTTTAACGCGCTTCCCCGTCCGGCTTCATTAACGCCGCGTCCCAACCGACGCGGCGCGTCCTCCGTCGTCCCGTCCTTACCGTCCGCGTTTTTCATTTTTTCTTATCGATTTCCTCCATTTCCACTTCGTCGACTCGCTCGGCGCCCGCAATGCCCCGTTTGTTTGAAACTCGCTGTCCGAACTGTTTAGCCGTCTTTTCGTTGGACGTCGCGCTCCTTGGGCGCCGCGGTCGTTGCGCCCGTTGCGGCTCGACCTTTACGCTTAAAGAACTGATCGCCGACGATTCTCTTATCGCCGCGACTTCGGAGTCGAGCGCGACCGATTCCGCCGTCTCGTCGCGGTCGTCGTCTTCCGTCTCTTCAAGCGACGACTCGGGCTCGTTCGCCCCGGACGAACCTTTCGACGCCGCGCTTTCGGACGATTCGCTCGTCGCGCCCCGCGTTTCCGGAGTCGAAACGAACGTCGCGCAAAGCGCTTCCGGCGCCTCCTTGTTCCGCCTCGACGGCGACGAACCGAGCGCGCTTGCGGACGATTTCGACGAAACCGGCGACGGCGACGCGCTTCCGTCCGAGTTTGCCGACGCGAAATTTCCCCCGCCTCCGCCGGGCGTTTGGCGCGCGGGAGAACGGCTCGTCGGCGGCGCCTACCAAGTTCTGCCGCTCGCTCCCGACAAACTTTACGCCGAGGGCGGCGTCGGCGTCGTTCAGCGCGTTCGGCACGTCGAATGGGGCGTCGACCTCGTCGTCAAGAGTCCGAAACCTGCGGTCGTCGCGACGGAAGCGGGCAAAGAGAGTTTCGAGCAAGAATGCCGCACTTGGATCGGCTTGGGGCTCCATCCGAACATCGTTTCTTGTTATTTTGTCCGACGCATCGCCGGGATTCCGCGTCTTTTCGCCGAGTTGGCCCCGGACGGAACGCTCCGCGATTGGATCGCCGACGGTCGCCTTTACGTCGGAACGCAGCGCGAAGCGTTGGCGCGCGTTCTCGACGTCGCGATCCAATTCGCTTGGGGGCTCGAACACGCGCACCGACTCGGGCTTCTGCACCTCGACGTCAAACCGAGCAACGTAATGACGGTCGGTTCGACGATCAAAGTAACCGACTTCGGGCTCTCGAAGGTCGCCGCGCAGTCGCCGGACGGCGCTCTTGTCGCCGCGTTTTGCGACGGAATGACGCCCTCCTACTGCTCGCCGGAGCAATACGAAGCGTTCCAAATTTACCGGCAAAAACGCGGTTCAAGTCGCGGCGCCGACGCTAACGCGCCCGCAAACGACGCGCCCCCGGCGATTACGCGCCAGTCCGATATTTGGTCTTGGGCGATCTCCGTTTTGGCGATGTTTCACGGACGTTCGCCTTGCAAAATGGGCGGTCAAACGGCGGCGGAAGTCTTCGAAGCGTTCCTCGCGGCCCCGCGCAGCGCGGCGCGTCCGGCGCCCCCGCCCCGTTGCGTCGAGTTGTTGCGCCGGTGTTTCCGCAAAAACCCGGTCGAGCGTCCGGCGTCGATGCAGGCGGTCGCCGACGAACTCGTCTCGATTTACGAAGAGGAGTTCGCCGAAAAGTACCCGCGCCGCCAACCTCGCGACGCCGCGTCGACTGCCGAAAGTTTCTCGAACCGCGCGATTTCGCTCCTCGAACTCGGGCGAACCGACGAAGCGTTCGATCTTTTGCGCAAAGCGGTCGCCGCCAATCCGCTCAATCCGCAAATCGTTTTCAACCAAACGCTCGCCCGTTGGCGCGTCGGCGAAACAACCGACTTGCAAGCGGTCGAACGACTCGACGAACTTGTTAAAAACCGCCCGAACGACGCGTCCGCCTCTTACGCGCTCGGGCTCCTGCACGTCGAACGTTGCAACCTCCGCTCCGCCGTCGACGCGTTCCAACGAGCCGCCGAACTCGCGCCCGACCGCGACGATATTCGCCGCGCCCTCGAACGCGCTCGAAAACGTCTCCCGAACGACGCCCAATGTTTGCGCCGCGTTCTTCTTCGCAAAAAAGACGCGGAAACGACGCCGCGACTTTACGCCGCCGTCGACGGTTCCCGCCTTCTCGTTCCGTCCGGCGACGAAAACTTCCTCGTTTTGAGCGCCAAGACCGGCGAACCGCAGGCGACTTTCGTCAAAACGACGCGAGAAGCCGCCGCCGTCGTCGGGGCCGGTCGTCCGGTCGCCGTCAGCGACGATTACCGTTGGAACCTATTCCGCCCCGCTCCCGGCGTCCGTTCGATCGTTCCGGCGCCCGGAACGCGTTCCGCCGTTCGCGAACTCCGTTTCGAACCGGTCGCGACTTGGGGATCGCTCGAACCGCAAGAAATCGAAATCAAAATCCCGACGCAAAACGTCGACGAAACGTCCGGCGACGCCCCGACGACCGCGGAAAAAACGCCCGACGCGCCGAAACTCGCTCTCCTTTTCGCTCCCGACGCGAACGACGTCGTCGTTTACGAAGCCGCGTCGAAACAAGAGTTGCGTCGACTCCCCGGCGACGGGCAAACGTTGACCGCGTTCGCCGTTTCCGCCGACGGACGTTGGGTCGCGACCGGCGGCGACGACGCCCGAATCCGCGTTTGGGACGTCGAACGCGGTCGCCAAATTCGGACGTTCCGCGGCCTCTCCGGCGCCGTCGAAGCGCTTTGGTTCGACCCGCGCCTCCGTTTTGTCGCGTCGCTCGTTAAAGGAACGATTTTCCAATATTGGCGGGTCGGGCTCCTTTGCGGAAACGCCGAAAAGCTCCGCGCGCCGCGTCTCCTTTGCCTCGTCGACTCCTCGGAGGAACTCGGCGAACGCCAAGCGCGTCTCGACGCGACGGTTGCCGCCGCTCGAAAAGCCGGTTCGCGAGGCGACGTCGCCAAAATCGTCGCCGCGTACCGCGACGCCCGCAAAATCGACGGTTGGGAAACGGTTCGGTCGACGTTCGAAAACCTCCTCGAACGCCGAGCCCGCCGAGTTCGGCTCGACGACGCCGCGCAAACGCTCCGCCTCGCCGCGCACGACGGCCCGCTTTCCGCGCTTGCGACGTCTTGGAACGGTTCGTTCGCCGTTTCCGCCGGCAAGGACTGCGCGATTCGCCTTTGGGGCCGCCCGGTCGACGCCTCCGACGCGAACGCCGATTCGCCGAGCGCTTGGAAGAATTTGCTCGAACTTGAAGGACACGTCGACTGGATTCGCGCGCTCGCGCTCTCGCCGAACGACCGGTACCTCGCGTCGGGCGGTTGGGATCAAGTCGTTTATCTTTGGGATCTTACGTCGGGCCGTCGTTTGCGTTCCTTGCCGGAGCGGGTGAAAGGCGTTTCGCAGCTCGAGTTCGCGCCGGACGGTCGAACGCTCGCGACGGCGACGGAGTTCGGCGGCGTTACGCTTTGGGACGCCGCGGCAAACGAGGCGGTTTTCCGCGTTCAAGTCGGTTCCGGAACGGCGCGTTCGTTCCGTTTCAGTCGCGACGGTCGTTATTTCGCGACCGCTTGCGACGACGGCGTCGTCCGGATTTGGACGGGGCGGCGCGAAACGCCGTTGCGGGAAATCGCCGACTTCCCGGCGTCGATCGCCGCGGTCGATCTTTCCTGCGACTCGCGCCTCCTTGCCGCCGGTTGCGACAACGGCAAAATTTACGTCGTCGACCTAACGGACGCGACCGGCAAAACGCGCCGCGTTCTCCCGGGACACCTCGGCGGCGTTCGCGGCGTTCGTTTCTTCTCGGACTCCGACTGGCTCGTTTCGAACGGAAAAGACGGAACGGCGCGGGTTTGGAACCTGGTCGACAACGCGGAGGCGCAAACGCTTTCGAGCGGCGAATCGTCGATTACGTCGACGGCGCTCGATTTCGTCGGTTCGAGTTTTTTCGTCGGCGAAGAGAGCGGCGCGCTGAAACGTTGGCGTTTCCGTTGGGATTACGACTGGCCGGGCCCGGCGAAATCGACGGCGGAGATCGAGCGAACGGTCGCGGCGCTTGCCGGTTATTACGCGATCGGCGAAGCGTTCGTCGCGCAAGGCGTTCCGTCGGCGGCGTATTACGGGAAGAAAGCGACGCGCGTCGTTCGCGGTTTCGGCGAAGCGCCCCCGCTCGACGCGAAAATTTTGCAAAAGATTCAAGCGGAACTCGCTTACCGCGGCTTCAACGCCGTCCCCAAAGAGACGATCCAAAAAATCGCGCAAACCCTCTGGGAACGCAAAACGATCATCAACGATTGACGACCAAACAAAAACGCGGCGCCGTTCCAACAAATCGGGCACGGCGCCGCGCTTTCACTATTTAACGTTCTATTAAAACAAGTCTTAACATTTTTTAGCCACGTCGTTCAATCTAACGGGAGCCTAAGCGCCTTGCGTCCCCATTTCGGAATTTTATGAACGCCCGGCAACTTTTTCTTCAACTCCGCGTCGACGTTGAAGTACCATCCGAGCGCGCCGTAAACGCTCGCGACGACCGCCGAGCCAATAATCAAAAACGCGAACGACGGCTCGTAATCGAAGTAATTCGCCTTCAACCAGCGCGCGACGACAATCACGACGACCGCGTAAAACATCGGTTTACAATAGACGCGCCAAGTGTAGTTCCAGTAATTGTACCCGAAAATCCGAGAGTACGCGAACGCCAAATAAAACGTGTTGCGCAACACGCGAACGACCGCGATACAAATCGCGACGCCCAAAATCGACCACCCGCAATACGCCGTGCCTCCCCATACGCCAAGTATAACCAAAATTGCCATAGCTACCGCGCTATACGCAGACGGTTCAATTCTACTTGCGCCAGTAGCCAATACATCGTTCACTGTTTGAATTTGCGCTACAACAATTCCTAATATCATTATACAAAATGCTTTCTCCGTCCATACTAAATTTTTACCAACCCATAACTCAAGTAAATCAGCGCTCATTACCCCAATCACCACCAACGCGGCGCCGCCGACCCATGCGAGAACTTCGCTTAAAATTAACGTCCAATATTTTAACGAGTTCCCGTCGTTTTTTATTTTATCTTGACTTGCAAGCGGCAACAAAGGCGCCGAAATAGACGATAAAACCGACATTAAATATGAAGAGAGAAGAACCGAAGGCGATAACGCCGCCACCATATCTTTCCCTAACACTTTACCAACGATTATGATCGGAACTTGCGTTGATAGCCCAAAAAAAACCTGCTTAATAAGTATTAAAAAACTAAATGAAAAAAATTGAGGCAATAATTGCAACGAAACATTTTTTCGCCTAAAAACAAGATTCGTTCCCTCGATACGCAAAGCCAATACAATAATCGTAACCGTTCTAAATAAGACCTCTATAAAATAAGCTAGCGAAACCGTCAATAACGTGGGTTGCCAATATCGAAAACCAATCCATAATACGCTTAAACGCAAAAGCGAGGAAATAACACGATTATAGTTTCCCAAATCATAACGATTTCGCGCTTGTAACACGGCAAAAAAAGGAGCGAGAAAAAACGTCTCTGCAAAGTTGAACGCCGTTATCAAAAATAAAATCCACAATTCGGCGCGCCAATCCTCACGAATCTCATAAAATTCGATAAACCAAGGATAAGAACACAAAAATCCAACAGCGCCAACTAGTCCCAAACTTCCTAAAAGAAACTGAGACGTACTTGCAATTTTCCGCACCTCGTCTAAATCGTTTTTTGCCAATGCAAACGAAAAAAAACGCAAAACTGTCGTTGGTAGACCAAAACTTAAATATTGAAATATAGCAATCAACGACGTCGTTAACGCCGCAACGCCATACAACTCTTCACCAAGCGCATTTATCATCAACGGCAAAGAAATAAAACTAACAGCACCGCTAACGAGAAGCGCAATCCAACCGCTACCAACGTTTTTTAAAAAGGTAGAAACCGAAAAACCTAATGTCGCCATATATTTTACGTTTTACCGTCTTTTATTTTTATCAAATCACAGAGAATGTTTTGAACGCCTTAACGCCCTTTTTATCTTTAATACTTTCCAGCCATGTTTTAGATAAAATTTCAACACCGCGCCGGCATCTTCGCGTAAATGCGTCTTAAAGACGGCTTTTTTAAACCCATAACGCCGATAGGCTTCAAAAAATTGTTCTCTTTTGAGAGAACTACGCTCGCAATCATCCGTATAAAAAGCGTATTCGGAATAACGATTATCGATCCGTGTCAACTCAAAATTTTCCATCGCTTCAATCAATTGTCGTCCACGTTCGTTATTAGCGACAATTAACGAAAGCCCGCGTTTTACGTTCATCGTCGAATCGTAGTCGCGCCACTTCCAAAAATCAGCGAGCGTAATATCGGCGCGACGCACGTTTTTATATCGGCAACGATAACAACTTCGACGTAAAAAAACGTTCTTATAAAAACCTTGAAGAAAAATATCAGAAGGCGCGTTACGTATAAACGTTTTAGCGGTCGAATCAACAATTAAACAATGTTGTCCCCAATCGAAGAATTTATTTCGAAAATAAACTTTTCTAATCTTTCCTTTTCGACAAACGGCGCGGAGGTATTCTTGGAAAAGCCTTCCCGACGGTACGCCGTGGCAAATAAAGTCAACCGTAATCAAACGTTCTTCTTTATCGTCAATAAATTGGAGTAAACCGCTAACTTGGCAAGGCGTTCCGCAAAATAAAACCCTTCTCCCAGCGTTCAAATCGTCTTGAATTCTCCGTAACACGCCGGCATTGACAGCGCTTTCGACATACTTACTTCGACGTAACGCGCCCAACCCAACCTCGTCCGACGAACAATGTTTTAAGAGTAAATCGTCATAATCGAACGCGGCGCCGTACACCGCGCCACCGTCGCGCAAAACAAGCCCCGCTAATGCGGAAAAAGCGCCGCCCGACGAACTATCGTTCAAAGTTTTGTCGTCTTGGGTAAAACCACAATACGACGTTCTTACATTAGGCGCGTTTTTTTGATTCAAACAATGACAAACTTTTTCGCAAAGCCCGCAATGAACACACTTTTTCGTATCGATTACCGGAAAATAAAAACCTTCGTCGTCCATACGCATTTCCACGCAATTCTTAGGACAACGCGCGGCGCACGCGGCGCACGCGGTGCATTCGTTTTTAAGATTTTCTATTTTCATCGTTGGCTTTCCCAGCGTTCCATTGTCGAGCTTCTTCCAGAGACGCGTCGATGAAATCTTTTGCTTGTCGTTTTAAAACCGTCAATCTTGCGTTAACCGCTTGATAGTCGATTAGATTCACCGCCGAATATGTTTTAGGAACGGCTTGTTCCAAAATTCCCGCTTTTTCCAATAAATTTAAACCGCGTATGTTCGTGCCGCTATGCGTATTCGAAAAAACAAACTGCTTCTCAAAAATTAATGAAAGAGCCACGCCATGAAACGAGGTCGTCGTCACAAAATCTGCGTCTCGATACAGCGTCAACAATTCTTGCGGCCCGACGTCGCGTAGAAAAGTCGCGTTACGCAAACCTCTACGCAAACCGTCGCCAACAACGATTAATTTTAAATTACGTTCTTTTGCGACGCGCATCGCAAAGCGGTCGCTATCCCTAGACGAAAGCAAACGATAATAAAGCAAATAACGTTCAAATTTTCGCAAATACGGACGCGCTAAATTCTCCCAAAACGAACGTTCGTTTAAAAAAACGGGATCTAAAACTTCAACCGCTTCTCGACCGCACAAATCACGCACAAACTCAACGCCCGACTTTTCGCGTATTGAAATAGCGTTAAACTTCTTTAAATATTGCGCGATTCGTTCCTTTTTCTCTTTTTCATTCGGAAACGTTCTCACGCCAAAACTTGCGGCATAAGAAAATTTATAATGGTTTTCCGGAACAAAATCAAGATAATTGATTTTTTGATGTTCTTCAACAAGATTCGGACGAAAAACTTGATCGCTTCCCGTAGTAAAAACAACGTCGTTTTCCCATTGCTCGCAATAAAGTTTTTCCGCCGAATCATAACGTTGAGTTAACTCTAAATTTTCGTGAATAAATACGTCAAATTTAGAGTTCTTTTTTAGTTTACGCCAAAAATGAGGCAACGCTAACACCGACAACGCAAACGCTTTCCCACTACGAAACGATAATTTCAGAGCGGCGTAATTCGCTTTATGAATCTTAGTACAAAAATCAATAACTTTAACGTCGTCGGTTTGGTGTTTTAGATAACTAAATAAAGAAACCGCTTGCCACACCGCGCCATAATTTTTAGGCGTATGATATGTTATCATTCTTATCTTTATCATTTAACTCAATAATTTTATTATCAATAATTATTTCTTTCCCAATTTATATACAAACGTATGCTACGAATATCTCTTTTGACCTTGCTCGGCGCCCCTATCTTGGCCTAACAAGTAATTTGGGTAGCGCGTTTAGCAATCTCTTGGTAGGAAAATTCTCGTATCCCCTTTTCAAGAGCGACCTTTTTCATCGCTTGATATTTTTCTACATTTTCATACGACGCAAGTATTTTTGCGCGATACTCTTCTTCTTCGTCTTTTTCAAAATAATCGACGTTTCCGCCGACGTCGACGTGATCCATCCCAGGCCAACGTTTGTATATTCCCGGAATACCGCACGCGCACGCTTGCTCCCACAAGACCGAATGTTGACCGGGAAACGCGACGAGATCGGAAGCCCAAAAATAATCGTATACTTTATCGGCCGGGATCCAACCGACATACCGAATGTTCGGCGCTTGCGCCAACGCTTCAATCTCGTGCCGCAAGTTATCGTCCGGTTTCCCAAAGACTATCAATTTTAAATTGTCTTTCTTTATCTTAGCAAAAGCGCGCATCAAAATATGAACGTTCTTGGCGGCGTCCAGTTTTCCTCCGGTTGCTACAACAAAATCGTTCTCTCCGATCGCCAACTGAGCGCGTATTTCTTTACGTAATCGCGAGGCCTCGTCAAACTTGATTTTTTCATCGTCGCCGCCCATAACGAGTAAACCGATTTTTTCCTTCGGCACGCCGTACACTTCGGCGGCATACCGACATCGCCAAGGCGTTACCCCCCATACTTTATCGACATATCGCCCCGTCATTCGATAAACGAAAGCGCAACGCAACGCGTTAAAACGTCTCCATAAAGTATCAAGCGGCCCGATCCTATAATCCAAATGATTATCCTGCATTAACACAACGTTCGGCGCGACGCGTTTTTTATATCTAACGACCTGCCAAATCGTCGCGCTGGCCAAACCATGATAAAAAATCAAATCGGGCTGCAATTCGCAAAGCAAATCGTAAACGTCGAGACGCGACATACAAAAACGACGCAACAGCGGCAAGTTGAACCCTGATTTTACCGGGCGCCGAATAACTCTAAATCCATCCTTAGAATATCCGTCCGACGCCTCGACAACTCGAAAACCGCCCTGAAAATGCTCTTTATTCGTTACAATTAACGTAACGTCGTGCCCTAATTTCGCTTGATATTTAGGCAACAGATTTTCTTGATATCCCCATCCCTCGTTATACGGAGCGCTGGGCGAGATATGTACTATTTTCATTTTCTTGCGCTTCCTTAAAATATCAGAGCTAAATAAAAATACTAAAATAGCTGGGAGTAACTTTCCCAAGGGCAACGCGCGCCTTATATCGTTAGCAACGCTTAAACGCGTCTAAACACGTCGACATTTTACCGACGCGCAAGCGCCTTTTATTTATTTTCCCACCTTCCGCAACGCTTTTCGATACGCCGCGACCAAATCGGCGCCGTCGTCGGACGCGTTTTCAAATTGGCGTTCGATCACCTTTTTTCCGTTTTCGCTAAATTTACGGGAAATTTCGTCGCTCTCGAAAATTCGGCGACAATACTCCGCCAAGACTTCGTATTCGCCGTACCGATACATATACGCGTCTTCGCCGTGTCGCACCTGCTCGTACACGCACCCGCATTGCGACAACACGCAAGGCGTCCCAACCGCCATCGCTTCGCGCCACGACGTCGGGATATGCTCCGCTCGCGACGCTAAAACAAAAAGATGCGCTTTTCGCAACTGCGCCGCCATCTCCTCGGCGGTTAAACGTCCAAGGAACTTCACGGAATCTTGCAAGTCGTACTTCGCGATTAAATATTCCAAATAACGACGATACGGCGCAAACTCAAATTTCCCAAGTCGGCGAACCGCTTTTCCTCCCGGAATATACAACTTCGCTTGCGGATAACGCCTTCGAATAACGCTTAACGCTTTAACGAGCGTGTGTTGCCCTTTGCCCGGCATATCGCCCGCGTTACAAAAAATCGAATACGGCTCGACGTTTTCGCGTTTCCACGGTTCGCCGTCCCTAAAGAGTCGATTCATACGGGTCGCGACGCGTTCGAACTCGACGTCTTCGCAACTCGCGCGCATAAACGATTCCGCCCATACGTCCATCGGATCGACGATCATAAGATCGCATGTTTTAACGATTTGTTCTTCGCAAGCCGCTTGCGTTCGCATTTGCGTGGCCACGCGTCGACCGTTTAAATAATAGACGCCGCGCTCGGGAAAACTCAAGGCGTTTTTAAGTTCGCGTTTCGAAATCGACTCGTCTTTATCGCATTGCCAGAGTTGCGCTAACGAACGCAACACCCCCTGCGTCGTTACGACCTTCGGAACTGATGGGACAATCTTTTCAAGATCAAGCGCTAAATTGACCTCCGTTCCCCAAAAATGCAGAACGTCCGGTTTAAATTCCTCGATCGCGCGCCGCCAACTTTCTAACGCGACTTCATCTAAATGCGCGCCCGGTCGCAACGCCTTGCCGGCCAACCCGTAATAATCGACGTTATTTTCGCTCGCGCGTTTCGTTTCGTTTAAATTTAAGGTCGCCGCGACGCCTAATTTAACGTCATTGTTGCGCTCAAGTTCGGCCAGTTGCGCGTCGATCCATCCGCCGCTCTGCGCGCCCGGTTTTCCCATAATCTGCGCGAGACGACCGATCGCGCCGTTTAAACACCACAAAACTCGCATCATAATTCACCTCGCGCTAAAAAACACTTTTCAAAACGCTAAGCGCCAAAAAAAACGTAGGGATAATAAATTTCTCCCGACGAAATCGAATAACAAAAATAACTAATCGCGCAAAATAAAATTACCGACGTAAAAAACAATTTTTCTTTCGGTTGCGGAATAACGCTTAACGCGGCGACAATCATTACCGGTTCGAATATCGTGTAATAATAAGCCAATCTAAAGCAACCCGGTATCTGCGAAACCAAAAAATTTAGGAGGCTAGCGATAATTAACGTATGATACCCCAATGTCCAATTTTTATTTAACGTCGTCACTGCGGAATATCGCGTAAAACAAAACGCTAAAATTAAAAAATGGATAATAAATATCGTGTACCGCAAGAGCCCCGCGCCATTTCCGGAAAAATATAACTCGGCGCGCCCGTCGCTTCCTCCAATCAACAAAAAAAGTTGCATAAAGAGCCCCGGGCATGCAAAGGCGATTAAAAAAAGTCCTAAATATGCAGCAATTATTTTTTTACTCAAATTTACATTTAGAAAATAAACAGGCGCAAAACATAAAGCGGATTTATGAAATAGGCTAGCCGCTAAGACAATAAAAATAAAGTTTTTGAAACGACGTTCCAACAAATACTTGTAGGAAAAGGCCGTTATTCCTAGCGCCATTCCCTGTCTAATTCCGGTAAAATTAAACATAAAGCCGCCAAGCGCCATAAACAACAAAAAGCTTACAACAACGTTATTAGAATAACGATAAATCAGCCAAGAGGGCCCGGCAAAACCAATCAAAGCGCAAAAAAAGAAAAACGGTCGATGATCTTGAAAAATACTCGCAAAGGCGTTGTTAATCAACTTGTAAACAATATCTTTTGCGTCGTCGACATTATCAAAATTATCGGGATTTATGTACGAGTCGATAACATCGCCCAACGTATACGAACGCGTATTATAATACATATAAATATAATTTGACGTATCGTAACCGATTCTTACCCCGCGCAACGCGCAAAGCGTCGCCATACTACAACAAACAATAACGCAATAGAGCGCTTTAAAACGTTGCGCTTGCCGTTCGTCGATATAGAGAAATCTGCGTCCCCACAAGCCTAATACCGGCAAAATTACAACGATCGCCATTATCGACAAGTACGGCCACATTTAAAACGAACCCTCTACGCCCCAATAATTATTAATTACCGACAAACAAAAAACAATAAAACAACGTCAAATTTTACGTTCGTTTGCTTATCTACACATTTTCGCGACGCCGCACAATACGCGCCGGTACGCCGACCGCCGTGCAGTTGTCCGGAACGTCGCAAACCACGACGGCGTTCGCGCCAATTTTTACATTATCGCCGATTCTAACGTCGCCTAAAATTTTACAACCGGCGCCGAGCATTACGTTGTCGCCGATAATCGGCGCGCGCGGCGTTCCGTCGACAACCTTAGTTCCTAAGGTTACCTGATGAAAAATGCACGCGTTTTACCTATCGAAGCATATTTCGATATAATAATCCCATTTAAACCGTGCGGAAATCGGGGGAGGTACAAAATTCAACGCAACGATCCAACGACGCGCCCGTCGACGCGTTATTGTATCCATCCATTTTTTTGATTTGATACAAACGCCATACTTTCAGAAAAAGTTGAATCAAGCGCCGAATTTTCCCCTCCCGCGGCGGCGCGGCGACATAAGCGCGCAATTTCCAATAACGTTTATGATTATAACGATGAACGCTATAATAAAAACGTTTGTTCAAAAATTCCTGCACCCGAACCAAATTCATCGTCTCTTCCTACCGCCAAATTTCCCGCCGAGCCCGTTAACGCTACTTAACCTTTAACGCATAAAAAATGTCGCGAACCATACCTCGCGCTTTGCCGAAACACGAGTAGCCCAATCCGTAAACGCGTATCTTCACGCGGTCGCTCAAACTTCGATCCAACCGACGCCAATACGTCAAGGCGCGCTTAGCCGCGTCGTTCAGCTCGCGCTTGCACAAATAGATATACAATCGCAAGAAGATCGCGGACTTACGCCATTCTTCGTTCTCCCAAATTCGCTCGATAAACCAAAGATGAAGCTCCTCGATCTCCCGCTTGCAAAGAGCGACGCGCGTTTTTCCCACTTGGCTCTTGTGCATACGACTTTGAACCAAACGTCGGTCAACGTAATAAAAATCGTAGCCGGCGAACAAAAGGCGATACCAATACTCGGCGTCGGAAACAGCGCGAAGCTCTTCGTTAAAACCGCCGATCTTCTTCACCGCGTCCAAAGGCGTTAGAAAAGCGCAACCGGACAATCGATAATAATAAATATTATTCAGAATCGTCTCAATAATCGGTTCCCACTCTTTAACGCCGCTCCTTTTTTTGCTATAAATAACCTTACCGTCGGCGTCAATCAACTCTGCGCCGCAACGCAAAACGACGCGATCCAAATCGATATTCGGATTCTTGCGTAAGAGTTCCCCGATGTAATCGACTTGCGCTTTGATCTTGTCGGGATAATACAAATCGTCGTGGCTCAACCATGAGAACCAACGTCCGCGCGCCTTTTCCAACGCTAAGTTCAACGCGCTCGAAACGCCGCCGTTCTCCTTGGAAAAATAGCGAATTTTGTCCGGATATTGCCGCGCCAAACTTTGTGCGAGAGCGTCCGTCGCGCCGTCGTCGGTCGACCCGTCGTTCACGACAACAATCTCGATATTATCGTAAGTCTGCGCCAACGCGGAATTAACGCTTTCTTGCAGATAATTCGTTCCGTTATAAACGGGCATAACGATCGTAATTAACGGATGAAACTCTTGAACGTCGGTCATCGACTCAACCTTTTTTATCGCTTATTTGTTATCGCCAAGAATTCGCGCTAATGGCGACTTAAATTCTAAACGCATAATAATTCCCGCGCGAGGCGCCTTGTCTGAAAGTTGCGACGCCCTCGTTCCTATTGTATCCTTAAATTTTCCGTTTGTCAATCCGCCGCGGGAAATTTTAACCGTCCGCAAACCGCGCCCCAAAACGCTAAAAGGACGAAACGCCGATTCGTCTCGCGTTTCGCCCCGTTAACCTTCAATTCGTCGAGCGCGACGCCTCCGCGACGATCGGCGCCGCGAAGAGTCGTTCGTTTGCGTCAAAACTTGCGCCACACCATACGGTTCACAATGCCGACGTAAGACTGAATTATCTTTACCACTTTCGTCGACACGTTCTCTTCGACGTAGTCCGGAACCGGAATACCCCAGTCGCCGTTCTCCGTCGTCGCGACCGCCGTTTCGACCGCTTGCAACAACCCGGTTTCGTCGATCCCGGCGATCACGAAACACGCCTTGTCCAACGCCTCCGGACGCTCCGTCGACGTGCGAATGCACACCGCCGCGAACGGACTTCCGACGCTCGTAAAGAACGAGCTTTCCTCCGGAAGCGTGCCGCTGTCCGAAACGACCGCGAACGCGTTCATCTGCAACTTGTTATAGTCGTGGAAGCCGAGCGGTTCGTTGCGTCGCACGCGCTCGTCGAGTTGGAACCCGCTCTTTTCCAAACGATTGCGGCTGCGCGGATGACACGAGTACAAAATCGGCATATCGTACTTCGCCGCCAGCTTGTTGATCGCGTTGAACAAACTGTTGAAGTTCTTCTCCGAGTCGATATTCTCCTCGCGGTGCGCCGACAAAAGAATGTACTTCTTCGGTTCCAAACCGAGACGCTCGAGAACGTCGCTCGCTTTAATGTCGTCGAGGTTGCGACGCAGCACTTCCGCCATCGGCGAGCCGGTAACGTAAGTCCGCTCCCGCGCGACGCCGCATTCGTGCAGGTAACGGCGCGCGTGTTCGGAGTACGCGAGGTTCACGTCCGAAATAATGTCGACGATGCGGCGGTTCGTTTCCTCCGGAAGGCACTCGTCTTTGCAACGGTTGCCGGCCTCCATATGGAAGATCGGAATGTGGAGCCGCTTCGCCGCGATCGCGGAGAGACACGAGTTCGTGTCGCCCAAAATCAACAACGCGTCCGGCTTGATTTGCGCCATCAACTTGTACGAGCAGTTGATAATATTCCCGACCGTCGCGCCGAGGTCGTCCCCGACCGCGTTCATATAAACCTCCGGATCGGCGAGTTTAAGGTCTTTAAAGAAAACGCCGTTGAGGTTGTAGTCGTAGTTTTGGCCCGTGTGCGCGAGGATCGTGTCAAAATAAGCGCGACACTTATCGATCACCGCCGCCAACCGAATAATCTCCGGGCGCGTTCCGACGATAATCAGCAACTTGAGTTTGCCGTTGTCCTTAAATTTAACGTCGCCGTAGTCCAGTTTCATTTCGCTCATTCCACCGCCTCGAAAAACGTGTCCGGTTTGTTCGGATCGAATTGTTCGTTCGCCCACATAACGGTAACCAAATTCTCCGTTTCGGACAAATTAACGATATTGTGCGTATAGCCCGGGAGCATATGGATCGCTTCGATTTTATCCCCCGACGCTTCAAAGTTCCAGACTTCGTCCGTTCCAATCTTGCGCTGTTGAATCAAACCGCGTCCCGAAACAACGATAAAGAACTCCCATTTCGAGTTGTGCCAATGTTGGCCCTTGACGACGCCGGGCTTCGAAACGTTGACGCTCACCTGTCCGCAGTTCGCCGTTTTCAGCAACTCCGTAAAACTACCGCGCGCGTCCGAGTTCATCTTCAACGGAAACGCGACTTTTTCTTTCGGCAAATACGACAAATACGTACTGTAAAGTTTCTTCGCGAAACTACCGTTCGGAATCTCCGGCGTTTGGAGCGTCGACGGCTGCGCTTTGAACGCGTTCAACAACTCGACGATTTCGCCGAGCGCAACCTTATGCGTAATCGGCGCGACGCAGTATCGACCGTTTTCGCAAGGAACGGCGTCGATTCCGTCGAACTCGCAGCGATGTTCCTTCCCTTCGAGCGCGTCGAGCGCCTCGGCGACCAAGTCGTCGATATAGAGCAACTCCAAGCGAATCGCCGGATCGTTCACCGTAATCGGCAGATCGTTCGCCGTATTGTGGCAAAACGTGGCGACGGCGCTGTTGTAGTTGGGACGACACCATTTCCCGAAAAGGTTCGGAAAACGATAAACCAACGCTTTGGCGCCGGTCTCCTCGGCGTAAGCAAACACGAGTTCCTCGCCCGCTTTCTTGCTCCGCCCGTACTCGCCGTCGTAACGCCCGACGCAAGTCGCTTGTATCGACGAAGAAATCATCACGGGACATTTATTGCCGTATTTCTTCAACGTATCCAGCAGTTTGCTCGCAAAGCCGAAGTTGCCTTGCATAAACTCTTCCGGATTTTGCGGTCGATTGACGCCCGCCAAGTTGAAGACGAAATCGCAGTTCGCGCACGCGGTTTCCAGCTCGGCGTCGGTCGAGTCGACGTCGTAAGCGTAAATTTCCTCGACGAGGAGATTCGGACGCGTTTTATCTTTGCCGTCGCGAAGATTTTTCAGCGCCTCGACCAAGTTTTTACCGACGAAACCGGCGGCCCCGGTAACGAGTATTTTCATTTTAATTCCCCAACTTCGCCAATTCGTCTTGGATGTACGCCAACGACGCGATCTTCGCTTTCGTTTGCTCGACGGTGAGCAGCTCCGTGTTGTTCGAGTTGAACTCGGTCAACGTATTGCGCTCGGCGTCGCCTTGGTTGAAGTATTTGTCGTAGTTGAGACCGCGTTTGTCGCACGGAACGCGATAGAAGTTCCCCATATCGACGGCGTTCGCGCACTCTTCGTTGGTGAGAAGCGTTTCGTACATTTTTTCGCCGTGTCGAATGCCGATCGTTTTGATCTTGCTCTTATCGCCGCCAAAGAGTTCGCAGACGGCTTCGGCTTGCGTTTGAATCGTGCAGGCGGGCGCCTTTTGCACCAAAATATCGCCGCTTTCGCCGCGTTCGAACGCGAAAAGCACCAAGTCGACGGCCTCGTCGAGCGACATAATGAAGCGCGTCATCGACCCGTCGGTAACGGTGATCGGGTTCCCGGCTTTGATTTGCTCGATCCAAAGCGGAATAACGCTGCCGCGCGAACACATCACGTTGCCGTAGCGCGTGCAGCAAATTTTCGTTTTGTCCGGCGAAACGGTTCGCGCCTTCGCGACGATGACTTTTTCCATCATCGCTTTCGAGGTTCCCATCGCGTTGACCGGATACGCGGCCTTGTCGGTCGAGAGGCACACGACGTTTTTCACGCCGGCTTCGACGGCGGCGGTCAAGACGTTTTCGGTGCCCAAGACGTTCGTCTTCACCGCTTCGATCGGGAAGAACTCGCACGACGGCACCTGTTTGAGCGCGGCGGCGTGGAAGATGTAATCGACGCCGTAAATAGCGTTGCGGACGGAGCGAATATCGCGCACGTCGCCGAGATAAAACTTGATTTTATCGGCGACTTCCGGCATTTTCGCTTGGAACTCGTGCCGCATATCGTCTTGTTTCTTCTCGTCTCGGGAGAAAATCCGAATTTCTCCGATATCGGTTTGAAGAAATCGGTTGAGAACGGCGTTTCCGAACGACCCCGTGCCGCCGGTGATCATCAACGTTTTATTCGCGAACAACGACATAAACGCTTCCTTTTCTTTTTATCGAATTACGATCGCGCCGACCGCTCGGTCGCCGCCCTGTGTGTTGTTTTTAAGTTTCGTCGCAAGCCGACGACAAACGGTCGAACGTCGGAAAACGCCGCGTCGCGACCGCCAAATAAAATTAACCCGCTCACGCCCCAAAAGTCGCGCAACGTTCAATCAAGCCCGTAAAGTTTTTTCATCGTCGGAATAATTTTATCGAGCCCATACTTTTGAGCAAGAACGCGATTATAGCGCGAAATTTCCTCGCGCAACTCCGGTTTCATTTCGCTTAACTTTTTAATCGATTCGGCAAAACCGTCGACGTCGTTCGGCGCGTTTTTAAACCCGGTTTTCCCGTCTTCGCTGTAATCGTTAATCCCGTGAACGTTCGACGTGATCAGCGGCAAACCGTAAACCATCGCTTCGACGGCGGCCAACCCGAGCCCTTCGCGAAACGACGGAAACGCAAAAACATCCGCCGTCGCGCATAACTCCGCGACGTCGGTGCGGTAACCGAGTAATTTTACACGGTCGCCCAACCCTAACGACGCGGTAAGATTTTGCAAATACTTATCCAAACCGCCGCGCCCGGCGATCGCGTAATACACGTTCGCGTTATTTTCGAGTTTCGCTAACGCTCGAATAATCGTTTCGTGATTTTTGTTCGCGTTCAGTTCGCCAACCGACAGAAGAAGCGTCGCGTCCTCCGGAACGCCGAGTTCGCGCCGTTTCGCCGCTCTGTCGACCGTCGCGTTCCCGAACTTCGTCAAGTCGACGCCGACGCCCGGAACGTAAACAACCTCCTTGGCTTTCATTTTACGTTGCGCCAAGGCGTAATCCTCTTGATTAATCGTAATCAAGAGATCGGTCCAACGCGAGCAAATCTTCTCGACCGGATAATACAACAACCAGTTTTTCAGCGGCGCGCCCTTATAAAAGTGGAACCCGTGCGCCGTGTAAAAAACTTTCGTTCCGCGCTTCCGCGCCCCGCGACACGCCAACCGCGCGCACATCGCCGCGACCGGCGTATGACAGTGAACAATGTCGTAACGGTTCTCCTCGACCAACTTGCGCAATTGCTTAACGGCGCCGAGATTTCCCTTGTTCAACGGCGAGCGCGAAGTCGAAATCGTATGCGCGACGCATCCCCATTCTCGATAACACTCCGGAATCGGAACTTCCGCGTCGTTCGTCGCAATTTCCACCGTATGCCCGGCGTCAAGCAAGGATTTAACAAACTGCTTAAAAAAGCCCATCGTAATCCCAACGGTCGTCGCATAAAGAATTTTCATAGGAACGTGTCGTTTACTTAAGTTGTCGCTTACTAACGCTTTACCATTTTACGCGCGGGAACGCCGACGTAAACGCCGGGCTCGTCGATATCCTTCACCACGACGGCGCCCGCGCCAATCGTGCAGTCGGCGCAGATTTTTATATTATTGCTTATCGTCGCGCCAATACCAATCCAAGATCGAGCGCCAGCCGAGACGGTTCCCGCCAAACGCGCCCCCACCGAAATATGCGCAAAATCTTCGACGACGCAATCGTGATCGACCGACGCGGCGGTGTTAACGATACATCCCGCGCCAATACGAACCGAAGGATTAATGACGACGCCCGCCATCACCGCCGTTCCCGGCCCGACGACGCAATCGTCCGCGACGACGGCGTTGGGATGAATCAACGAAACAACGCGCAAATTCGCGTCCAGCAACCGCGTCTGCAATCGTTCCCTCACGCGCGCGGCGCCGATCGCGACAATAAAATCGCATTCAGCAAACCTAGAAACGTCTCGCGTCGTTCCCACAACGCGAAACCCGCCGTTTGCACCGGCGTTTGGATTATCGTCCAAAAAAACAACGTCGTCGTAACCGTTCTTTTTCGCAAGATCGGCGACGACTTTGCCGTGTCCGCTCGCGCCGATTATAACGATTTTCCGTTTCGCCGTCGTCATTTTTTCACGCCGCTTCCCATAAACTCTTCCATCGTCGCGGACGTTTCCGAGGTAATGCCTTCGCGTTTAAAAACGGTCTTAAGAGTACCGAAAATAATCGCGACGTCGCCGCAAAAAGTAATAGAATCGACGTATTTTACGTCGAGTTTAAATCGTTCTTCCCACGAAAGCGCGTTACGACCGCTCACTTGCGCTAGCCCCGTCAATCCCGGTCGCGCGTCGTGTCGCCGTCGTTGCTCTTCGGTGTAACGTTCTAAGTACCGCACGAGCAACGGGCGCGGGCCGACGAGCGACATATCGCCCTTAAGGATATTGAGCAACTCCGGCAGTTCGTCGAGCGACGTCGAACGGAGAAAACGTCCGTACCGTCCCAAACGAACGTCGTCCGGCAGGAGTTCGCCGTCGGCGCCGCGCGCGTTGCTCATCGTGCGGAATTTAATCAAACGGAAAATCTTTTCTTTACCGTCTTTCCCCTTTTTACCGGGTCGTTCTTGATAGAAAAACGGATCGCCCTTCAACGCGATCGCGCCGACGACGTACAACGTCAAAAGGAGCGGCGACAAAACGATCAACGCCAAAAACGACGCCGCAAAGTCGATCGCGCGCTTAAAAAATTTCGCGTACATATCGGACGTCCGCCTCCCGTTATTCGAAACAACTTCTCACGATTTCGATTACGCGATCTTGTTCCTCCGGCGTCATTTTGTTATCGCTCGGGAGGCACAAGCCGCGATGGAAAATATCCGCGCCGACGTCGACGCCGCGACCGGCGATGTAAGCGTTCGTCCGTCCGCGTCCGTCCCCCTCGCGGGTAACGAACGGCGACATACGGAACTTCGGCTGCATATGCATCGGCTTCCAAATCGGACGCCCTTCGGCGTTGTATTTCGCCAACGTTTCGAGGATTTCCGTCGGGCACGACTTGCCCGGCTCGGAGACGTAACACGCGTCGGAGTCGCTCCGAACCTGTTTACACATCGCGTCTTCGTCGATCAAGAGGCACGAAAGCCAGTAATTCGGCTCCATTACGTCCGCGTCGAACGGATTCATCGAGACCGGAAGCCCCTCGAACCCCTTCTTGTAACGTTCGTAAATCGCCTTCTTTTGCGCGATATGTTCTTCCAAATACGGGATTTGTCCGCGCACGACGCCGGCGATCACGTTGCTCATTCGGTAATTGTAACCGATTTCCTCGTGTTGGTACCAAGGCGCGTTTTCCCGACTTTGCGTCGACCATTTGCGCGCTTTGTTCGCCGCCTCTTGGTCGTCGGTCAGGAGCATGCCGCCGGAAGAGCCGGTGATAATTTTGTTGCCGTTGAACGAGATCGCGTTATAGGCGCCGAACGTCCCGGTTTGCCGCCCTTTGTACGTCGCGCCGAGCGATTCGGCGGCGTCTTCGATAATAATCGCTCTATGCTTGCGCGCGATTTCGCAAATTTCGTCGAACTTTGCCGGGACGCCGTAAAGGTTCGCGACGACGATCGCCTTCGCGTTCGGGTAAAGCTCGAACGCTTTTTCCAGCGCGACCGGGTCCATATTCCACGTTTCGTATTCGGAATCGATAAAGACCGGCTCGCCCTTCTCGTACAGAATCGGATTCACCGACGCGGCAAAGGTAACGTCGGTGCAGAAAACGACGTCGCCTTGCTTGATTCCCGCCAACTTAACGGCCAAGTGGAGCGCCGACGTTCCGCACGACAACCCGACCGCGCAACGACAGCCGACTTTCTCGGCGATCGCCTTTTCCGCCGCGTCGATATTGGCGCCGACAGTCGACATCCAGTTCGTCTCATAAGCCTCTTGAACGTAACGAATTTCGTCGCCGTGCATCGTCGGCGTGGACAACCAGACTTTTTTTTCAAACTTTTCCAACTTTGTTTCCCTTAAGAAAACGACGAAAGTTTGCCGCCGAAACCGCTTTAACCGCTAAAACCGACAAATCCCCTCTCGAACGTCGCGCAAAATCGGTATAATCGCAACGATCGCGCAAAACAGATCGCGTTTTCAACAACAACGCTCCGTTTTAGGGCGTAATTTTTATCTTACCCTCCCTTATTTTTTTGTCAATAGGCCCCGACGCGGCGACGCTAAGTTTCCCGCTTTGCCAACGTCGCTTTGCGAGTCGCGGCGCTCAAAATTGCCGCCGACCGCTTTTCCGCCAACTCGGCGAGCGGACGAACCGGCGTCGGCGCGGGCTCCGCCGCCTCGGCGTTCGACGTATTCGGCGACTTGTCCGCTTTTTCCGGGCCCCCGATTTTCTCGTTTATATTCTCCGCGTCGCGCCAAGCGCCGAGCGTTCGCTCCAGCCAAACGACGTCGAGCCAACGTTCAAATTTCCAACCGGCGTTCTTAAACGTCGCAAATTCCCGGTATCCGGCGCGTTTATGAAATTCGACGCTCGCTTTGTTTTCCGCGACGACGACGGCGTAAAGCGTTCGGAATCCTTGCGCCTCCAATATCTCGATCAACGCCGAATACAACGCTTCGCCGACTCCGTGTCGCCGCCAGTTTCGGTCGACGTAAACCGCCGTTTCCGCCGTCCAGGAATACGCCGCCCGCTCGAACGCTCGATGCGCCAGCGCGTACCCGACGATTCGTTCGCCGCCTTCGTTTTCAACGTTTTTTCCGTCGACGACGTTAGCTCGCGACGGCAAAACTTCCCGAGCCTCGCTATGTTTCCTCTTCGTCGCCGACGGAAAATCTTGCGCTTTTTCTTCGCGTTCGCTATCTAACGCGACCGAAGCGTCCCTCTTTTCTTCTCCGTCCGACGCAACCGGCAACGCTTTTTTCGCTTCGTCGTTCGGCGCGACCGAAGAATTCCCCGCGTTTCCCCCTTCTTTCCCATCTTCGCCGCGTTCGCTCTCGACGACGCAAACCAAAAACGGATAAACGCCCTCGACCTCCGCGATTCGACGCTCCGTCTCCGCGACGCTCGGCGCCTCGTACTCGAAAGAAACGGTCGTATTCTCGACGTAATACGCGTAAATCCGCCGCAACTCCGCCGCGTCCGCCCGCGTCGCCCAACGGATTTTCATTTGCAACGGTCGTTCCGCCGAGCCCGTCTCCGACGACGCGACCGCTTTCTCCATTTTTCCCATATTAATCTTTACTTCCCGCGTCGTTTTTCGCTTGCGACGCGCGAACCGGTCGCGCCGTTCCCGTCGTCAAACTACGCCCAATCTTCCCCGTTCAACAGCCGTCGCGCCGTCCGCGACGTTGTAAAATCGGCGTTTTTCCGCAAAAAATCCAGGAAAATTTGTCGACGACACTTCCCAAACGCGAAAAAACTGTTAAAATTACCGTTGGCGCCGATTGCAGGGATTCGGCAAATTTTCACGTTTACAGGCTTGGGAACGGATATGAGCGATTTAAGCAAAAGTAAAGCGGCAAACGCGCTCGTTTGGGCGGCGTTTTTCGCGTTTTGGCTCCATTCGCTCCACTGTTGCCGAGCGCATCAGCCGACCGAGCGTTGCGTTTTTGATTCACATTGCCTCGTCGACTATAACGATTCGACAATCGCCGACGACGACGTTTTTCATCGCCGCCAACGCCGTCCGATCTCCAGCGCTCGCGTTTTTTGCCGTTCCTCCCTTTTTTTGACGCCGCCGCGTTTCGAGTCGAGTTTTGCCGAAACGCCGTCGTTCGACCGCAACCTTCCCGTTCATAAGTCGCGTTGCGCCGTCGCTTGGTCGTCGCTCCGTCTCCCGACCGAAAAGGAAATTTTCGGCGATTTCGGCGCGCCCTCCGTCCGAGCGTTCGTCGATTCTTCGTCGGGCGCCGTTTGTTCGCTTTCCTTCGTCGCGTTGTTAAATCGTTTAAACGAAGCGTTTTCGACGCCGCTTTATCTCCGTTTGCGCAAAATTCTCAATTGACCGTCGACTCCGCTTTGAAAACGATTAAAAACGCAACGATAAACTAAAATCAAAGAACCCACAAGTTTAGGACGCTAAAATGACCGAACAAAAACTCAACGACGATCAACCGAAAGCCCCGTCTCCCTTCATCGCCGTCGGCGCGCTCGCGCTTCTTCTCGTCGGAGGCGTCGCCGCCTTCTTCGTTCTCGGCGGCAAAGTCCCGGCCGGCCCGGCGCACGGCGAACCCGGACACGTCCACGGCCCCGGTTGCGCGCACGACCACGGCGAAGCCGGACACGTTCACGGCCCCGACTGCGACCACGCGCACGGCGAAGAAGGACACGTTCACGACGAAAACTGTGATCACGAACACGGCGAACCGGGCCATGTTCACGACGAAAACTGCGATCACGCGCACGACGAGCCCGGACACGTTCACGACGAAAACTGCGAACACGAACACGAAGCGGAAGCCGCGCAATCCGTTCCGGAAGTCGGCGCGTAATTCGCCTATCGTATTTAACGTCAACGCTTGCGCACTGCTTTAACGGAGATAAAGCGCGTTATGAAAATCACGAAACAGCGTCGCGATTCCCGCCGTTTCCCCGGCGTTTTCGCGACCTTACTCGCCGTTGCGTCGCTCGGCGCGTTCGCCGGTTGCCCTCGACCGCAAAGCGCGCCCGACGCCGCCGAACACGTTCACGGCCCCGACTGCGATCACGACCACGCCGCGGAAAACCCACCCCACGGAGCCCCAGGACACGTTCACGTCGAAGGCGAAAACCCGCCGCACGGC